>JAZQOJ010000075.1:0-3003 GCA_045627805.1 Bacteroidales bacterium
ATTCTTCCGGAAATTATTTTTCTGTTCGTTGTGTCAAAGATGATAGTACACTTGTTAGTCCTATTGTCACCACGGACCTTGTCACGGATGTGGACCCAACGACAGCCACTTGTGGCGGAATGGTGGTTGATGACGGCGGCGCATCCATTGTGGAATGTGGTGTTTGCTATGCCACGGTGACCAGTCCGATTATCGCAGACGCAAAGGTTATGGCAACAGGCAACACGGAAGCGTTTACTTGTACTCTTACGGGACTCATACCGACGGTCACCTATTACGTGCGCGCATACGTCACCACCGGCGACGGTACGTTTTATGGTAACCAAGAAAGTTTTACCACCCCAGCAGTTTATAATGAAAATGACGGAAAATTCTGCGATGGTGATACTGCCGTCACGGACTATGACGGAAATGTTTACCCTACGGTGCAGATCGGCCAGCAATGCTGGATGAGAGAGAATATGAGGGCCACACACTTCAGCGATGGTACCGGCATAACATTGTGCGACGTTGATCACTATTGGAGTGACCACTTTCCTTATTGTTTTTGTTATTACCCGAATGAAGACAGCTGTACGGTAAGCACTTACGGCTTTTTATACAACTGGCCGGCGGCCATGAAAACGGCCTCTGTTTCCTCCTCTAATCCGAGCGGCGTGCAGGGCATCTGTCCTAATGGCTGGCACGTGCCTTCAAATGCTGAATGGATTCAGCTTATAAATTACGTGAGCAGTCAGAGCCAATATGCTTGTGGCAATGATTCCACATTCATTGGCAAGGCATTGGCTTCAACTACGGGATGGAACAGCAGTATTGATTCTTGTGCGGTAGGAAATTCCCCGGAATACAACAATGCTACGGGTTTCTCGGCACTGCCTGCCGGAATATGGGATCACCTTAATACTTATCCTGTTTTCCAGGCTTTTGGCAACGGAGCCGGCTTTTGGAGTACTACACTGAAAGATAATCGGGATTATGTGTATGGTTATTATTTGAGTTTCGGTGGCCCCTTTTTGTCTGTCACCATATCCACATCTGCCTATAAACGGAATGGCGCCTCCGTGCGCTGTCTGCGAGACTAAAAACATTAAAAGTTCCCTGTTTGAAGTTTAAGTTTTAATGGATAATAGTTAACGACAAACTTTTTTATCTTTGCCTCGCCAATTTTTCTTGTTCACCATAATATGAGGATATGAAAAGACTACTTACTTCTATGGCATTGCTGTTGTCGGCATTTTCCCTTTTTGCCCAGAATATCACACTGACTTTTACAGGACGGGATGTCAACAATCAATTTATTCCGTTACACCGAGTTGTCATTATGGACGAGACCCAGAATTGGCAGGAGAGCATCTACTATCCAGATACCATATACACAACAAGCTCGGTGGGCATTGAAGACCACAACGCAAATTTCTCTTTCGCACTTTCACAAAATGTGCCCAATCCCTTTGAAGGCGAGACCGATTTCTCATTGCAGATGCCGAAGGCCGGCAGGGTGCAGCTGGACGTCAACAGCCTCAATGGACAACGGATTACAACCTACAGCCAAGAATTGCCGGTGGGCATACATACTTTCCGGGTGCAGTTGAGCACTCCGCAAGGCTACGTGCTGAATGCACGTAGCGGCCAGGAAAGTGCCTCCATAAAAATGCTCAATACTGGCAATGCCGGTACGGACAAAATCCAGTATTTGAGAGATGGGCAACCCTTGACCATCCAGTTGAAAAGCGACAAAGGGCAGGGCAGTTATGCATTCCAACCAGGAGATCAGATGAGCTATATCGGATACTTCATTAAGGATGGTGTAGAGTACCGAAGTCAGCATATTCAACAGCAGCAGTTCGTTTCTGAAAATTTCGTGCTGAATTTTAATTTGTCAGATGGTGGGCTGCCTTGCCTTGGGATGCCTACGCTTACCGACTACGACGGCAATATCTACCACACAGTGCAGATTGGTAATCAGTGTTGGATGAAGGAAAACCTGAAAACCACACATTACAGCGACGGCACTGCTATTCCCGTCGGAAATAATGCAAGTTCTGGATTTGATGCTTACCGTTATTATCCTAACAACAACAGCGCTTATGTCAGCACCTACGGCTATCTGTACAATTGGCCGGCAGTAATGAAAGAGGCCTCCTCTTCATCTTCCAATCTGAGTGGCGTGCAGGGCATCTGCCCCGATGGTTGGCACGTACCCAGCGATTCCGAATGGACGCAACTAACCGATTATGTGGCCAGTCAGTTTAACTACCTTTGCGGTGGATACAGCTCAGTAGCCGCTGAAATCGCAAAAGCACTGGCTTCTACCTCAGGATGGAACTCGAGCGCAAGTGATTGCGCTATCGGCAATAATTTGAGTAACAACAACGCCACGGGCTTTACTGCTCTCCCCGCTGGCAGCAGAAATTATGGAAACACTGGAGATTTTGGCAAATCCGCTTGCTTTTGGTCCACTACTCGTTATACACTACCCAGCAGCATATATGCGTACGCCCGTGAGTTGAATTATAACTATTCTGTGGTGACCAGCTATGACTTATATACGGCCAACGGCTATTCTGTTCGCTGCCTTAAAGACTAATTCAAAATAGAGAATTTATGAGAAAAGCACTGTTAACCTTCATTGTGATGCTGTCGGCTTACACTTTTGTCTTCGCGCAAGATGCCGCTGCAAAAGAATATACGAATCAAGACAATACAACAACTGTTGAAAGACAAGACTATACACCATCTGGCGATTTGGATGTGTTGTTGCGACATAAGAAACCCAAGCTGAGCATCGCGCTGTTTGCCGCTGTGCCACAGGAAGTGGGCGACTGGGCCGACCGCTTCCATTTTACGGGCATCGGGCGTGAGAATGCCACCCGCACGATGCTCGCCTTCGCACGCAAGCACCAGGGCGAAGACCTCGTCATCGTCAATGCCGGCACCGTGGGCTCGCCCAAGTTCCCCGTCAATACGATTGTCAGTGTGAACGAGATTATCTCGGCGGGCACG
>JAZQOJ010000076.1:0-2505 GCA_045627805.1 Bacteroidales bacterium
CTTGATGAGGAAGACGATTTCCTTGTAGCCGCCGACGGTTCCTTCGGTCATCGAGATGACCTCGATTTTCCAGCCCTTCTTGTCGCAGAAATGCTGGTACATACGGTAGAGGTCGCCGGCGAAGATGCTGGCCTCGTCGCCGCCGGTGCCGGCGCGGATTTCCACCTGGGCGTTCTTGCCGTCCTGCGGGTCCTTGGGAAGCAGGAGCAGGCGGATGTCATCCTCGGAAGCATCCTTCTCGGCGGTGAGCTGGTCGAGTTCCTCCTTCGCCATTGCGCGGAACTCCTCGTCCTTTTCGTTGAGGAGCACGTCCTTCGCGCTGGCGATGTTCTCAATGATGTTCTTGTACTTCTTGTATGCGGCCACAACGGGTTCCAGATCCTTGTAATCCTTGTTGAGCTTGATGTAGCGTTTCATATCCGACATCACGTCGGGCTGTGCCACGTCCTCTGCAATCTGGAGCCAGCGTTTGTAAATCTCTTCTAATTTGGTCAATAAGTCGGATTCTGCCATAAAAAAAATGCGCTAAAATTGAGGGAGCAAAGGTACGAAAAAATTTGCAATTCTTCGGCACCGATTTTCACAAGAGTTGAGAGTGGAAACTCGCTTTTTGCCTTTTGCGACTGCAGCGGACCTTTATCTCCATTGTTATTTCACAATTTAGCGATTAATTGACTGGAGAAAAGTCGAGAACGGCGAGAAAAGCGAGAATGGCGAGAACGACGAGAACGGCGAGAACGGCGAGAAAAGCGAGAACGACGAGAACAGAGTTGGGCTTATGCACGAGACTTTGGACTTCCGCCGTTGGCGGAAAAGAGGAAATGCGCAGGAAAATTTAAGGGGATTTTTATTTTATTCCATTTATCGGAATAACTTCTAAAATTTTCAACCTATCAATCAGCAAGACGAAAAATGGAATAATTCTGCATTTTTTTTTGACCGCGGCTCGTATGATTGTGAAATTATGTGTAATTTTGCATATTAAAAATCAATATACAACGATATGAAACTTTTATTAATCAGCAATTCGACCAATTACAAGGAAACGTACCTGGGCTGGTGTATGCCTCTGATTCAGGAGTTCCTGGGCACGCAGAAGAAAATGAAAATCGCTTTCCTGCCGTACGCAGTGGTGCGCAACGGTGAGACCTTAGAGGCAAGTTACAATGCTGCCACTGAAAAGGTTAAGAATTGCTTCAAGAATTTCGGTCTGGATGCCGACATCGTTTCCACTCACGCGGTGAGCGATCCCGTGCAGCTGGTCAACACCTGCGACGCCGTGATGGTGAGCGGCGGCAACACTTTCCACCTCGTTTACGAAATCCATCGCAACAAGCTGGTAGAACCCATCCGCCGCCGCGTGCGCGAAGGGGCTCCCTATATGGGCTGGAGCGCCGGCTCCAACGTGGCCTGCCCCACACTCCGCACCACCAACGATATGCCCATCATTATGCCCGAAAGCTTCGACTGCTTCGATTTCGTGCCCTTCCAGATCAACCCCCACTACATCGACCCGTACCCGACCGAAGTGGAGGATGCTCTGACACACGCCGGCGAATCGCGCCAAGACCGCATTGAGGAATTCCTCTGCGTCAATCCCGAAATCACCGTCGTGGGCCTGCGCGAGGCAACCGCACTCTGGGTTGAGAATGACCGCATCACCCTGCGCGAGTACGAGAAAAACCCGTACAACAAGCGCCGCGAGATGATCGTGCTCAAACAAGGTATGCCCGTGCGCGAAATCAAGCCCGGAACCACCTTCGATTTTGCAATGAACATCTTGTAAACTACAACCCTAACGTTTTTACAGAATTATCCCTTTTGGTCTTGTTGATTTGTATGCTGAAATTTTAGAATCTTCCGATAAGGGGAATTCTGAGACGTGGAAACGGTTAACGTCGGTTAAACGGTTAATTGGGTGAATGGGCGAAGGGACGAAGGGTGGAATGGACGAAGGCCGCCTTCGGCGTAAACAAGAAATGCGCAGGAAATTTCAAGGAAATGATCTGGAAATTCTTCTTTTTCTTGCTGTTTCATAATGAAAATTGTTGAGAAACGAGAACTGACGAGAACAACGAGAACAGGTTTTAGATTTTGTCTGAACAGCAAAATGGATGAATACCGCCTTCGGCGTAAACAAGAAATGCGCAGGAAATTTCAAGGAAATGATCAGGAAATTCTTCTTTTTCTTGCTGTTTTATAATGAAAATTGTTGAGAAACGAGAACTGACGAGAACAACGAGAACAGGTTTTGGATTTTGTCTGAACAGTGAAATGGATGAATGCCGCCTTCGGCGTGATATAGGAAATGCGCAGGAAATTTCAAGGAAATGATCAGGAAATTCTTCTTTTTCTTGCTGTTTCATAATGAAATAACAATAGTGAAAACGTGCTGGCTGCGGCCATCAATCGTTTTTCACAATGAAGTTGTTGCGCCGTAGTCACATCCGGGAAGGATGTGACATCTATAACCCCACATAAGGACGAAGTCCGCGATGTGGGGTG
>JAZQOJ010000077.1:0-3498 GCA_045627805.1 Bacteroidales bacterium
TGTTCGGCGTGCCCGCCGTGGAGGCCCGCTCCAAATGGAAGGAGATGGCTTACAACCGAAGAGTGCCCGATATGGTTGAGCAACTTCAACAATTACAAAAAGAAATCGAGAATTTGAAAGCGGAACTGGGCAAATAACATCACTTGCGCTCCAGCAAACGCTCCCCCACAAATTTCTGCAACGCCTCCTTGTAAGATGCGCTGATGGGCAGTTTTGTACCATCGCTTAATTCCACTTCGGAACGATGCAAAGACTTAATCCTCTCAAGGTCAATAATATACGAACGATGAATACGCATAAATCGCTCTTCGGGAAGCGAGTCGGCCATTAATTTTATGCTCATAAAAGTCATCAGAGAAGTTCCATCCAGAAAATGAATCCGGATGTACTCGCTCATCGCCTCCACATACAAAATCTTGTCGAACTCGATTTTCACACTGCGGTTGTCGGCCCTTACAAAAAAATAGTCGGCGCACTTAACGGAATGGTCGGCAGAGGCCGCCACTTTCCACTCGTGAAACTGTTTGGCTTTGAGCGCTACTTGCAGAAAATCCTGATAGCTGTAAGGTTTCAAGAGATAGTCGATGGCATCCACGCGGTAGCTTTCAAGCGCATACTGTTCGTAAGCAGTTGAGAAAACCACCAGCGGCGGATGGGCGAGCGATTTCACAAACTGCAAGCCATCACAGTCGGGCATATTGATGTCGGTGAAAATCAAGTCCACGTTGTTCTGGCTGAGAAATTCGCGCGCTTCGAGCGCCGAATGGCAGCCCTTCGCCAAATGAAGAAAAGGCGTTTTGGAAATATATCCTTCTAACTGCTTGAGCGCCAACGGCTCGTCATCAATCGCAATACAGGCAATCATCTCATTGGGATTTTTAATTCAACTTGATATTCATTTTCTGTCTCAACCACCTGATAGACATAACTTTTCGGATAAAGGATATCCAACCTTTTGCGGATATTGTCAACGCCCAATCCGGAAGTGGGAGTGGCATTCTCTGCGAAACGGCTGTTGACAATCCTGCAACAAATCTGGTCGTTTTCAATGCGCAAATCGAAACGCACATACGAATGTTGGCTGTAAGAGATGCCGTGTTTGAAACAATTCTCGGCCAAATTGACCAGAATGGCGGGGGGAATCTGAGCAGCGGGAATCTCTTTCGGGAACTCGTAAACGATTTCCACCTCGTCGATGTAGCGTTTTCGCATTAATTGAAAATAAAAAGAGAGAAAATCCAGTTCTTTCACCAATTCAACCTTTTCATTATCAGTATCATACAGCATATATCGCATCATTTTGGAGAGCAGGCGCACCGACTCCTGAGCCGCCTCGGTGTCAATCTCAATGAGGGCGTGAATATTGTTCAACGTGTTCATCAGGAAGTGCGGATTCACCTGATACCGAAGCTGTTTGAGTTCGGCTTCGGCGCGCATCCGCTCCGCCTCCTTGCACTGAGCATCGGTCTGGATAATGCGAAGCAGGAAATGAATGGAGGTAAAGAAAGCGCAAAAGGCGAACGACATCACCAGCATCATCGGGAAAGGATGGTGAGGCGGTTTGGGCGGTTCCGAATCCGGATGCGCGGGGCGATGGTAATAGGCGCAGGAATCGGCCAGTTGCGCCGCCGCAAGCGAATCCTCGGCAACCCATTGGCGCACTTTCGCAGCATACTCCTGCTCCGGAATCACACGCCCTACCGGACGTGGCGAATGGTGCTGCGGCGCGGGAAACAGAGGAATGCAGACAAAACTCCACATCGCCGACACAAGCACCACCAAAACAAAAGAACTCAGCACATAGCGACGCAGGCGGTTGGTGCGCACATATTGCGGATAAAGCCAGATTTCAGAAACCAAGTAGATGAAGAAAAACGGAATGCAGCGAACCGCATTGGGCCAGACAAACGTCCACGTGCCGTCCTGCTCAGTCAGTACGGCGAACAGGAAAACAACGACAAGGATGAAAATCCCTACCAAGTATGAAATCAGTGTTGGAATGCTCGGCTTTTTCATTCTCAATTTTTTAAAGTATATGCGAAACCAATATAATAGACGTTTTCAGGCATTTTCACCTGAATCTCATTGTCGGCGCGCAAGAAAAAACCGATTTTGTGACCCTTGCTCAACTTGTAATCCCAGCCCAAAACCGTGCGGAATTGGTCAACGAAACACTTCTGGTAAAGCCGCAGAAAAAATTCCGTGGACGCATAAATGCCCATATTTTTTCCAGCAAAATCGTAGGAGAATTGCAGCCGGTTGCGCAAATAGGTTTTCGGATTCACCTTGAAATCGCCGCGCGACTCGTCGTAAAAGGTGGACTGCACGCGTACCCGGTAACTCAGTTTGAACGCCCCGAACTTTTCAGTATAAGTCAAACATCCCATCACTCGCCCGCGATGTTCCGCCGTTCCTAAATCATTGTATAAAAGATAGTTGGCACCCAACGAGAGTTTCAATCTGTTTTTTTTCAGAAAAGAATAATCAAAAGAGCCGCCCACCTTCAGCCGCTCAAAAGAGGTAAAATTGTGGCAGAACCGTCCTTCCGTCTCCAGCTTGAAGTCGAAATCCTTTACAATCCTCTGCTCGAAGCTCAGCTTGAGCAGGCCGCCAAAATCGTGCGACTGCGCAGCCAGCCACGACGGTGCCAGAATCAGCAAAAGGAGTGCAAAGGGACGGAATTTCTTCATATCAAAATTTCGTGGATTTACATCAAACACTGCATTAACGTTGCCTTTCCCTATTTATTTCATAAAATCCTTGGGCTTCACCATTAGGTCGATGGTGCTGGGCTCCGGCGAAATGGGCTTGTAATAAATCTTGATGTAGGCGACATCGCGCAGAAAGTCGATGTGGCCGACTTCCAGCCGAATCACCTCCAGTCCCGTCCGCTCCTCAATGTCGGCTTTCAATTCCGGCTCACGACCGTGCTTCACCAATTCGATTTTGTCGTACAAAATAATTTTGGCAGGCATCGTGCGATGAGCGAAAGCCCCATCGAAAATGGCAATTACAAGAATAAACAACAGATTGATTACCAACAAGTTGACATATCCGTGCGACATTGCGAGCCCGTTGATGACGGCAATGCCAATGATGACGAAAAGATAGGTCATTTCGCGGATGGGCACCATTTCCGTTCGATAACGAATCATACCGAAAATGGCGAAAAGTCCGAGCGCGAAGCCCATTCCCAGATTGACATTGTTCAACAAAAACATCAGTAGGAAAACGGTCACGCTGAAAAGCATAAAGGTGTAATAATAGTCGGTGCGGCGGCTTTTCCGGTAATAGAAAAAATGAACGATAATCCAGCACACCAACAAATTGAAAAAGAACAATATAGCCAAAGAGAGCAAACTGTCGGTCTGAATCATTGGGATGCCCAGCACGTCGTTCGGGGAAGCGATTTCCTGCAGGTCGGAGGAGAATTCCCGCGCAATGTCGGGATCAAAATTTTCGGCTTGTAACATTTCTTAATTGTTTAATTGTTGAATT
>JAZQOJ010000078.1:0-8563 GCA_045627805.1 Bacteroidales bacterium
AACTGAACACCAAACCCTATATCGATGTCGTTAATCAGCAACCCTTCCTGACTAAAGAACCGAAAGCGGGCAAGGTGGTGAGCAAAACGCACAACGAAAAATTTGATTGCACCGAAGTGGTTTTGAGTAATGGGGTGAAGGTTTTCTTAAAAGCTACTGATTTTCAGAATGATGAAATCAGACTTTCGGCGGCAAGTCTGGGCGGTGCCTCACTCTATCCCGACAATCAGGTGGTGAATGTCAACAATGCTGACATCGTTATCAACGATTGCGGCATCGGCAATTATTCGCCCACTGATCTGGCCAAATTCAAAAACGGAAAGAACTTCTACGTGTTCCCGTACATCAGCGGCATTGCGGAAGGCATTTCCGCAATGAGTACGGTTCGCGATCTGGAATATATGTTGCAGAATGTTTATATGGTTTTCGAGTCACCCCGCAAGGATGCCGAAGTTTTTGAACGTAAATGTGGCGAATGGCGCGACGATGCCAAACTGATTCCCAATTCACCTGACTATCAGTTCATTATCAATTTCTACAATGCCCGATATCCCGACAACAAGCGCGGCTATGCGATGCTGACAGAGAAGATGATCGCACAGATGAAGTTAGACGAGATGTTCAAAATTTATAAGGAACGCTTCTCTAATGCTGCCGATTTTACTTTCGCAGTGGTCGGCAATATTGATGAGGATTCCATTATTCCATTGATTGAAAAGTACTTGGGTGGACTTCCGACAAATGAAAAGCGTGAGAATTACATTGACCGAACCGCTGATTTTGCAAAAGGAAAGGTGGAGAAAACTTTCAATATGGGATTGGCCGACAAGGCAAAAGTGGGCATTTCCACGCGTTTGCCGTTTGAATATTCAGCTCGCAACGAGATGGCGGTCCAGGTGCTGAGCGGCATTGTTGACATCAAGCTCACGGAAGTCACCCGCGAGAAGCTGAGCGGCACTTACGGCACTTATTTCTCACTGGAAACAACTCATATTCCGGCTTCTTACGCCTATATGTACATCCAAATGGGCTGCGAACCCGACCGGGTGGAAGAATTGACCAATGCTATCTGGGAGGAAATCGACAAGATTATCAAGGACGGTCCCCAGCAAGTTGACCTCGACAAGGTGAAAGAGCAGATGTCGCGCCAGTACGAAGTGCGGATGAAACGAAATGCGGCCTGGAGCAGTGGCTTGCTTGATCCGGAAGTTTACGGCGAACCGTTTTACACGCTGGAAGAATATACCGAAATGGTGAACAGCTTCACCCGTGACGACATCAGGCAGGTGGCCCGCTATATGAATCACGACGAGTTCGTGCGCTGCGTGCTGATGCCCGGGAAATAACCGACCCGTTTGGTAATGTATTCGCAATTAATTAATTACAGATAATAATACGGAGACGCGGGAATTGCGTCTCCATTTTTGGGCTATGTTCACTCCAGAAGAACGATCAACTTTCCCTTATTGGTTCGCACATTGGTGCGCCTTCAATATGACAGCGCTGAACTTGCGCTGCTGGCATTTCCGCTTCCTTTTCCACGACTTTGAAAAGCCGTGGCTCCGCCTGATCTGGCCTTACGAGCGGGTGCGCGACTTCCACCGTACGCACGCCCGGCATCACAAGGAGTACCGGGGAAAGAAATTCGATTGGCTGGGGATGATTGTTGACTGGGAGTGTTCGCAGTACACCAAGAAGGTGGCCACGATGAACGCCCGTCAGAAAATGGAGGCCTACAAGGAGAAACACCCCGAATTTTATGCCCAGCTGAAAATCCATTTGGAGCCCTTGCTTGACGAATTGGGATTGTGATGGGCGATTTTGTGTGCTTTTTTGTTTTTTTTCATATCTTTGCAGCGATTTTTTGCAGCGAAAAGCATAAAATTAAGCCAATATGAAGAAAAGAAATGTTGTTGCGTGCTTTTGTGCACTGTTATGGGGTCTGGGACTTTCGCTTCAGGCACAAATTCCTGCAGATTATTATCAAAGTGCCTTTAACAAAAGCGGTTATGAGTTGAAGTCCGCGCTTTCGAACATCATTTTCGACCATACTGAGTTGTGGTATGGAAGCGATGCGCCTGGTGGTTTATGGCACGCGTTCCGCACTACCGACACTCGTCCTGACGGGACTGTTTGGGACATTTACAGCAATTGCGAGTTCTTTCCGTGGGATGACGGGCACGTTGCTGGAAGCGGTGAGTGTCAGGGTGGCACGCAGCAGGAGCACACCTTCTGCCAAAGTTGGATGAATTACTGTGAAACTCCGCTCTATACCGATATGTTCCATATGTATCCCGTGGATGCGTGGGTCAATGGTCGCCGCAACAACAACCCCTTCGGCGAGGTGCCCGACGACGAGGACTGGACCACCCGCTGGTTTGAAAATGGTGCCCGCCTCGGCTACAACGCCTTTGTGGGCGAGGATATGACCTCCACTTGCGGCATCGCGTATGAACCCGCCGACGAGTACAAGGGCGACATCGCACGCGGTTTCCTCTACATCGCCACTTGCTATATGTTTGCCGATTCGGCCTTTTCGGAAGATTATGAGATGACCTTCCGCTCGCAATTGCGCCCTTGGGCCCTCGACCTGATGCTGAAATGGAATCGCCAGGATCCCGTCAGTCAGAAAGAAATCGATCGCAATAATTTGATTTACACACAGTTCCAGCATAATCGGAATCCCTTCATTGATTATCCTGAGTTGGCGGAACTGGTTTTTGCAAAAGATTCCGCCAATGCTGTCTTTTCTCCCGCGCTCGTCCGCAGTCCGCGGAACCTCGTGCTCGTGCCAGACTCTAACGGGCAACGCCGCGCCACGCTCTCCTGGACCAACCCCGTCAGCCGCATTGACGGGACTCCGGCCGAACTGACCGCCATTGTCGTTCAGCGCAACGGCACCACGGTGCATACCATTCAGAATCCGCTGCCGGGGGACACCCTCTCGTGGACCGACTATCACGTTCCGCACAACCGCACTTACGAGTACCGCGTTTTTGCCGTCTCGGAAGATGGAAACGGCCTGATGTCCAGCGCAAAAGCATTTGTGGGACAGTACTGCCCGCTTACGGCGGAACTCTTCGACGAGTATTACGACGGCTGGCAGGGAAATGCCCGCATCGAATATCAGGACACACTCGGCAATTTATTGGCTTTCAGTAAGTTGCCTTGCGGAGAAGGATGGGAGAACCTGTACGACATTCCATTGCCGCCGGAAACCATCAACTGTGTGTGGATTCCCGGCGATTACGATGAGGAAAACAGCTTCCGCTTGTACGACCACGAATTGGAAATGATTTTTGACGCCACTGAAGAAGGCGTGCAAGGTTTCAACGGCCTTTTCTTTTCTTTCAGCAACAACCGCTGCCCGTTGCAGGTGATACCCGATACCACTTTCGCCGACAGCACCGTTTGTCAAACCCAGTTGCCATTTCTTTGGAACGGAATCACCTTTTCCGAAAATGGCGTCGATACCGTCACGCTGCTGAGTGCCCACGGATTCGACAGTGTGGTGGTGATGTCGGTGAACATCGACTGGAATGTGGTGGAGGATTCGCTCTATATTGTTGAAAATGAGCTTCCTTACGAATGGAATGGACACGTTTTGAACGAGGCAGGAACGTTCGTTTTCTCGCAACCTTCGGTTACGGGTTGCGACCGGGAGGAGACACTGACACTTTATGTTTATCTGAATAGTTATTCGGCTCAAACGCAAACCATTTGTGAGGACGAATTGCCCTACGAATGGAACGAATTGCTATTTGAAAATGCTGGTACACAGGAGATTGTATATCCAGATATTCACGGTGCCGACAGTGTGGTGGCTTATATCTTGAATGTTGACACTTGTGAGGGCGTACAGAGCTGGCATAGGAATCCCTATTTCAGTGTGGGCCCCAATCCGAGCTGTGGCAAAATGACGGTTTTTGTTGATGATGCTGGCTTTCGAGAAGGGAACACTTTCATCAGCATTTACGATGCGATGGGACGGTGTGTATTGCGTAAAAAGTTGATTAATAAACAGATATCAGTCAATCTTAAGCAGCAGAAGAGTGGGATTTATTTTGTTAGGTTGGAAATGGGCGATACAATTGTGGCAACGGAGACCATTATTCTTCAGGAAAGAAATTAATAATTCAGGTTTCGCAAGTTAGGGGTGTGATGATAACGGACTTAGGACTTTTTTCGAGAACATATTCGAGAACAGCGAGAAAAACGAGACTGAAAGGAAGAAGACGCAAGTCTCCATTAAAGCAAAAAACGGCTCGCGAAAGTTGAGCTGAAAAACATAAAAATGAAACATTGGGCCGCCCGTAAGGGCAAGGCCTTGATAAAAGAAAGTAAAATGGATTGTAGAAAAGTAATGTTGTTGTTAGTTTTGCTGGCGGGAATAATGCCGTTAACGCTTTTCTCGCAGCAGATTTATTCCACCAATTACCGCTCGGAGGCGGATGTGAAGGTCTATGTGACGGAGTATCGCTCGGAAGCGGACCTCTTTGTGTACAAATGCACTTACCGTTCCGACGCGGAGGGCAACAAGGGGATGTGGTATTTCACGGAATACCGTTCCGATGCCAAGAAGAAAATCTATTTCACCGAGTACAAAAGCGAGGCGGACGTCATTGTTTACTTCACTGAATATCGTTCGGAGGCCGGCTGGCGCAACAAGGCGAAACAGTACCTTTTTTATTGATGCGGAAACCTAATGCTCCGATGCATTCTTCCCCCATTGTGCGACATTCTGCTCAATGTACAGTGCAATGCGGTGCAATTCATCCTGATTGCGAATGATTCGGTCGTAAAAACGGGTTTGCCAGGCAAAAGGAATCTTTTGTTCGTTGGCGTAACGAGTGACAGAACGTTTCAGTCCGCCAACAACCACGGACAGCCACCCCTGCATATTGGCGGTCCGTTTCATATTTTGTGATGTAGAGACGTTGTTCCCGACATCACAACCATTATTAGAATTGTGCGTTTCTTCACAATCCGGGTGCCTCAGTACTGCATCGCTACCATTTCCATTATCTGACACACATCTGCGTGGGTAGGGCGTTTTTCGGCCATCCACCATTACGATTGCGTGGATATGGTCGGGCATTACAACGAACAACGGGATTTCAGCATACGGGTAATGTTCGCCCACATTGGAGAATTGGTCGCAGGCATATTGCCCGATCGCGGATAATCGCATTTGTACTTCAACCGATTGCATATCAGTATGTTTTGTGTCTGTTGAAACGATAATCTCTCCGAAAAAATGTTCTCTATTATGTGTGCAGATTGTCACAAAGTACGCCCCACCATCGTAATTATGCCAAGGAGCGCGGGCAGGAGATATGCGGTAGATATTATGGAATTTGTCGTCTGGCATATTTATTTTTTTTACACTGCAAAGATATTATATTCGATGCAAAAAACAATATTTGTTCATTGAATTTAAATTTTTTATTGTAGAGACGCGGTGCACCACGTCTCTACAATAACCAAAACCTGTGCGGTGCACCACGTCTCTACAATAACCAAAACCTGTGCGGTACGCCACGTTTCTACAATAACCAAAACCTGTGCGGTGCGCCACGTTCCTACAATAACCAAAACCTGTGCGGTGCGCCACGTTCCTACAATAACCAAAACCTGTGCGGTGCACCACGTCTCTACAATAACCAAAACCTGTGCGGTACACCACGTCTCTACAATAACCAAAACCTGTGCGGTGCACCACGTCTCTACAATAACCAAAACCTGTGCGGTGCACCACGTTTCTACAATAACCAAAACCTGTGCGGTGCGCCACGTTTCAATCATTGGGCGCGTTGTTCATCGTTTCCGACAATTCTCCGCATTTCGCATTGGATGTTGAATGGCGGAAGCGGAATTAATCGTATTTTTGCAGCGTTTTATAGTAGCAGCAATGATGAGGAATTCTATTGGCTTGGGATTGATGTCAGGCACTTCGTTGGATGGGCTTGATATGGCTTTGTGCGATTTTCAAATGGTTGAAAATCAATGGAAGTACAGGGTCCTGTACGGCGAGACCGTGCCGATGCCCGACGATTTACGCAAGGCGCTTTCGGAGGCGGAAAATCTGTCGGGACTGCAACTGATGGCGCTTGACCGCAATTTTGGACGATGGATGGCGCAACAAGTGAATGTCGCCCTCGACAAGATGCCGGCACGCCCCGACTTCATCGCGTCGCACGGACAGACCATCTTTCATCAGCCGCAGAATGGGCTCACCGTGCAGATCGGAAGCGGTGCCGAATTGGCCGCTTTGACAGGGATTACTGCCGTTTGCGATTTCCGCACGGTGGATGTCGCGCTTGGCGGACAGGGCGCGCCTCTCGTCCCTATTGGCGATCAACTGCTTTTCAATCAGTATGATGCCTGCTTGAATCTGGGTGGCTTCTGCAATATTTCGTTGGAAGAAAATGGTCAGCGTGTCGCTTTCGATATCGCCCCTTGCAATATGTTGCTCAATAGCTTGGCGCAATTGATGGGCCGGCCGTACGATAAGGGTGGCTCCATCGCACGCGAGGGCTTCATTTACCGGCCCCTTCTGCAACAGCTTAATGCGCTGGATTTTTATGAGCGCACGGGTGCCAAATCTTTGGGCAAGGAGTGGTTCGTGGCTAATATTCTGCCCATTTTGAAACAACACGCTGTTTTTGTTGGCGATCAACTGCGCACTTGCACCGAACATATTGCTATGCAAATTGCTAATGTATTGAACGATAGAAAAATAAAGTCGGTCCTGGTGACAGGCGGTGGCTCAAAAAATGCCTATCTGATGGATCGCGTTCGCGCTTTGGCCTCCGATACAATGGTTGTGATTCCCGATGATGCGACCGTGGATTTCAAAGAGGCCATCATATTTGCTTTTCTTGGATTGAGGCGCCTTTCAAACCTGAGTAATTGCTTGAAGACAGCCACTGGTGCGGCGTCTGACAACTGCGGAGGTGCCGTTTATTTAGGAGCGGATGCCATTTGTTAAAATCGGATTTTATGCAAAAGTGATCGGAATTATCCGCATTGCGAAATTGTCGCCCAACACATCGCAAGTCCTGGATTGCCCCCTTATCTTCATTGTTATTTCATTATGAAACAGCAAGAAAAGAAAAATTTCCTGATCATTTCCTTGAAATTTCCTGCGCATTTCCTATATCACGCCGCAGGCGGCATTTTCCCATTTCACCATTCGTCCATTCATCCAGTTAACCGTTTAACCGACGTTAACCGTTTCCACGTCTCATAATTCCCATTATTGGAAACTCGTGAATTTCCCACATCTTATTTTCTCCTTCCTCAATGACGCCCTCTTTTGAAGCCGTTTTGATTATTGATTTCCCGCAACGCCGAACACTCGTAACTATTTTTATATCGGGTGTCCCTTGCGTGTGAACGAGAATGTTCATATACAAGGCCTATCTATCAACTTCATCATATACAATACTTTAAATATTTCTATTTCGCTAAAATACATTTTTTTTAAATTTGCGAAGTAGAAGTGTGAATTAATATTGAAATTTTCTAAAAGTATTTCTGTATCAAAAGATTACATATCTAAGTAGAAAACTATTTTCCGATGCAGAATTTCCCAAATACGGTGTTCAATATGTCGTTGTCGGTGATGGTGCCGGTGAGCGTGCCGAGTTTGTCGAGAATGCCGCGCACATCGATGGCCACCAGCTCGGTGGGAAGGTGTGAATCGAGCCCGTTCTCCACTGCGACAATGTCAGCGGCGATTTTCTTCAGTATGTCGTAATGGCGGACGTTGGTGAGCAGCGTGGTTTCGCCGATGTGCTGCGAAACGATGTGCCGTGTGAGCAACTCGCCTACCACCTCAATGTTACGCCGCTCCTTCGCGGAAATCCGCACCACCTCACTATCGCTCCAGTGGACGAAAGCATCGTTTGCCGTAGTATCTATTTTGTTGATTACCAAAATAATGTGTTTTTCCTCGCCGCCCGGTCGCTGACGCAAAGCGGCGATTTCGGCCTGTACCTCGCTGCATTCCGAAGTGGCGGCATCCACCAAGTAAAGCACAATGTCGGCCTTATCGACCGACTGGTAGGTGCGCTGAATGCCGAAGTTCTCGATTTCGTCGCTGGAGTTGCGAATACCGGCGGTGTCAATGAAACGGAACAGTGTCCCGCCGATGGTCACAGTGTCTTCGATGGTGTCGCGCGTGGTGCCCGGAATATCGGAAACGATGGCGCGGTCGTCGTTCAGCAGCGCATTCAGCAACGTGGATTTGCCCACGTTGGGTTTCCCGATGATGGCGACGGGCACTCCGTTCTTGAGCGCATTGCCCAGCCGGAAAGACTCGGTGAGGCGCGTCACTTCCGATTTCAGTTCTGCCAGCAGTTGCAGCATTTGCGTGCGGTCGGCAAATTCAACATCCTCCTCGCTAAAGTCGAGTTCCAGTTCCAGCAACGCCGCCAGCTGAATAAACCGTTCCCGCAGCTCACTGATTTTGCGCGAGAAATCGCCTTTCAACTGATGTACAGCCAATCGGTGCGACGATTCCGACTGCGACTCGATGAGGTCGCCGACCGCTTCGGCC
>JAZQOJ010000079.1:0-15053 GCA_045627805.1 Bacteroidales bacterium
CTCAGTCAAGAAAGTCGCAAATCGAACTTCCGCCGTTGGCGGAATAGAGGAAATGCGGAGGAAATTTTAAGGAAATTAAAAGGAAATTTTCTTTTTATTCTGCTTTGCCTTTCATTTTCAACTTTCCATTTTCCACTCTCAACTCTCAATTTTCAATTTTCAATTAAAATAGGTCCCCGCCCCTCAGTCAAGAAAGTCGTAAGTACGAACTTCCCCCTACGCCGGGAAAGAGGAAATGCGCAGGAAATTTTAAGGAAATTAAAAGGAAATTTTTTTCTCGTTGTTCTCAAGTCTAAAGTCTAAGTTGTTGAGTTGTTGAATCGTTGAGTTGTTGAATTGTTGATTAGTGAGCTGTGATCTGTGATCAGTGATCTGAGTTGTTGAACCCCATTATCCCATTGTAAATTGTAAATTGTAAATTGCTCATTGCACATTCCACCCTTTCACCTTTCCACCTTTCGTCCTTTCCTCCAAATTAACCGTTTTCACGTTTAACCGCTTAACCGATGTTAACCGTTTAATCGATTTTAACCGTTTCAACGCTTAACCGAAACTAATAGGCCAAACGGAAGCCGAGATTATTGAAGCGGTCGCCGGGGTCGTAGCCGTCGCGAAAAGAGACGCGACAGCCCCCCGCGCTGCTGCTCCAACCACCGCCACGGAACACGCGGAAAGAGCCCGAACCGGGGCCTGCAGGATCGGTCTGCGCACTGCCGCTGTAGCTGCCGTACCAGTCTGCACACCATTCCCACACGTTGCCGCTCATATCGTACAGTCCCAGTTCGTTGGGCTGCTTGGTCTTCACGGGATGCGTCTGGCTGCCGGAGTTGCCGTAGTACCACGCCACATTGCCCAGGGTGTTGCTGCCGCTGTATTGGTAGCCGCGGCTCTGGCTGCCGCCACGCGCCGCATACTCCCACTCCGCCTCCGTGGGCAACCGGAAGTTGCGCCCCGTCTTCTGGTTCAATTTCCGTATGAATTCCTGCGCGTCGTCCCAGCTCACATTTTCCACCGGCAGGTTGTCGCCTGTCCACTTTGACGGATTTCTGCCCATCACTGCCTTCCAGAGGGCCTGCGTCACCTCGGTTTCGCCCATACAGTAGTCGGAGAGCGTAACCTTGTGCGCCGGGCTTTCTTCATTGTCGCAGCCGCTTTGTTCAGAGGTGCAGCCCATCGTGAAGGTGCCGCCCTTCACGACTATCATCTTAAAGCTCACGCCGTTCACGGTAATGGTTTCGGTTTGCGGGCCTTTCTGCACGTTCAGTGTCCACTCGCTTTGGCCGTTCTCGCTCACGGTGATGGTTTCCTCTTTCGTCACGCCGTCGTTCACCGCTTTTATGGTGTGCGTGCCAAACGAGAGCGCCACCGAGTACGGCGCGGTGCCGGCGTAACTGCCGTCAATGTAGAGGGCGGCGCCGGTCGGGTCGCTTTTCAGCATCACCTGGCGGCCGGTGGCCAGCTCGGCGGTCACCTCCGCAGTCTCGCCCTCCTTCACCGTCACGCTGCGCGTTACGGAGGTGCAGCCCTGCTTCTGCAACTTTATTTCGTGGCTGCCTATCAGAATGTCGTTCAGCAGTTCGGGCGTGGTGCCCACCTTCGTGCCGTCGAGCAGAATGTCGGCGTCAAACGGATCGGAGTTCACGCTTATTTTGCCGTAGATGGGCGTGGGGGCGGCAAGGGCGATGGTGCTGTTGTCGCCGGCGGTAAGCGTGAGCTGCTTGGTGGCAGTGGCGTGCGAGGCGCGTTGGGTCTCCACCTTGTAGGCGCCGGCGGGCAGTCGGCCACTCCAACGGCCCGTGCCCTTCTTTTCGCCGTTAATCCAGATTTCGGCGGCGGCATCGCTGCACGTGAACACCGGTTCCGCAAAGTCGGGCAGCAGCGTGAAGCTCACGTTGGTGGTCTGGTTGTCGGAAACCGTCACCTGCTGGGTGGCCTCCTGCCACATCTCCTTGGCCACCTGCACGGTGTAGCTCTTGCTTTCCAGCTTGTTGGAAGTGTAGGGCGTGGTGCCCACCTGCCGCCCGTCGATATATACGGCGGCATCGCTTTCGGGCGCGCTGGTTACCTTAATGTAGCCGTAGTTGGGCTTCAAGGTGATATTGAGCGATGTTTTTTCGTCGGGAAGAATGGTAAAACTTTGTTTTTCAGAATGATACAGCGGGCAGAAACATTCGCAGGTGTGTTCGCCCACGGGCAGCATTTTGGCGTACTGTCCGTCGTTGGTCACCACGGTGCTGCCGTCGATTTTCACCAGTGCGTCGGCGGGCGACACGGAGAGGCGGAGGAAGTTCTGCTTGTTCTGTTCCTCCACGATGGTGGTGATTTTGGCGGTGGTAAGCACCATTTCGTAGGTGCAGGCGCTTTCAATGGCGACGGGGTATTCGTAGTTGCGAAGCACGCCCAGTGTGCTGTGGCGGATGGTGAGGCGGCGCGAATCGGGCGCGAGCCATATCCACACTTCGCCAGCGTGCGTCTCGTCCACCGACTTGCACATTCCCAACGCGTCGGGATCGAACTCGAAGCCGCGCTCCGTCGTCACAATCTTCACCAAAGCGCAGGTCTGCGCGTTGTCGTTCTTCACCGGATTCACCCGCGCCGTCAAGTCCTCAGGCAAAAGCCGGAACGACTTCACGCTGATTTCCTGCGCGGAAATTCCAATCACGCTGAAAAACAATATTATAAAGGTAAAAATACGTTGTTTCATTTTGTAAAATTTAAGAAGGCAAAATTAGTGATTTTTTTGGAGAAAATCGAGAACAACGAGAACAGGCGGGCTTACAACCGAGACTTGTGACTTTGGACTTGAGACTTTAGACTTTCAATTTTCAATTTTCAATTTTCAATTAAAATAGTTCCCCGCCCCTCAATCAAAAAGTCGCAAGTCTTAAGTCCTAAGTCCCATTCTCAATTTTCAATTAAAATAGTCCTCCGCCCCTCAATCAAAAAGTCGTAAGTCTTAAATCCTAAGTCCCATTTTCAATTTTCAATTAAAAAAAACTCCTCTGCAACTAAGCCCTAATCCTGCACGCAGCGCACCGCCAAATACACATCCTTGCTTCGGGTGCTGCGGCTGACGGTGGCCTCGTTGTAGTTGATGGTGAAGCAGTAGGCGTTCTCGCTGTCGTATTCGTCGGCGCTCCAGAAAGAGGCGAACTCGCCGAAATGGGAGTTTTGGAAACCGATGATGTCGCCAACGGGCAGCGCGCTGAAGCCCGTGGCATTGTTGCACTCGGGGACACAACCCGGCGCGCCAAACACGTTGCTGCTGGGCCAGATTTCGGTGGAGCAAAGTGCCTTGGCAATGGCGTTTTCGCCTGCACTGCACTGATATTCAGGTTGTTGACCAACAAAATCAATCAGTTCGTACCATTCCGCCGACGTGGGCAGGTGCCAGCCCGCCGGACAAGCACCCTGCACGTGCGCAGAAGCTTCGTCGGGCTGATAGTTAATGTTCATAGCATCATCCCATTGGTAAAGTAATCCGAACGCGTCGTCGTAGGTGTCTCCTCCGAACTGCGTAGTTGATGGTTGCGAAGGCAGCGCGTGCGATATGGCCACCGGTAAATATACCTGCGCCCCGTTATCATAAAAATAGGACAGCAAATTCTGCTTCAGCCAAACCTGATTGCCCAGCCGAACCGCATCGTAAGTATAACCTTGATTGTCGGTTACGGCATCCTTGATCAGATTGGCATTCGTGTCGGAAAGTGTCCACGTGCCGTCTTCTTCCACCCGATATATGCTAAGCAACGGGTCTTTCTCGCAAGCGGTAAACGCCCAAAGCGCCACCAGCGCCATCCACAGCATCACGCCTGCCGACCCGATTGTTTGGTTCCTGTTTTTCATTATCCTAATTCTTTATTTTATTGAAATACTGATTAATAAACTGTCCTCAATTCTCGCTTCACGGTTCAAAACCATTCCTATCTTTTACTCAACTTTCGTAAGTCGTTTTTTTCTTGCCGTAATGGAGACTTGCGACTTTTCAACTTGTGATTGAAAATATAATGGGAAATTCATTCTCGTCGTTCTCGTCGTTCTCCGTCATAAGTCTCAAGTCCTAAGTCCAAAGTCTGTTATAATTATTTTGTTAACTTGCAAACCTTGGATCTTTTATAAATAATTCCGCCCAAGCCGAACTTGAATTCGCCATATTTGAAGTTAATCGTCGTGGCCTCAATCGACAGCAAAAGACCTTTAATGTTCAGCATCACGCCGAGAGAGCATTCCGCGCCTTGAAGCGTTCCGTTTTGATAGCGATAAAATTCGCCATCGGCCAGGGCCTGGTAACACACGCCGCGGTAGCCGTAACCGGCATTGAGGAAGAGCAGCACGTGCGGGTCGGGATGCCACACCGGGCCGGCGGTGGCCGACAGGCGCGAGCTTTTCTTGGCTGCGAAGGCGTACTGCGTGCCCGCTTCCGGCAATTCGGCCTTCGCCGCCTTCATATTGAAATTGGTCATCAGCGAAACGTTCCATCCCCATTTTCGGGTGGTGCCCACGCGCAGCCCGCCCGACCATTGTGGCGCGGTGGAGCACGCCGCATTCAACGTGAAGAAAATTCCCATCGGCGCACGCTGCTTCGATTTTATCGTATCATTCTGTTTCACAACTTGTTCCACAGAAACATCACGTTTCTTAGCGGCTCGCAGCTCGCCCTCCACAACACTCACCTCGCGTTCTGTCACGTGCACGTCGCGCGTCAATCCTTCGTAATTTTCCATCTGCACCGACAACCGATGTTCGCCAATCAGAATATGGTCCAACATTTTGGGCGTTTGTCCCACGATTTTACCATCCAGCAAAATGTCGGCGCCGAGCGGCAGCACGTTCACGCTGACCTGTCCGTAAATGGGCGTGGGCGGCGGCAGCGATATGCTTCGCCGTTCTCCGTTTTTCACCTCAATTGATTGTGAGACAACACGGTGCGAAGGTTTTCGCAACTCCACCAAGTGAATGCCGGCTTCCAGCCGTCCGCTCCAGCGTCCCGCGCCGAAGCGAACGCCGTCAATCCAGATTTCCGTTGCGGAATCGGCGCACACCAGCTCCGGATCGCCGAAGTTGGGCTGCATTGTGAGCCGCACCACCGCAGTGTCGCCATCACGGATTTCCACCTGCTGTTCGACGGGCTGAAACATATTTTTCACCACCTGCACCTGGCAAAAACCGCTCTGCAATTGACTTGACGTATAAGGCGTTACGCCTTTTTTCTCTCCGTTGATGAAAACGTCGGCTCCGCTTTCCGGCTCCGAATACACGACCAGCTGTCCGAAATTCGGCTGCAGCGCCACGTTGATGCTCGTGGTGGAGTCTGGCAAAATCTGAAATTCGCCCGACAGCGTATGGTACATCGGGCACAACAGTTCGTAAGTGTGTTTCCCCACGGGCAGCGTGTGCGCGTAACTGCCATCGCGCGTGGCGACCGGCGCGTTGTCGATTTTGAGCTGCGCATTTTGTGGTAAAAAGGTGATAGCCACGAAGTTGGCTTTGTTCTGTTCCTCCACGATGGTGGTAATGCGACCGGTAACGAGCACCATTTCGTAGGTGCAGGCGCTTTCAATGGCGACGGGGTATTCGTAGTTGCGCAGCACTCCCAGTGCGCTGTGGCGGATGGTGAGGCGGCGCGAACCGGGCGCGAGCCAGATCCACACCTCGCCGGCGTGCGTCTCGTCCACCGACTTGCACATTCCCAACGCGTCGGGATCGAACTCGAAGCCGCGCTCCGTCGTCACAATCTTCACCAAAGCGCAGGTCTGCGCGTTGTCGTTCTTCACCGGATTCACCCGCGCCGTCAACTCCTCAGGCAAAAGCCTGAACGACTTCACGCTGATTCCCTGCGCGGAAATTCCTATCACACTGAAAAACAATATTATAAAGGTAAAAAATCGCAATTTCATTTTGTAAAATTTAAGAAGGCAAAATTAGTGATTTTTGGGGAGAAAGTCGAGAACAACGAGAACAGGCGGGCTTACAACCGAGACTTGTGACTTGTGACTTGTGACTTTGGACTTGAGACTTTAGACTTTCATTTTCAATTTTCAATTTTCAATTATCAATTATCAATTTTCAATTAAAATAGTTCTCCGCCCCTCAATCAAAAAGTCGTAAGTCTTAAGTCCTAAGTCCCATTTTCAATTCTCAATTAAAAAACTCCTTTCTCATTTCTCGCTGTTCTCGTTTCTCGTCGTTGTTGTTCTCTAATTAAAAGAAAACTTACTCAAATCATAAAGTCCGAAATTAGGATCTTTGTCGGGTTGCCAAACGCGCACGTGGATGATGGGGTCGTCAGGATTTCGCAAATCAACCACCAAAAACAGATAGCCCTCATCAGCATAACTGTTGGATGCGTAAAGCTGGCGAATCTGAATGCCGTAGATTTCCTCGCCCGTGCCGGATTTCAGGATTTCATTGTCCTTCAATTGCAGATTGACAAATTCAGCAGATGCAAAAACGCGACGCAACGCATTGATATACTGCTCTTTCGTTGCCTTTGTATATTTGTATTGTTCAAGATTGGTCGGGCGAATCTGGTTCTCCAACTTCGGGGCCTGTTTCAGCTTTGTGCCAACAATGATGAGTGCGTCTTCCGAAAAAATGCTTTCCAGATAGTCGGTGCGCTTCAGCGAATAGGCGGTCTGGTAGTTCTGCAAAAACTCCACGATTTGCCGACGGGAACGGTCGTCCCAGTTTTTGTCTGGATTCATAATGTCGGCTTCCGCCTCCTGATTGAGCATAAATGCCACCGATTTGATTTTCAGGTCGGTAGAATTCATTCGGAATTCCACATTTTCGACAATGTTTTTTCCGCTACGCGGAAATTTGAAACTCATCGGCACACTTCGACAGACAATTTCGTTATCTACCTGAGTGAATGTAAGTTCCGGCTCACGGATGATGGTGGGCGTTCCGTTTTTCGCCATATCTTCAAAAATCTCCCAGCCGTCCGGCGTGAAAAGCTGTTGCACGGAGAGGTAGTTTTTACTTTTAATCGCACGCTGCACCGATTGGAGCGCGTCATAACATTCCTGCGCTTTTTCTTGTGAAAGCGAAGTCTCAACCGATTCGCTGGCACCTTTGGCCGGAGCATTCTGGCCCATAACCAGCGCTTGCGCCGCAGAGGAAGAAGCCGCCGCCGCAGATGCTGGCGAAGTGGCGGTCAGGTTGGCGACGCGCGTGTTCTCGAACTTCGGCTTATCAGAACTTTGGACGATGTCGCGCAGTTCGGCATCCATATTTTTGGCTTCGTTTTCAAAAGCGTACTCAACGTAAAACAGCAGTCGGGTCGGCACTTCGCCAAATTCGGCGATGCCGTGGCCGTCTTTGGCGCGCACGATTTGCGAATAGCCCTTGCCCGTCCAATAGCGGTAATCGCAGTTGCCCACCGGTCTGCCCTGATAGGAGATTTTCACATCCACCGACTTCCAATCGTCCACATCGCTGACGCTGGCGGCTTCAAACGTCACACCCTCAATCAAATCCTGAATGTGGCGGTTGAGCCAGTCCGACAGGATTTGCTTTTCGCCCTGCGCGTCCACGAAGGTGACGGCGTGGTCGTTCGGGAGCGTCCGCAAAAGGATGAGTCCCCAGTAATAATATTGTAAAGCGTCGGTTATCAACAA
Source organism: Bacteroidales bacterium (assembly GCA_045627805.1). Lineage (GTDB taxonomy): Bacteria > Bacteroidota > Bacteroidia > Bacteroidales > WCHB1-69 > UBA1756. Next base: position 7,620 of record JAZQOJ010000079.1, read on the forward strand.
CTTATCTTCCGCCTTTTGCGCCAGCCGCACATATTCAAACATACGGTTTTGGCGTTCCTCAAACATTTTCTGCACCGAATTTTTGGTGAGATAGCAGAAAACGTGAAACGGTTCCTGCGACAGAACAACGGTTTCCACCTCCCGCAACTGCGTCATATTGGTATAAGTGCTGATGCGTTCCTCCATTGATACGCCGTTTTCTGTGGAAATCTCTCCCTTGGTTATCGACTTGATATAAAGACAGATATCGCCCACCAACTGGGCTTTCGCTTTTTGCACGGCCTGGTCGTAGTCGTCGGCGTAACCGTGTCCGTAATAGTAGGCGGTGTGGTCGGCTTCCACTATGCGCACCGTTTGTTCCGCTGTTTGTGCAAGCAATGAAACCGACACCATTGAAAGTAAAATCACCACAAAGAGCAATCTCAAACCTCTCTTCATACAAATATAATTAATTAATATTCAATAATTTAATAATAAATTATATAAGATAGACATCCTTGCAAAATTATAAAAAAAAGTACCCAACACAACAGGATGAAGGGATTTATTTGGCGAGAGGGACAATGCTGGCGCGAATGTTTTTGTACTGCGGCATCGGCTCCCCGACGGCCGCTCCCGTGTAGGTGGGATCACAAACGATGAATTTTTTCGCTTGATAAAAATAATAGTCACCATGAATGGAAGCATCGCTGAAATGGACGGCGGTGGCGATGTGGTCAGGATAGTCCAACAAAATCACATCCAAACCGACAAGGTTGCGCACCAAAAATGAAAACAGCACCGAGCGGTCTTCACAGTCATTGGCGGGATAGTAGAAATTCTCTTCACAAAAAAAAGACTTTTCACATCCAAATTGTTCTTCATCAGTTTGATACGAGAAATTCTTATGCAAAAAAGAGAGCAGCAAGGCCACTTTTTCGTATTCGTTTTTTTCGTCAAGGGCGCTGCCCAAAGCGGCTTTCACCTGCTGGCTCCAGTTTTCGTAGGGCAGCGCATCAGCGTAAACCTCCAAATCTGTCTGCGGATATTTCTCGTAAAAGCGGATCACGCTTTCGCTAATGGGCAGGGAAATGTTTTCACCGCAGAATTTTGCGGAAAAGACATTGGCGACGGGCGAGTTGTTGAACCGCAACGGCTGGCGGAGGTGCAAATCCACAAGTCTCTCTGTATGAGAAAATTGCATTGTGTAGGTAAAAATCGAGCCCGACTGCGCCGGCTTCGGGTAAAGCGAAAAAACATACAGCAAGGTTTCTGGCATTTTCAAATATGGAACCCCATACACCTTGCCGACAGTAGGCAGCAGGCAAACCAGCTGCTCGCCCACGCGCCCGACCCGCGCCGAATAACCCAACTGATTGAGGATGAACACAGTGAGAACCGTCTGCTCCGCATAGTCCCCTGCAAAAATCTGCTGCGCGCACGACTTCGCCAACTCAAACATCCCCCAGTCGTTCAATTGCAGCGCCACTTGCTGGCTGCGGAACTGCGATAAAAACTCGTTGAAGCCATCGCAGGCAAGCGACTTCCAGAAAACGGAAACCGATTTTTCAAGGACTCCATTCAACTGTAAATCAAGATATTGCGGAGGAAAGTTCAAAAAAAGCGGTTGCGAGAAAAACGACAGCGGCATTTTAAGGGAAGAACGCTGCGAAGAGTCATTTGATGGCAGTTCGTAAGCGGGAAGCGGTGTTGACGGAGTAGGCGCGATGGGCGCTGACGGAAGGGTGGCGGGCAGTTCATCGGAGCTCAACTCGTGCGGAGGGGGCGCTACCGGCAACTGCGCCGGCTTCGGCTTGCGAGCGCGGACTTCGCCATCAAAGCATTCATACTCAATCCATTGACGCGATAACTCTTTGGCAAAACGGCTGTTCATCGTGTCCTGAAATTCACTGAAACGCTGCTCCATATTCTGCCGAAAGCCATCAAAGGAAGTCTGCGGAGCGAAGTCGTCAAAATCATCCGTAATCTGCGCCATCGCCAACACCGGAGCCAACAAAAACAGCCAGAAAACAATCGTCCTTCTCATTTCACTTGTTTTTCACCATTAACCCTTTCCACCATTAACCCTTTCCACCATTAACCCATTCCACCAATCACTTACTCCGGCTGATATTTCGACTTCGCACCCTCAATGGCGGCGTCAATCACCTTTTCGTAAGTGGGTGTCCAGTTGTCAAGGTCTTTCTGAAGTTCTTGAACGGCCTCCGCTTTTACCATATCCATAATCTTGTTCATATCATAAATCATCGTCACGCGCACCACATAATTACCGTTCACGATTCTGTAAATCTCCATCGTTTTGGTGAGACGGCCCAGCTTTTGAGACACCATATTGGTACTTTTTTCCAGAACCTTGGTGATGGAGGCGGCTTCGGTGGCGCTGAGCGACTGGTTGGCGAGTTCGGCCTTGGCTTCCGACATCACGTAAGTCTGGATTTGTCCGGCGATACGCACCTTGCAGAGGTTGTCGGTTTGCATTTGCGCGGCGGCGAACGAGTTGCCGATGGCTTCTTCCGTAGCGGTGATGTAGCGGGTGTAGCCCGACACGGCGTCCATTTCGTACATCTTCATCCAAGTGGTTTCCAACTGTTTGGCGATGGGCAGGTTCATCGATTTCCAACCCTCTTTTTCCAGTTTCTTAGCTTCTTTTTGAACTTCCTTTGGCGATTTGCTGAACAGATTCTTCTCGGTGGTCTTTTGCGTTTTGGCCTGTGCCTTGGCTTCCTTCTTCTCTTCTTTGGTCACCTGGCTGTGAGCGGGAGTTACAGCGAAAAACATACCTGCCACTAAAGCGATGGATAAAATTGCATTGATTCTTTTCATAATTTTGATATTTTTTGAATTATTAATTGCATTAACAAAAGGAAATAGGGAGCAAAAAAAGCAAATCTATCATTAAGAAGAAAAAAATTTGATATCACACATTTTCATCACAACTCAACAGCCATTTCCAAATCGGGACCACGTCAATAGTCAGGCCGGAGAGCTCAATGGTTTCCTCCTCGTCGAACGTGACGATGCAGGCCTTTTTAAGCGGCGCAATCTTGTTGAGTGCCGCAAGAGCGCGGGTTTCACGACTTCTCGTCGCCTCATCCCGGATGCTGTAGGAAGCTTGTATGGCCAGCGATTCGTCCGGAACGTAGAAGTCAACCTCCACATTGCGATAATAATAGAAAAGCCGGGGCGATTCATCGTCCTTGTTGTACTTCTTATAAAGATGTATGGCGCAAAGGTTTTCCAGCAGCGCCGTGTCGGCTTCCGACAAGAAAATGCCCAGCAACCCGTTATCTGTAAAATAATGCTTCTTCGCCGTCTCCCTTTCAACAAATTTTGACACATAGTTGTCGAGGGTGAACATCAGGCACGCTTCCTTCACATAGCGAATGTACTCGATGACGGATGCGGTGCTGGTGGACACGCCCGTGCTCTTCACCATATTGGCGAGCCGATTGTAGGCCGTGGCCTGCTTCACGTTTTCTGCCAAACGCTTGACAGCCAGCCGCAAAGCGTGCTCGTTTTTCACGTTGTTTCTTTGAATGACATCGCCAAGAATGATTTTCTCGTACAGACTGTTCAGCCAATGCCGCTTGTTGCGGAAAAGCAGCAACTCAGGGAAACCGCCCCACTTGAAATAATCGGCGAACTTCTGCTGAACCAAATCCCGCTGCCGCCCATAAATCCAGCCGTCCTCCAATTCTATATGGCTGGCTTCCAGATATTCCCAGAACGAATAGGGGAACACCTTCTCATCGAAATACCGGCCGCCCAGGGTGGTGGCGATGTCGCGGCTGAGCATTCTGGCATTCGACCCCGTGATGAACACCTGATATTTCTGGTTGGCCAACCGGCGCGCGAAATGCTCCCAGCCCTCAATATTCTGTATCTCATCAAAGAAAAAAATGGGCTTTGAATCGTACATAACAGAATATGCCTGCAAAATCAGGTCGAAGTCGTCGGCCGTCATTCCCAGCAGGCGCTCGTCGTCGAAATTGATGTAAACAATCTCCCGAATGTCGTGACCGCTCTCAAGGAACATTTTTGCACGCTGGTAAAGAAGATAGGACTTGCCCGCCTGACGTATGCCCACCAGCACGTACCGCCCGTGCTCCTCAAATTCAAAGGGACGAACATACAATTCCATCCCGCGCATCTCATCCTGCCCTTCCTTTATAAGGATCTTGAAAACATCTTTCTGCATACAAACAATTTTCTAAATTCCGGATGCAAAAATAAACATTTTATTTATTACCACAAAATAAAATCACCATTTTTTATATGATGACAGTAAATAATTCTGTTTTTACAAGTTGAGAAACGAGTATAATCAACTTGAGAAACGAGAATGGATGGATTTGCCATTATATTTTCAATTTCGACTTGAAAAGTCGCAAGTCTAATATTATCACAGAAAAAAAAGGCCTGCAAAACTTGTTTTTTAATTCTCAAAAACGATGTCGCCTGTTTTCGTTTCGGTAGCGCCCGAAGAATAAGTCAGGACAAGCGTCCAAGAAAGTTTTCCATATTTTTGATAATCAGCAACTTTGAACTTCACATAATCTTCATTCTGCATTTCTTCGCGATAGAGGGTTTGCCCGTTTTCATCTTTCAGAATCAGGGTTTCACGCACGGCATCGGTGCTCCACGAAAAATCGAAGTAGGTACGATGGAAGGAAACGGAGCTGACGTTTTGGCTTGGCGTAATCATCGTGCAGAAGCCCGTTTTTGACGTGCCTTCCGCATAGTTTTTCGAGGGTTCGCCCCGCCAGTTGGGAGTGAGGGCGTTACTTTTTTTCTTTACCTTTTTTACAGTACTATCATTTTGATTATCAATAGATTCGAATTTTGGAAGGACCATAGTTTTTTGTGTGGAATCGGTTTGTTGCGCCACCCAATTGCTGTTTTCATTGGTGTGGAAAGCGAACAGAGCCACCACCACGATTAGCGCGATGGCGGCAGCGGAAGATGCCACCCACAAAATGCGGCGGCGGAATGCTTTTTTTTGCGAAAAAGCAGTCTTTTCCGCCGACTTCTGTACCTCAATGGCGGCACAAATCTGCGTAAAATCTTCTAGATTCTCATCGTTTTCTGCTAAAAACGACAACACCTGTTCGGTCTCTTCGGGCGAGGTTTTTCCCGATAGATATTTTGCCAACAATTCGTCAGATAGGTTTGGTTCGGATTTCATTTTTAGCTATTTACGTATTCTTGCAAATGTTTTTGTATCAGTTTGGCCAGAGCGCGGCGCTTGATGTTGTAGAGATTGTCGACAGTGACGTTGAATTTCTGCGCCACCTCGGCGGGTTCTTCCTCGTTGAGCACGAGCGCCTCCACGATTTCGCGGTCGCGGGGCGGGTGGAGTTTGGCAATGGCGGCTTTGATATCCATCATCATCGTTTCAATCCAACTGGTTCCGGCCATTGAAATCGTGTGGTCGTTCATATCGGAGATAGGGACATTCTGTGCCGAATCTATCATTGAATGTGTGAAATCTTTGAAAAAGCGGTACGAAACCACCGAAAACCAGTTGATGAACGGACACTCGGCATCATATTTCCGCAGTTTTTCCCAGTCGTTTTTACTCAAAAAAAGGTAGAGTTCCTGCACGAGGTCGTCGAGTGCGACCGACTTGTTGCCCGCGGCTTTGGCGGCATTATAGCGCAAAAGTGCCTTGTACTTATCATAAAAGACATACTGCACGACAGACTCGTCGTTTTCCAACAACAAATCCACCATTTGCGCATCCGATAATTTTAGCAAATCAGCACGTTTCATCAACCCAAAACAGCATTGAGAATGTAAATTTCACTGCGCAAAGATACAAATAAATCGTTATCAATCCATCTCCGCCACGTCGGCAGGCAAAATCTCCATCAATTGAGCGGCGGTCGGCGACGAGAGGTCGGCCAAACGGATGGAAAGTTTTTCGACCGTTTTTCAAAAAAGTTGCGCACGAAATGAGCATTGCAGAAAGATTTGTCGCGTGTATCGTAGGCCTTTGCAAAGTTGTTGTCTGACTGCGTTCTCCGTTGCTTCGCACATTCTGTGAGACGGTTAAGCGGTTAACGTCGGTTAAACGGTTAATTGGACGAATGGTGGGATTCCGCTTGCGGCGTGATATAGGGAATGCGCAGGAAATTCTAAGGAAATTAAAAGGAAATTTTTCTTTCATTCATCCTGCTTTGCCTTTCATTTTCAACTTTCCATTTTCCACTTTCCACTTTCAATTTTCAACTTTCAATTTTCAACTTTCAATTAAAATAGTTCCCCGCCCCTCAGTCAAGAAAGTCGCAAGTACAAACTTCCACCTACGGCGGGAAAGAGGAAATGCGCAGGAAATTTTAAGGAAATTAAAAGGAAATTTTTCTTTCATTCTGCTTTGCTTTTCATTTTCAACTTTCCACTCTCCACTTTCCATTTTCAACTCTCAATTTTCAATTAAAATAGGTCCCCGCCCCTCAGTCAAGAAAGTCGCAAATCGAACTTCCGCCTTTGGCGGGAAACAGAAAATGCGCAGGAAAATTTAAGGAAATTAAAAGGAAATTTTTCTTTCATTCTGCTTTGCCTTTCACTTTCAATTTTCAATTTTCAACTTTCAATTTTAAAAGAAAGCAGAAGCCCTCGTCACAACTTTGTTCATTTCATCATTCAATTCCTCGCCACCGAATATAGGAATTGTAAAAATTCTATACTGCATTTTTCTATGAATTTCACACCCGTTCATAGCGTGCTTGGGCGGCGGTCGTCCCTCCCTTGCCCTTGCACGCTATTCACTGCGATATTGTTTGTATTTTCTTTTTTTAGCTTTGAGTTGGACGGCCCCCAAGTGAAAAACTAAAAGACAAGGCGGAAGCCGAGAAAATTGTATCGGTTGCCGGGGCAGTCGTCGGTGCGATCCGAGACGCGACAGTACCCCGCGTTGCGGTTCCAACAACCGCCACGGTACACGCGGTAAGAGCCCGCACTGGGACCGGTGGGGTTGGTCTGCGCACTGCTGCTGTAGCTGCCGTACCAGTCTGCACACCATTCCCACACGTTGCCGCTCATATCGTACAGTCCCAGCTCGTTGGGCTGCTTGGTCTTCACGGGATGCATCTGGCTGCCGCTGTTGTCATCGTACCACGCCACATTGCCCAAGGTGTTGCTGCCGCTGTATTGGTAGCCGCGGCTCTGGCTGCCGCCGCGCGCCGCATACTCCCACTCCGCCTCCGTGGGCAGACGGAAGTTGCGCCCCGTCTTCTGGTTCAATTTCCGTATGAATTCCTGCGCGTCGTCCCAGCTCACATTTTCCACCGGCAGGTTGTCGCCTGTCCGACTTGACGGATTGCTGCCCATCACCGCCTTCCAGAGGGCCTGCGTCACTTCGGTTTCGCCCATACAGTAGTCGGAGAGGGTGACCTTGTGCGCCGGGCTTTCGTCATTGTTGCAGCCGCTTTG
>JAZQOJ010000080.1:0-2064 GCA_045627805.1 Bacteroidales bacterium
GTCCGGCATCGCGATGGAAGTGCCGTCGGAAAGCAGATGCGACTGCTGCATCAGCGAATCAACGGGAGTGCCAGCTTTCACGCCCTCCTTGATAATGCCAAGCGGCGTGGGTCCCGTAACGGCATCGGCCATCCCGCCAAAATTCCAAATCGGCTTCGCGATGGGCCAGGTGGTCATCTGCACCGGGAAAGAAATCAGCAGGAAAACGCGCGCCGTGATGGCCGGGTTGAAGAGGTTCTTGCCCAGTCCGCCGAACGCCATCTTCGCAATCCCAATAGCGACCAGGTCGCCCAGAATCAGAATCCAGATGGGGAGGTTGGCCGGCACGTTGAAAGCCACCAGCAAGCCCGTGATGACGGCGGAGCCATCACCTATCGTGCAGCCGCCCTTCATCAGATAGCGCTGGATCAGCCATTCGAAAAGCACGCAGCATCCGACGGAAACCAGCGTCAGTATGATGACGGGGAGACCGAAATAAAAAACCGAGACCAAAAAGGCGGGCATCAACGCCACCACGACGGCCCACATAATTTTCCGCACAGACTCGTTGCCGTGCACGTGCGGAGAGCCCGATACTTGCAATAGTTGATTACTCATTTCACAAATTATTTTTAGGCCGCAAATTTACAACAAAAATTATTAAGGTTCACCGACAATTTTTACATTTTTTTACTATTTTTGCAGACTTATTTGTTGTCATATCAAAACATTTTATAAACTAAAAATCAATCAATTATGAAAAGAATCGCTAACATTATGCTTTGCGCAGTGATGGTTTTTGCTGCTTTCGCTCTCACATCTTGCGAAAAAGAAGGTGTTTACAAACCGAAGAACAAGCTCGCACAGGTTTACCTGAAAACCGACGGCGGCGAAAAGGAACTCTACCAGATCTTCAAATGGGACGAGAAAACGAACCTGCTTTCTGAAGTTTACGACGTGGCAGGCGACTACGCTATGCATTTCGAATATGATGGAAAACGCATTTCCAAAATCACCACTACCGATGGCGATGCAGCCATCTATGAATACGATGGCAAACTCATTAAGTCCATCTCTATGGAACACCTGAACGGCGCCACGGAAAAATACGAATTCACTCACGACGGCAAGCAGATTGTTAAAACCGACTACACCCGCGAAGGCAACCTCTTGAATTCCGCTCGCAGTCTGACCAACTTCGCATTCAACTTCGTGCTTCCCGAACTGGCTCAATACCAGTGCGAAACCGCATTCCAAAAGAACGATGTCAAGGGTAATTACAGCTACTCCGAAACCTATACCTACGAAGGAAAGAACGTGGCCACCATTGACCGCACCGACGCTCAAAACGAGGAATACCACTACACCTTCACCTATAATGAAGATTACCTGAACCCCTACCACCTTTTTATGGATGATTACACCGCTACGGGCATCTCAAAGAATATGGTCAAGTCATACGATTACACCAACACCGCGATTGCTACGGCATCCGTCCACAGCGAAAGCATTTTCGAAGGCGACGGCAAATACCCCACTCACGAAACCCGCACCAACGCCACCACCCACCACGTGGGCAATCTCGACAACACCTACACTCAAACCCACGAGTTCTTCTACGAATACGTACGCTAAACTCATTGAACCAACCATAAAAGTGAACAGCGAAAAACTGTTCACTTTTTTTATAAAAAACGCGATTTGGGCAGGTTGCTACTCACCTCTCACCTCTCACCTCCTAAGTCTTTGAGCATCTGCGCTTATTTTCTCCCTCATTTCTCGTTGTTCTCGTTTCTTTGGGCGTTCCGGCTCCCTGCGGTCGCCGTCGGGCTTTCCGCACTAACTTCGGGCTGCGCCCTCGTAAATGTGCTGCAATCCCTAACGCTGCGGTGCGCCACCCGGAACCTTCACCCTTTCGTCCTTTCAACAATTCACCCATTTCGACCAAATTAACCGTTTAACCGAATTTAACCGTTTAACCGAACAATCCTTTCACCCGTTCGTCCATTCCACCATTCAACAACTCAACAATTCAACAACTCAACAATTCAACAACTCAACAATTCAACAATTCAACAATTCAAC
>JAZQOJ010000081.1:0-1840 GCA_045627805.1 Bacteroidales bacterium
GTTTTTTGTGTAATTTTGCAACCTCGATTTTGAATCTTACAACATTATAAATCAATATCAATATGCCTAAAATTTCAACAAAAGGGCAGAATATGCCCTCCTCTCCCATCAGAAAGCTCGTTCCTTTCTCTGATGAAGCAAAGAAAAGAGGTGTTCACGTTTACCACCTCAACATCGGTCAGCCCGATATCGAGACGCCAGAATGCGCTCGCCAGGCAGTCAAGAACTTCGACCAGAAGGTGATTGCTTACAGCCATTCCGCCGGTAACCTTTCGTGCCGCGAGAAACTCGTGAAATACTACAAGAGTGTCAACATCGACATCACCGCCGACGAAATCATTATGACCACTGGCGGTTCTGAAGGCATCCTCTTCGCTTTCAACAGCTGTTTGGATTACGGCGACGAAGTGATCATTCCTGAGCCCTTCTACGCCAATTACAACGGCTTCGCAATGACTTGCGGCGTGACCGTAAAGCCCATTATGTCAACGATTGACAATGGTTTCGCACTTCCTTCCATTGAGGAATTCGAAAAAATCATCACGCCCAAGACCAAGGCGATTATGATTTGCAACCCGAACAACCCGACGGGCTATCTTTACTCAAAAGAAGAGATTCTGAAGCTGGCCGAAATCGTGAAAAAACACGACTTGTTCTTGTTTGCTGACGAAGTTTACCGCGAATTCTGCTACGACGGAATCAAGCATTTCTCCGTTATGGAAGTTCCGGAAATCGCTCAAAACGTTGTTCTTTTAGACTCAGTATCAAAACGTTACAGCGCTTGTGGTGTGCGTATCGGCGCATTCATCACCCACAATAAGGAAGTTTACGCTACCGCAATGAAATTCGCTCAGGCACGTTTGAGCCCGCCTACTTATGGCCAGGTTCTCACTGAAGCCGCCGTTGACACTCCGCAAGAATATTTCGACGCAGTTATCACCGATTACGTTGCTCGTCGCAACACTGTTGTGGACGCCATCAACGCAATGCCGGGCTGTCTCTGCCCGAAGCCGAAAGGCGCTTTCTATGCGGTTGCCAAGCTGCCCATCGACGATTCCGACAAGTTCTGCCGCTGGTTGCTCGAAGACTTCAACCTCAATGGCGAAACCGTTATGGTGGCTCCTGCTACTGGCTTCTATTCCACGAAGGGAAAAGGAACCAACGAAGTGCGTATTAGCTACTGTTTGAAGGTTGCCGACTTGCAGAAAGCAATGAAGTGCCTTGACGCAGCTTTGAAAGCATATCCCGGAAGAACCATCTAATTTCCAATACATTATGAAAAAGGGCATCTGTCAAAGGTGCCCTTTTTTGTTGGAAAACTCGCTTTTCTGCTCGCTTTCTTTGACTTGTAACTTACGATTTGGGGCAACATTTTCCGATAATGGAAATTGTGGGAAGTTGAAACGGTTGAACGGTTAATGGGATGAATGGACGAACGGCTTAATTGTTGAGAAACGAGAACTGAGTTTTTGGATTTTGTCTGAACAGTGGAATGGATGAATGCCGCCTTCGGCGTGATAGAGGAAATGATCAGGAAATTTTTCTTTTTCTTGCTGTTTGGGGAAAGCTGCCGTACAGCTACGCGGTAGGTTTTCTGGGAAATGTGTTTCGGGCAGCCAATCATTGTTCTCCACAATGAAGTTGTTGCGCCGTAGTCACATCCGGCATCTCGGAGAGATGCTACTAAAAGGTGTCGCACCTTTCCGAGGTCCTCGCTGCAAGACAAAATAATGAGACTCCGTTTTCTTTAAATAAACCTCTTTCTTTTTCTCAAGAAAAAAAGAAAGTTGAGCAGCTGTGAATTAGCAATTCGGCACTTGCGATGTGCTGAGCGGAGAGT
>JAZQOJ010000082.1:0-3533 GCA_045627805.1 Bacteroidales bacterium
GGCCGTGGGCTCGTCGAGGAAGATGATGGGCGGATTTTTCAGGAACATACGGGCGATAGCGATGCGCTGCTGCTGGCCGCCCGAAAGCTCTTCCGCCTTGCTGTTGAACTGATTCGGCAACGCCATAATCTGGTCGTAAATGTACGCCTTTTTGGCCGCGTCCACCACTTGCTCGTGCGTCGCATTCGGATTCCCATAAAGGATGTTTTCCTCAATAGAACCATCAAAAATGTGGTTTTTCTGCAAAACAATGCCGATGTTTTCGCGCAGGAAACGGGTGTCGTAGTCTTTCAGTTCCACGCCATCGAGCGTGATGGAGCCGCAGTCGGGTTCGTAAAACTTGTCCAGCAAGTTGACGATCGTGCTTTTGCCGGCACCCGACAGTCCGACGAAGGCGGTGATTTTGCCGCTTTCGATTTCCATATTGATGTCGTGAAGTGCCTTATTTCCATTAGGATAAGTGAAATCGACGTGCGAGAGCTTGAAATTGCCCGTCACTTTTTCGCACTTGTAGTCGCCAGAGGGTTCGATGTCTTTGTCGGAATGCAGGATGCTGAAGAATCCTTCCGCGTAGATGAGCGCGTCGTTCATATCGTCGAAAATGCGCTGCAACTGCGTGATGGGCGCCACCACATTGCTGAACAGCATCACGTGGTACATAATCTTACCGATGGTCATTCCGGGATATTCAATGAGCACCAGATAGGCGGTGAGAATGATGACAAGCACGGTTCCCACCTGTTTCACAAAACTCTTCAAACCATTGTAATAGAAACTGACCTTCCGCGTTTTCATCTGATTGTCAGTTACTTGATTCTGAATTTCCAGCTGTTTGTCGCCCTCGATTCTTTCTCGGTTAAAAGATTTGATGACATTGATGGACTCGATGATGCTCATAATGCCGTGGCTTTTGGCCTCGCGGTAGGCACGCATATCGCGGCGCCATCCTTTTAAGCGGAGCGCCTGCCGGTAGGTGATGAAGAAATAGACCGGCACGATGAAAAGGGCGACCAGCCCGACGTAAACATTGGCGGCGAACATCAGAATCAGAGCGAGAATGGCGCTGGTGAAGAGGGGCAGCAAGTCGATAAAGAAGTTCTGCACGGTGCGCGACAAACTGCTGACACCCTGGTCGATACGCGTTTGCAATTTCCCGGTTTCGTTGTTGCCAGCCGAGAAGAAGGCCATTCGGAACGTGAGCACTTTCTCAATGACCGACTGCGCCAGGTCTTTGGAGACGAAGATGCGCATCTTCTCGCCGAAAAAGTTCTGTGCGAAAGTGATGAGGGCGGAGAGCAGCTCCTTCCCCAACAGAACGATGGTGATGATGGTGAGGATTTTGGCGGCCTTGCTCCATGCGAAGTCGGCTGCGCCAACGAGCGCGTTCACGGCATCCACCGTGCGGTCGAGCACGATGGCGTTCACCTGCGCCATCAAAGAGCCAATCAGGGTTAACACCAAGGTAATGATTACCAGCCACTTGTATGGTTTCACGAAGGGCCGGATGTTTTTAAAAAGTTGGAACAGATTCAAAACGATTCGGATTTGAGATGAGCCAAAGAAGGAAATGCTGTTTTATCGTGCAACCAGTCCACCATCCACAAGGTAATGTCCGCCGGTGCAGAAACTTGACGCGTCGGAGGCGAGGAAGTAGATGACTTCGGCGGCCTCTTCGGGTTTTCCGGCGCTGCCTCTTGCGTACAGTTCGTTCTCGGCCTTCCAGTAGTCGTCGATACTGCAATGGTTGACCTGCGCGAAATTCTTGAACAGATTGTCAACCAGCGGCGTGTGAATGGTTCCCGCACAAACGGCGTTCACGCGTATTCCCTTGGGACCCAGGTCGATGGAGAGACTCCTTGTAATCTGGCCCAAGGCGCCTTTGGTAAGGCCGTAGGCGAAGCTGTTGGGCTTTCCCACAAACCATTGGTCGGAAGCGTTGATGACAACCGTTCCGCCGCCCGCTTCGATGATGTGCGGAACCGCTTCGCGCAAAGTGTTGACGGTTCCGTAGATGTTGGTCTGAATCATCAGGTCGAGCTCTTCGTCAGCAATGTCGAGAAGCGTATTACAGCGGTGAATGCCAGCGTTGGCGACCACGCTGTTCAACTGGCCGAAACGCTCCACGGTGGCCTTTACGGCACGGCGAATGCTCGCTCTCTCGCGGGTGTTGCCCTCTATAAACAGCAGGTGCTCAGGATTGTTGATCTGCTCGATGACTTTCTGGGCTTCTTCAGCGTTGATGTCCATAAAGCCAACATTCCAGCCCTCCCGGATGAATTTTCTCACAGCGGCCGCTCCGATTCCCATCGAGCCCCCAGTAATAAAAACCGTTTTCATAGTTTCAAATATCTATTATAGAATGTAAATATTTATAAATTAATAGTTTAGCAATAAATCAAGCAGACAGTCGTTACGATGACATCCGTTGGCAAAATTACGATTATTTTCGGAACCATTTTCGTTAATGCTGCATTCCCGTGAACATTTTTTCTGCAAAGTGAGAGCCCATTTGAACAATTCGTCGTTTTATTTGTTTCCATAAGAATTACGTTGAAAATATTACAGGATAAAAAGAAATCAAAATGAAATTAACAGAAAAATTACTCGACGAAAGACTGTCCCATTTTCTGACAGAATTGGGCACGAAAAATACGTTCATCCGTGATCAGTTTTTCAAAGGAATGAAAATCAATAGTTATGATATGGACGATGCCTGCGAAATCGTCATCGAAACGCTGTTCAACGATTTCAATTACCACGAAGATATTAGAGGGGAGCAGGCACTGCAATTATTGGGCAGGGGAAAATTCATCTCGCTGTTCACACTCATTACCGAAGAAACCGCTAAAATACTGAAAATCACCATTGACACCGACTCTATCGAAGCCAAGTTGAACGACTTCGTTGACAACGACTTTCTCTTTTTTTCGGATTAAAACGTGAACTGACTTATGATGCAGACATCTCCCCTATTTCTTCTTCTCAGCGTGCTCATCTTCGCACTCCTCATCGCACTTTTCATCATTGTGTTCCTTCGGGCCATCGCGAATGCTGTGTGGAACCGTCCTACGTGGAAAGGCATCATCATCAGTGCCATCTTCGGGCTACTTCCGCTCTACCTTATTCTATGTGCGTTAGGAATAATGGGTGAGGACGAACGTTTGAAATAACTCAGAAGCCCTTTTTTACAGCAAATACAATGAAAAAAAACATCTTACTACTCGCATTCATTTTCGGCATCGCCTTTGGATTCGCGCAGAACCGCTGTCCAGCGAAGATGCAGGATTCGGAAGGCAACTCCTACCAGACCGTGCTTTTGGGGGCGCAATGCTGGATGGCGGAAAATCTTCGCACCAGCCACGACCACAACGGGGCGGCGCTGGCTCACGGACAAGAGGAAAAGTCGGACGACGCGCGCCTCTACTGGCCGAACAACAGCGACACCACGAACGGATTCCTCTACAACTGGCCCGCGGCAATGCGCGCGTGCCCCAACGGATGGCACCTCCCCTCCGATGCGGAATGGACGCAGC
>JAZQOJ010000083.1:0-4438 GCA_045627805.1 Bacteroidales bacterium
TTGTACAGAAGAGTGCAAAGCTCTTTTTTTAATGGATTTATCCCCTTCACATCTTGTGAGAGATTCCGTGCTACGCTATGCGCCTGTAAGGTTCCTTCGCTCCACTGCGTTCCGCTTGGGATGACGCAGCGTGGCTGGGCAAAAGAAGCGCGGCGACGGAAAGTGTTGGACGGATTGCAATGTCGTGGTGTCGCCGCAGAAGTCGCGATTGCGGCGGCACCACACACCGACTATAACCAATAACCTTGCGCCGCCGCCCATATACGCTATAACGCCATCGTCATCCCGAACCTCCGACGGTAGGAGGAGGTGAAGGGACCTCTACAAGATAAAAACGGAATAGGTCAGTCGGGGCGAATCAACATTCGCCCCATACTTTTTGCAATGTCACATTCGCCCATTTTTTTTGTATTTTCGCAGCCTTGATTCAAACGACATAACTATGGGACAGAAACTACCAATCGGCATACAGAATTTTGAGGACCTGAGAAAAAAAGGGTTCAAATATGTAGATAAGAGCGACATCGTTTTCAAATTGGCCACGGAAGGCAAGTACTACTTCCTGTCGCGCCCGCGCCGTTTTGGCAAAAGCTTGCTGCTTAGTACCATAGAGGCTTATTTCCAAGGCAAGCGCGAGCTGTTCGACGGTCTCGCCATCGCCGAGCTGGAAACAGACTGGATTGAATACCCCATCCTGCATTTGGACCTGAATACGGAAAAATACGATTCACCAGTTGCTCTTGAAAGAATTATTAACGACCACTTATGCCGTTGGGAAATGGTTTTCGGAAGCAGTGAATCTGAAAATTCTTTAGGTTTACGTTTTATGGGTGTCATCCGCCGTGCCTACGAGAAGACCGGTCTTCAGGTGGTGATTTTGGTTGATGAGTACGACAAACCGCTGTTGCAGGCCATCGGCAACACGGAGTTGCAGGATGCCTACCGCGCCACGCTCAAGGGCTTCTACGGCGCACTCAAGTCTATGGACGGCTGCATCCGCTTCGCCTTCCTCACGGGAGTCACCAAGTTCGGCAAGGTCAGCGTCTTCAGTGACTTGAACAACCTGAATGACATTTCGATGGATGCCGCATTCTTTGACATCTGCGGTATCACAGAAAATGAACTCCGCACGAATTTTGAGATTGAAGTGGCAGAACTTGCCGACAAGTTAGGCAAGTCTGTGGATGAGACTTACACTGCACTTCGTGAAAACTACGACGGCTACCACTTCAGCGAAGAAGAGCTGCCCGGCATCTACAACCCGTTCAGTCTGCTCAACGCATTTTACAAAGGTAATATCGGCGCCTACTGGTTCGAGACCGGCACGCCGACTTATCTGATGGAACTGCTCAAGATGCACCAGTACAACCTCTCTCGCATAGAGAAGGAGGAAGTCGTCAGCGATGTGCTCAACAGCGTGGATATCGCATCCACCAACCCGCTGCCCGTCATCTACCAGAGCGGCTACCTCACCATCAAGGGCTACGATCCGGATTTCGGCCTCTACCATCTCGGCTTCCCGAACAGAGAGGTCAAGCAGGGCTTTGTCCGCTTCCTCATCCCGAGTTACACCAATGTGGATGCCGTAGGCTCTGCCTTCGAAATCAGCCGATTTGTGCGCTCGTTGCGCGCGGGCGACATCGAGGGCTTTATGGAGCGTCTGCAGTCGTTCCTCAGCGCCTGCCCCTACGAGCTGGAACCCGAACAGGAACGCCATTTCCAGAGCGTGATGTTCATCCTCACCGCCCTCTGCGGCTACCACGTGCAGATAGAGGAGCACACCAACAAGGGCCGTATGGATATGACCGTGCAGACACAGGACTACGTTTATATCTTCGAGTTCAAGTTCAACCAATCGGCGGAAGAAGCCCTCGCCCAAATTGACGAAAAGGGCTATGCCGAGCGCTTCCAAAGCGACGAACGGACATTGATGAAGATCGGGGTGAACTACAGCACCGCAGAAAGAAATATCAATGCGTGGAAAATCTCGTAGGTGTCGAATCATCTTTCGACCTTACAATTTTTTTCTATCTTTGCGGCCTGTTAGAAAATATGTGGAGTCCGCCGAAAATCCCTGAAGAGTAGGCATTATCTAATACAAAATTACTATGGCTTATAAAATTGAAGAAATTGAAGGCATTGGCGGCGCATACGGTGAGAAACTGAATGCTGCTGGCATCAAAACCACTGAGGACCTTTTAAACAAATGCGCTAAGAAGGCAGGTCGCGTCAAACTGGCTGAGGAAACCGGCATTAGCGAGAAACTCGTGCTCCGTTGGACCAATCACGCTGACCTTTTCCGCATCAAGGGCGTCGCTGGCCAATTTGCAGAACTGTTGGAAGCTTCCGGCGTTGATACCGTTAAGGAGTTCCGTCACAGAGTCGCTGCCAACCTCCAACCTAAAATGGAAGAGGTGAACAATGCCAAAAATCTTTGCAACCGCGTCCCTTCTGTAAAGGAAGTTGAAAAGATGATTGAACAAGCTAAAACATTGGATCCTATGATGGAATACTAAAATAGAATTTTTCTATTGTCAAAAAGGGAACGGATTTGCTCCGTTCCCTTTTTGTTTAGTGGCGCACCCAGATGAGGTTGTCGGTTTCGTAACCTCGTTGTCTGGCTCGCATCAGCAGGTATTCGAGATCTTTGTCGTTCATCTGTGGTGTGCGTGATAAGATCCACAAATATTTGTCGGTTTTGCTGCCCACGAGGACGTATTGGTAGTCGGGCGACAACTCCATAACGTTATATTGTGAGTAGAAGTTCATAAAGAAGGAAACTTCCAATTGTCCGGGCACTTTGTCGTCAGGACGGCGGGCCTTGCCGACGGATTGCTTGAATTTGCCTTCCAAACTGCCTTTGTATCCGGAGTTGGTGACTTGTACGGTGCCGTCGTCCATCAATTCGTAGTCGGCCGTGCAGCCTTCCAGCCCGCGCTCGAAAGGATGGTCGAATCGCGCGATTTCGTACCAATGTCCCATATAACGTTGGATGTCCAACTCTGGGACGGTGGAGGTGTTCAGGGTGGAGGAGGTCGTGGAACAGGATGTCAATCCGAGAAAACTGAGACCTCCGAGCAGGAAATTAAAAAACTTGTTCATAATGTTTGATTTTTAGGGTTTGTTATAATGTTGATTTAAGATATGCCGCGGCGCCGCCGGCGGTTGCATATTGTTCACGGCGGCAAAAATAGAATCTTTCCAATATCTATTTCATCTATTTTCTCAATGAAGATATTGGTGGCGTCACGGGCCGTGGATTTATACGGCTTGGCGGGCCCTGGCGGTGATGGGGGAACGACACTATGGCGTAATATTAATGTATGTGTTGAAGATTCACAACTTTATCACTTATTTTTTTTCTATATTTGCGCTCGTTCTTGCGAATGCGGAAAATAATTATAATATCTTAAAATACAATACATTAACATTTATTATTATGGTAGATTATAAAAAAATCGGATTGGTGAACACTCGTGAGATGTTTGCTAAGGCTGTGGATGGTGGCTATGCTATCCCTGCATTCAATTTCAACAATATGGAACAACTCCAGGCTATTATCCAAGCTGCTGCTCAAACCAATAGCCCTGTGATTCTCCAAGTTTCCAAAGGCGCTCGTGATTATGCAAACCAAACGCTTCTTCGCTATATGGCAGAAGGCGCTGTTGAATATGCTAAGGAATTGGGCTGCAAGCATCCGGAAATCGTTTTGCATTTGGACCACGGCAGCGACTTCGACATCTGCAAGTCCTGTATCGATATGGGTTTCTCAAGTGTGATGATTGATGGCTCCGCTCTTCCCTACGAAGAAAATGTCGCTGTCACCCGCCGCGTAGTAGAATATGCCCACCAACACGATGTAACTGTTGAAGGCGAACTCGGCGTGCTCGCTGGCGTTGAAGACGAAGTCTCCGCAGCAGAAAGCCACTACACCCGTCCGGAAGAGGTTATCGATTTCGTGACTAAGACGGGCGTTGACTCCCTCGCAATTTCCATCGGTACCAGCCACGGCGCATACAAGTTCACTCCCGAACAATGCACTGTAGATCCTGAAACAGGCCGTCTGCTTCCTCCTCCATTGGCATTTGACGTGCTCGAGGCTATCGAACAGAAACTCCCCGGCTTCCCTATCGTTCTCCACGGCTCCAGCTCCGTACCTCAAGAGGAAGTTGACATCATCAATGCTAACGGTGGCGCCTTGAAAGCTGCTGTCGGTATTCCTGAAGAACAGTTGCGTAAGGCTGCAAAGAGCGCTGTTTGCAAAATCAACATCGACTCCGACAGCCGTCTGGCTATGACGGCTGCTGTACGCCAAACCTTCGCTGCTAAACCGGCTGAGTTCGACCCGAGAAAATATTTGGGCCCGGCACGTGATCGTATGAAAGCCCTCTATATGCACAAAATCGTCAATGTGTTGGGCTCCAATGACAAATTGCTT
>JAZQOJ010000084.1:0-2981 GCA_045627805.1 Bacteroidales bacterium
ATCATTAATCATTACTCATTGTCCATTGAACCTTCCGCCGCCACATTCTGCGCGTCCTCCAAAGTGGGGAAATCGTATTTTCCCACTTTGCGCGGACTGCGTAACTGCTCGTTCAAGTTCGCAATGATGCGACTCACGAGCGCGCCCAGCGCCTCCTTTTGCCTGATTTCGCACTCCCATACCGTGAGCACATTCCAGCCGAGGGCCTCCAGTTGCAACTTGCGCAACTCGTCGCGGTTGCGGTTCGTGCGGATCTTATTCTCCCAAAACAACACGTTGCTCTTGGGCAAACGCGCCAACTTGCAGTCGGTGTGCCCGTGCCAAAAACAGCCGTTTACAAAAATCACAGTCTTGTACTTGCGCAACACAATGTCGGGTTTACCAGGCAACTTTCCATATAAGCGATAGCGGATTCCATTGGCATACAACGCTTTACGGAAAACAATCTCCGGTCGGGTGTTTTTGCCACGAATCTTGGCCATTACCGCCGAACGTTTCGCGGGAGTGAAAATGTCCATAGCAGCGCGTGTGGTTGGTTTCTTCAATTGCAGCGCGCAAATTTAGTAAAAAGTTGCAAAAGAAATTCCCGATAAAATTTCGTAAATTTGTCGCTCAATTGATTTTATGAAAATCCTTGCCAAACTCCTTGTTGTTGCGCTGCTGTTTCTATCAGCCGCCTGTGAGAAAAAAAACACGGAACCGTGCGCCGATTATCGGCAGGCGATGCGCGATTTTGTAGTCAGAATCAGCACTACGGCGCGCCAAAGCAATCCCGACTTCATCGTAATTCCACAAAACGGACTACCGCTGAGCACTTTAGGCGACTCTCCCGACGCACCACTGGCTTCTACCTACCTCGCCGCTATCAACGGACACGCACAAGAAGACCTTTTTTATGGCTACCCAGATGATGAAACGCCTGCCCCCGCGGCCGAAACCGATTACCTGTTGCGCTATCTCCGCCGCAGTCAAGCCACCGGCAACTCGGTTTTGGTGGTCGATTATTGCGCAACGCCTTCGCACGTCGCCAACTCGTACGCCCGCTGCGAGGCCGAGGGTTTTGTCGGCTTTGCCGCCCCCCACCGCGCCCTCAACCAAATTCCCAGCGGCCCCATCCATCACGAAAACAACCTCAACGTGACTGCTTTGGCTGATGCCCAGAACTTCCTCTACCTCATCAATCCCGAGAATTTCGCCTCCAAACAAGCATTCATTCAAGCCGTTTGTGCCACCAACTACGATTTACTGGTGATGGATCTTTTTGACAACGATGGAGAAATGTTTTCCTCAGCGGAAATAGAGCAGTTGCGACAAAAACAGAATGGAGGCAAGCGACTGGTTGTCTGCTACTTGTCGATTGGCGAAGCGGAAGATTACCGCTATTACTGGCAAACTTCGTGGAAACGGCAACGCCCAGCGTGGTTGGAGCGAGCCAATCCGCAATGGCCTGGAAATTACAAGGTTAGATATTGGTATTCGGAATGGCAAACAATGATTTGCGGACAGGACGACAGCTACCTCAGTCGCATTCTCAACGCGGGCTTCGACGGAGTTTACCTCGACATTGTGGATGCCTACGAATATTTTGAGGAGAAGTAGCAAATGGAAGGTTTTCCGTCACCACGCGCCATTGGCCAGGTTGCAACTCCGCCAAGTCGAGGGCGCCGATCTGGATGCGTATCAGGCGCAAAGTGGGAAATCCGACGGCGGCAGTCATCCGGCGCACCTGGCGGTTTTTTCCTTCAATCAGCGTCAGCCGCACCCAGGAAGTGGGAATGTTGGCCCGATAGCGAATGGGAGGCACTCTTTCCCACAAACCTTCCGGCGGAGCCACACTTTCGGCTTGGCAAGGTCGGGTGCGATATCCTTTGATGACCACTCCCTTGGAGAGCTGCTCCAATGCCGCTGGCGTGATTTCACCCTCAACCTGAGCAAGATAGGTGCGCGGATGCTCAAATTTCGGGTCAAGCAATTTCTTGATCAGCTGGCCGTCATCGGTCAGAAGTAGCGCTCCCTCGCTGTCGTGGTCCAATCGGCCAGCGGCGTACACACCCGCCGGAAAACCGAAATCATTCAAGGCCGGATGCCCGCCTTCGGGAGTGAATTGACTTAGCACGCCAAATGGCTTGTTGAAAAGTATGACCATACCGTCTGTTTTTACGCCTGCAAAAATAGTGTTTTTTGCGCTTCCGTGAAAGCCACTTTTCACCCAATCAACTATCGTCGCATTCACCTTTTTTGTATTTTTGCAAAAATATATTGGGTAAAAATAATTGATGCACATACGGAAATCTCAATTAAGCGACCTTCCTGTTATGCAGGAAATCATTGCGGAAGCGAAAACGAAAATGCGCGAATCAGGCAATCTGCGGCAATGGACCGACGGCTATCCATCGGAGGAAGTGCTGCGCAACGACATCGCACGCGGCTTCAGCTACGTTGTGGAAGACGGCACCCGGCTGGTGGCCACTTTCGTGCTGGCAATTTGCGAGGAGCCAACTTATGCGCAGATTTACAACGGACAATGGCTCAACGACTCGCTCCCTTACGGCACCATTCACCGCATCGGCTCCCGAAAGGAAGTGAGCGGCATTATGGAGGAAGTGCTGCGATGGGCGTTCACGCAAATCGGAAACATCCGCATCGACACCCACCGCGACAACCGCATAATGCGACATCTGATAGAAAAATATGGCTTCACTTACTGTGGCATCATCTTCCTGCTCAACGGCGACGAACGTTTGGCCTATCAGAAATTGGCCCCTTTTGAAATTTCTAAATAATTCAAATTCCGCAAGTTAACAAAATAATTATAACAGACTTAGGACTTGAGACTTATGAAAGAGAAACGAGAACTGACGAATGAGTGAGCGCAAAACCAAACTTGTTTGGGCTTTGCCGAACCGACGCACGAAGTAAGAGCAGAGACAAAGCGTGCTTTGGCTATGCCTTACAAGAAGGAGGAAAAGACACGAAGTGGC
>JAZQOJ010000085.1:0-4344 GCA_045627805.1 Bacteroidales bacterium
CACACCGCAGGTGGCATTCCACCATTCGTCCAAATTAACCGTTTAACCGACGTTAACCGTTTCCACGTCTCACAATTCCCATTATCGGAAGATCCTGAATTTTCAGCGTATAAATCAACAAGACTAAATGGGATAATTCTGAATTTTTTTAATAAAAAAACGTTTTGATCGAAGAGATATATTGCAGTTGGAATCGGCTCGAAAATATTGATTCTGTCAAATTGATATTTTTTTAACAAAACTGGAAAAATAATGACAAAAATCGCACATTTTTATACTTTATATTCCTGAAAATCAATAAGTTTTAATTAGAAGTCCCCTTAAATTTTTATCTGCAAGTAAACTTTTAGAAAAAAAATCGCAAAACAACGGAGGAGCTCAGGCGAGCGGCGTTACCACATCGTGCCCACCTACTCGGTGAACCTGCTGGACTTCGAGCTGCCGGAGCGGCGGCACAGCGGCGGGCGTTTCCTGTTGCGCTGTGAATGGTCGGGGTGGCGCACCGCAGCGTTAGGGATTGAAGCACATTTACGAGGGCGGAATGGGCGAAGGGACGAATGGACGAAGGGACGAAGGGGAGAATGTGTGAAGGGAGGAGATGAATGGGGTGCGTGGAGCCGAGCCCGAAGTTAGTGCGGAAAGCCCGACGGCGACCAGCGGGAGCCGGAACGCCCAAAGAAACGAGAAAAGCGAGAAAGACTTGAGACTTTGGCGCGGAGACTTGTTCGGGAACGGCGAGGAAACTGACGATTTTATTTTGCTGAAAAAGGACAATTATGCGGACTATAATTAACTGAATGAAAGATTTCCTGCGCATTTCCAATCAATTTCCTGCGAATTTCTTGTGTTCGCCGCAGGCGTTATGAGTTCCGCCGTTGGCGGGAAAGAGGAAATGCGGAGGAAATCATAAGGAAATCATAAGGAAATTTTTAAATATTTCATTTCTGGAATCTATGGAAACTGCGCAGATATATAACTGAATTTGAGCGGTTGATTTCGGTCAAGCGGTTGATTTGGGTAAAGGGGCGAAGGCATCCACCCCCGCAATAAAAATTCCGTTCCCCCTTGCCACAAGCCAAAATTTGCGTAAATTCGCACACAAATTTTGAAGAATCAATAAAACACACAAAGATTTGAGAATCAACAGGATAAAAATATACGCCGCAACAGTTTTCGCGTTTTTTTGCACCCATTTGCTCCAAGCGCAGGACAGCACCGGGCACCGTTTCACACACCTGAAGCTGGAAATGCGCGCCGATTTTGAAGTGGACGGGCATTACGACGACTTCTCGTCCACGCAGGGGACCAACTGGGGCACAACAGATTACGGATTCTACGGCCGCTATTTCAACCTGCATCTGGGAGGCGAGTTCGGCAAAGGATTCTCCTACTATTTCCGCCAGCGCATCATCGCCAACGACGGCCTCTCCAAGTTCTTCGACAACACCGACTTCCTGTACCTCGACTACCGGCTCAACGACAGCTGGAGTTTCCGCGCGGGAAAGGACGCGCTGTCTGTCGGCGGCTTCGAGTACGACGCCTCCCCCATCGACGTGCTCTTCTCCTCGTTCTACTGGGACAACTTCTACTGTTTCCAGCTGGGCGTGTCGGCGGCCTACACCACCCGCGACCGGAACCACACACTCCGCGCACAGGTGGCGACCTCGCCCTACGTTCACTTCGGCTCCAAACAGCAGAACTCCCTCTTCGCGTACAGCTTCCTCTGGTCAGGAAAGTTCAGCCACCTGCACCTGCTCTATTCCGCCAGTATGCTGGAACGCGAACGCGGCAGGTTTATGAGCTACCTCGCCCTCGGGCACAAGGTGGAGTTCGACCGCTGGAACCTCTACGTTGACCTGATACACCGCGCCACCAGCACCTCGCAGCTCACCAAGAACTTCGCCGTCATCGGCCGCGCCGAATACAACTTCCGCAACGGCATCGCCCTTTTCGCCAAGGCCGGCTACGAGCAGAACTTCGACACCGAGGAGGTCCAGTCGTGGCTCATCACCGACGAGACGCGCGACTGCCTCTCGCAGCCCGGCCTGCAGTACTACTACTACGGCGTCGGACTGGAATACCGTCCCGTGCGCCAACCCAACGTGCGCATTCACGCCTTCGTGGCCAACTACCGCAGCAAGGACCACTCGCTGCGCGTCGCCGGCGCCGCCAGCGACGCGTTCGCACACTCCCGGCTAACCGGAAACGTCGGCGTAACCTGGGACATCGACTTCGTCAAATATTTCCATCACCGTCACGCACATCATCACGAATGAAAAAGAACACTAAGAAAACCGTCCGCTACGCGCAGTCCGTCGAAGCGCTTTTCCAGAAAATCGAAAGCCGCCTCAAGCTGAACGCGCCCATCAAGTTCACCCTGAAACGCTCCATCGAGGCCTTCATCTTCCTCATTGTCTTCTTCGGCTTCTTCGCCTGCCTGGCCTACAAGATGTCGCTGCCCAAGATGCTGAACACGTTTATGCAGACCGCCTACCACCTGCTGATGGAGACCGTTTTCTACATTATGGCCATCTGCGTGCTGATGGGCGCGATCAGCAAGCTGCTCACCGAGTTCGGCGTGGTGCGCCTGCTAGAGAACATACTGCGCCCCCTGATGAAGCCCTTCTACAACCTGCCCGGCGTGGCGGCGTTGGGCGCCGTGATGACCTTCTTCAGCGACAATCCCGCCATCATCACGCTGTCGAAAGACAAGAAGTTCAGCAGCTATTTCAAGAAATACCAGCTGGTTTCGCTCACCAACTTCGGCACCGCCTTCGGAATGGGGCTCGTGGTGGTGGCCTTTATGGTGGGCCTCGGCTTCGGCAAGGGCGCACTGGTGGGGCTCGCCGGAGCGTTCATCGGCAGCATCATCTCCACCCGCCTGATGCAGCGATCCACGCTGAAGGCATACCCGGAACTCGATGCCCCGGTGACTGAAGACGAGGGCAATGAACAGGAGATCTCGTTCAAGAGCGAGGGCAGTGTGTTTATGCGCTTCCTCAACTCCATCCTCGACGGCGGCAAGGACGGCGTGGGCATCGGCCTGGCCATCATCCCCGGCGTGCTCGTCATCTCCACCATCGTGATGATGCTGACCTTCGGCCCGAACGGCGCCAACGGCGAATACCTGGGCGAAGCTTACGAGGGCGTTCCCGTCATCGCGTGGGCCGCTTCCAAAATCCAGTTCGTGTTCGAGTGGCTGTTCGGCTTCACGGCGCCCGAACTCATCTCCTTCCCCATCACGGCACTCGGCGCCGTGGGCGCCGCCCTCGGCCTGGTGCCCCGCTTTATGACCGCCGGCATCATCGACAACAACGCCATCGCCGTGTTCACCGCTATGGGAATGTGCTGGAGCGGCTTCCTCAGCACCCACACCGCAATGCTCGACTCTATGGGCTACCGCAAGCTCATCAGCAAGGCCATCGGCGCACACACCATCGGAGGGCTCTTCGCCGGCATCGCAGCGCACTGGCTTTTCGTGCTCGTGTCGCTGCTGTAATCCGGTACAATTCGCGGAAACGGCCAACCATTGACCGACAGCATTCCACCAACCTCTTCTAAAACTATGAAAGAAGACCTGAGAGTCAACATACTTCAAACGGAAATCGCGTGGCACAAGGTGGAGCAGAACCTCGCCGCCGCGGAGCAACTGCTGCACAATGCGCCGCAGGCCGACCTCGCCGTGCTGCCCGAAATGTTCGCCACGGGCTTCGTCATCGACAGGCGGCAGAAAGCCGACGGAGACCAAACCATCCTCAACTGGATGCGGCAACTGGCGGCGCGGGAAAACACCGCCATCGCAGGCAGCGCGGCCATCGTCGAGAACGGGCTCCGCCACAACCGGCTCTACCTCGTCACGCCCGACGGCGAAACACAGTCCTACGACAAGCGGCACCTCTTCCCCGGAAGCCCTGAGCCCGCATTCTTCCAGAAAGGCGCGCGCCTGCCCATTTTCCAGTACAAGGGCTGGAAAATCTGTCCGCAAGTTTGCTACGACCTGCGGTTCCCCCTCTGGTGCCGCAACGCCCTCCTCGACGGCGAATTCAAGTACGACATCCTCCTGAACGTCGCCAACTGGCCTGCCTCAAGAGCCGATGCCTGGAACACGCTGCTTCGGGCCCGCGCCCTCGAAAACCAATGCTATGTAATTGCGTGCAACTGCGTTGGAAACGACTCGCAAAACACTCATTATCAAGGCGATTCACAAATCATCCGTCCCGACGGGAACATCCTGGCCCGCTCAACCGACGACCAGCCGCAGTGCGTCAGTGCAACCCTCTCCCTCCCCGACCTTCAGTCGTTAAGAGAGAAATTCCCCGTGGCCAACGACTGGGACTAAAGTCC
>JAZQOJ010000086.1:0-10813 GCA_045627805.1 Bacteroidales bacterium
GAACAGGTTTTGGATTTTGTCTGAACAGTGGAATGGACGAATGCCGCCTGCGGCGTGATATAGGAAATGCGCAGGAAATTTCAAGGAAATGATCAGGAAATTTTTGTTTTTTTTGCTGTTTCATAATGAAATAACAATGGAAAAGATTGTCTGGCTGCGGCCATCAATCGTTTTTCACAATGAAGTTGTTGCGCCGTAGTCACATCCGGGAAGGATGTGACATCTATAACCCCACATAAGGACGAAGTCCGCGATGTGGGGTGTGCGGGCGCGTGCCAACATCCGGCATCTCTCCGAGATGCTACTAAGCGGTGTCGCACCTCTCCGAGGTGCCTTTCTCCAGTGCTGCTCTCATCCCCCAGATTGCGCTACGCTTATCTGGGGTTATAGGAATTCAACCTCTCCGAGGTTGTGCTCGCCGCAAGACAAAATGATGCAGCTCCGTTTTCTTTTAATGAGCAACTTTCTTTTTCTCAAGGAAAAAAGAAAGTTGAACAGCTGTGAACTGACAATTCGGGATTTGCGATGTGTTGAGAGGTAATTCCGCAGTGCGGATCATTCCCATTATGCGAACATCTCGCTCCCATCATTGCGGCATTTACAAGATGAAAGGGGATGATTCCGTTTTTTTCAACAAAAGCGAGAATTGTAGCGCTGCCATTTTGGGCGGCCCTACATCGTTTGAACCCATTCACAAACAGCATTTTATAAAAAAGACGGCGCTGCGAACAAGCATCAAAGAATATTTTCGTAAATTTGCCGTTTATAATTTCTTGGACGAAGGGGTGAATGGGCGGAATGGACGAAAGGATGAAAGGCGAAGGGAATGTCCCGTCAGGGACATAGGTTCGGTAGAAGGAATCGGTTAAACGGCGAAAATCGGTTAAACGGCGAAAATCGGTTAAACGGTGAAAATCGGTTAAACGGTTAATTGGACGAAGGGCGAGTGAGGGAGGTGGCGCACCGCAGCGTTAGGGATTGAAGCACATTTACGAGCGATTGGGGACGAGGGGCGAAAGATGGATGGGGCTGGCAAAGAAAGTGGCAGAGGCGGATGGGGCTGGCGAAGAGATGAGCGAGTTAGTGCGGAAAGCCCGACGGCGACGTCAGGAGCCGGAACGCCCAAATAATAAAAAAAGAAAAAAAACAATTGGCACTTTTTCATAAAAAAAGAATAAAATGAAGAGAATCAAAGTTTTACTACTCACCATCATAGGTTTCGTGATGATGGCGGAACTTCAGGCGCAGGACATTTCCAACCCGAACAAATCGTACGAAAAAGGAAAGAAGACGATGGACTATTTCCTGTCGGTGCTTGACCGGCTGTATGTTGACACGCTGGATTTCAACGGGTTAACGGAAACTGGCATCAAAGAGATGGTGACGACGCTGGACCCGCACTCGGCCTATACCACGGCGAAAGACGTGGCGCTCTCGCGTGAACCGCTACAGGGCTCATTCGACGGGATCGGCGTCACTTTCCAGATTGTGAAGGACACCATCAACGTAATCGAGGTGATCATTGACGGGCCGTCGGAGAAGGTGGGCCTGCTGCCAGGCGACAAGATCGTGAAGGTGGACACGCTCGCGGCGTGCGGGAAGCACGTGACGAACAACTGGGTGCGCGACCACCTGCGCGGCAAGAAGGGCACGAAGGTGAATCTCACCGTGAAGCGCGGCCGGGAACTGCTCGACTTCACCATCACGCGCGGCAAGATACCGATGTACAGCATCAACGTGTCGTTTATGGTGGACGACAAGACGGGCTACATCAAGCTGGACCGTTTCGCACAGACGAGTTTGAACGAGTTCCAGCAGGCGTTCAAGAAGCTGAAGGAGCAAGGAATGAAGAACCTCATCTTCGACCTCCGCGGCAACGGCGGCGGCTACCTGAACACGGCATTCCAAATTGCGAGCCAGTTCATTGACGCGGGCTCGATGATCGTATATACCGACAACTTCCGCAAAACGGGCGAGAAGTTCCACGCGACGCCGAGCGGATTGTTCCGCGAGGGCAAGCTCATCATACTGGTGGACGAGAACACGGCATCGGCGAGCGAGATCACGTCGGGCGCAGTGCAAGACTGGGACCGCGGACTGATTATGGGGCGCCGCACTTTCGGCAAGGGGCTGGTGCAGAAGCCGGTGGACCTGCCGAGCGGAGCGGAGGTGCGCGTGACCATCTCGCACTACTACACGCCGTCGGGCCGCTGCATCCAGAAGCCGTACGACGACCGCAAGGACTACTTCCGCGACATCAGCAACCGCTACAAGAACGGAGAACTCTTCTCCCCCGACAGCATCCATTTCCCTGACTCACTGAAATATACGACATTGAAACGCGGCCGCACCATTTACGGTGGCGGCGGCATTATGCCCGACATTTTCGTGCCGATGGACACCACGAACTACGCCGCCTTCTACAACGAGATCGTGCGCAAGGGCGTTGTCAGCAGTTTCGTGATGAACTACCTGTCGAGCCACCGCGAAAGTTTGAAACAGAAGTTCCCGACATTCGATGATTTCCAAGATGGCTTCAGCATTTCGGACGAAATGTACAACGACCTGGTGGCGTATGCGGCGAAAGAGGGCGTGACCGACAGCACGAAGCTCTATTTCGCGGAACGCCTGAAGATGTTTGTGGATGAGAAAGGCAAGGAGCTCGACTCGCTATATACTTCGGCCGACGACCTGCAAAAGATGGACAAGCTGAGCGAGATGGTACGGGATTTCGTCAAGGATTCGTATCAAAAGAGCGCGCGCGACCGCAATTCGGAGAAGGCACCCGCCCTGATCAAGAACTATATGCTGTACGAATTCGCCCGCAACCTGTACTCCTACGGAGAAGCATACCAAATCATTCTCCGCGAGGACCGCACCTTCAAGGAGGCCTGCGAAGTGATGCAGCACGACAAGGAGTTCCGCAAACACAAAGTTGACCACTAATGATTTCGCAGCGCACCATTGACGATATTATGTCGGCTGTTGACATCGTGGATGTCGTCAGGGATTTCCTGCCGTTGAAGCGAGCGGGGCGCAGCTGGGTGGGCAAATGCCCGTTCCACGACGACCACTCCCCTTCGATGCACGTCACGCCGCACTTGGGCATCTACAAGTGCTTTGTGTGCGACGCCAAGGGCAACGCCATCAACTTCCTGATGAACCACGAGAAGCTCACCTATCCGGAGGCACTTCGCTATCTGGCCAAGAAGTATGGCATTGATGTTGAGGAAGATGTGAAGAAGCTGTCGCCCGAACAGGAGGCGCTGCAAAGCGAGCGTGAGGCGCTGCTGAACGTGAACGCCTACGCTGAGAAATACTTCATTGAGCAGCTGACCGAAACAGAGGAAGGACGGTCGATAGGGCTGACCTACCTGCGCGACAAGCGGGGTTTCCGCGACGAGACAATCAAGAAGTTCAAGCTCGGCTACTGTCCCGACGACTGGGAGAGTTTCACGAAGACAGCGCAAGAAAACGGCTACAAGGTGGAGGACCTGCTCACCCTGGGCTTGTCGAAGAAATCGGAGCGCGGCAAGATATACGACTTCTACCACGGGAGGGTTATCTTCCCGATACACAATACGATAGGCAAAGCAATCGGCTTCGGCGGGCGCGTGATGCAGAAAGACGTGAAGGGCCCGAAGTATTACAATTCGCCAGAGAATCCCATCTACCACAAGAGCGACGTCCTGTACGGCTACTTTTTCGCCAAAAAGGAGATCCGCCGGCTCAACAACGTTTACCTGGTGGAAGGATATACCGACGTAATCTCGATGTCGGAGGCGGGCGTCGAGAACGTGGTGGCCTCTTCGGGGACGGCGCTGACAGAAGGACAAATCCGCCTGGTGCAGTCGCAGACCAACAACATCACCGTGCTGTACGACGGCGATATGGCGGGCATCAAGGCATCGTTGCGCGGCATCAATATGCTGCTGGCGGCGGGGCTCAACGTGCGCGCCGTGCTGCTGCCCGATGGTGAAGACCCTGACTCTTTCGCCAAGGCGCACCGCGACTCGGAACTTCAGCAGTACCTGCAAGAGAATTCCGTAAGCATCATCCAATTCATTTTCAATGTCTTGTCGAAAGAGGCGGGCGACGACACGCAGAAGCGCTTCGAGATGACGGGACATCTTTTGGACACGATTTCGGAAGAAAAAGATCCGCTCAAGCAATCGTTCTACATTGAGGAGTGCGCCCGGCTCACGGGACGACCGGAAGACGTGCTGCGCGCCGAGTTGCAAAAGATTGTGTGGAAAAAGCTCAACCAGAACGCGCGTCGCCCCGCAGGCCCCAATGCCCAGACGGCGACACAACCCACTCAGCAGCCCCTTCCCGCGGTGAACACCGGCCAGGCAGCGCCGAGACAAACAGTTCCGGAACCCTCACACGACTACCAGACGGAATACAACATCATCCGCTTCCTGCTCAAATACGGCGATCTGGAGACACACCTGCTCCACACCGACGAGGCGGGCAACACAAAACTGGAAGATATGCGCGTGGACCAGTACATCTTCAACGCATTTCACGACGAGGAGTTCCTCTTTCAGGACCCCGTTTTACAGAAAATATACGACGAATACAGCCAAATCGCAGCCAAGGAGAAAGATTTTGAAAAAGTTCAGCACGCCTTCGCACAAAGCCAGGACAGCGACGTGCAAGACGTGGTGATCCCGATTTTAATGGAGGAAGAGCCCGAGTACAGTCCCAGCTGGGAAAGCCGTTTCGAACTGCAAACCAGCCGCGTACACACCGACATCGAGTCGCTGAACAAGGAGTTGACGGGCTGCGTGATTTTCTTCAAACTCAACAAACTGGAAGAACAGAAAAAACTGTTAGCCAAGGAATTGGGAATGGGGCACGAACCCGCCATTGAACGAGACATTCTGCAACGACTCAGCAAAATCAACGAACTCTACAAGAACCTGTCGGAGCAGATACGCTTTGTAATGCATTCATTATAACATTCATAAAAGAGATTCAGATAATGCGATATTTCATTGAACTATCCTACAACGGAACGCCATTTTGCGGCTGGCAGGTTCAGCCCGACCGCACGACGGTGCAAGGCGAGATGGAACGCGCATTGACGCTGCTCTTGCGCGAAGAGATTGCGGTAACGGGGTGCGGGCGCACCGACACGGGAGTACACGCGAAAGAGTTTTTCGCCCATTTTGAAACAGAACAGAATATTGACACACAGCATCTTGCAAGAAAATTAAACAGCTTCCTTCCGCAAGAAATCGCCATCAAGCGTATTTTCGCAGTGGCCGACGACCTGCACGCGCGTTTCAGTGCCACGGCACGCACTTACCACTATTTTGTGGCCCTGCAGAAAGAAGCGTTCCGCTTTCACTACTCATACCGGATTTTTGTTCCGCTCAACGTGGAAAAGATGAACGAAGCGGCACGACTGCTGCTCACGACCGAAGACTTCACCAGCTTTTCAAAACTTCACACACAAGTGAACAACAACCGCTGCAAAGTGAAGGAAGCCGTATGGGAAGAGTGCGACGGACTGTTGCGTTTCCGCATCACTGCCGACCGCTTTCTGCGCAATATGGTACGGGCCATTGTGGGCACGCTGTTGCAAGTGGGCAAAGGAAGCATTTCCATTGATGATTTTCAAAATATTATTAATCAAAAAGATAGATGCTCTGCCGGAGACTCCGTTCCAGCTAACGCCCTTTTTTTGGCGAAAGTTGACTATCCGGGATTGGATGAATAGGCGAAGGGACAAAGGAACAAAAAAGTTAATCAGCTAAACATTAAAATAGAAAAATGAAGAAGATTTTCAAGGTGGCGTACGCGGTGAGCTTGCTGGCGCTCACGATTTTGACGGCAGCGTGCAACAAGGACGACATCGATGCGGATGCGAAGGTGGAGTTCTCGTCGGACGAGGTCACCTTCGACACGGTTTTCACCACGATGGGCTCCGTGACGAAGAACTTCCGCGTGTACAATCCTTACAATTTCGACATCAAGATTGACGTTGATTTGGCGGGCGGGCAGCACTCTCCGTACAGCATCAACGTGGATGGCGTGGCGGGGCACTCGTTCAAGGACGTGGAGATTGCGGCGCACGACAGCATTTTCGTACACGTGAAGGTCAACATCGACCCGACCGACGCCTCCCTACCCTTCCTGGTTACCGACTCCGTACTCTTTCGTCACGGAAGAACAATACAAGATGTTGACTTAGTGGCATTTGGTCAAAATGCGAACTTCATTGTGGCGGATGCGGGGAGTGGTTCGCTTCGGTACAAGATTGTGGCACACGAGCACGAAGTAGTACACTGGACCAACGAGAAACCGTATGTGGTTTACGGTGGCTATGCCGCAGTGGACTCGCTCGGGACACTCATCATCGACCCTGGAACGAAAATATACTTTCACACGGGTGCGGGCATCTGGGTTTACCGCTACGGCAACATCCAGGCCGTGGGGACGGCCGACGAGCCCATCGTGTTCCGCGGCGACAAGCTGAGCAGCTGGTTCAACACCGACTACGCCCAGTGGGACCGCATCTGGATTAACGAGAGCAACACCGACAACCGTTTCGAGCACGTGGAAATCACCAACGCCTACATCGGGTTGCAAGTGGAAACGCTGAGCGAGTATCTTCCCGGACGCACCATCGTGAAAAACAGCATCATTCACAACACCTACAACTGCGGCATCCTGGCCCGCGCCACACGGCTCGCGGCCGAGAACTGCCAAGTGAGCAACAACGGAGAACACGGCCTGTTGCTCAGTGTCGGAGAGTACGACCTGAAGCACCTCACCGTGGCCAACTACTTCTCCAGCTCGGCTTCCACAAGGAAAACGCCCACCGTTCTCATCAGCGACACTTACAGCGACGGCGCATACGAATACATCGGCAACTGCGTGGCGAATTTCACCAACTGCATCATTTACGGACTACTTGAGAACGAGTTGTCGGAGCACAGTTGTCACAGCGAGGAGGTCTCACTGCAAACCAGCTTCGACCACTGCCTGATACGCAGCACCGCCACCTTTGAGAGTTTCCACGACTGCATTCTCAGCCGCGACCCGCTGTTCGTACACAAGAGCGAGCAAGACTACCACCTCACGGAAGGGTCTCCCGCCATCAACGCGGGAAAGACCGGACTGGGCATCCAGTTCGACCTGGAAGGGAAAATTCGCGACGGGCAACCGGACATCGGAGCATTTGAGTATGAGTGACAATCGGGTGGAATCGGTTAAACGGTTAACGTCGTGGAAACGGTTAATTTTGGACGAAGGGTGGAATGGGTGAAAGGACGAAAGATTATACGATAAAAGCAACGAGATAAAAGCAACGAGATAAAATGAAGAAAGGTTTCGCATTCATCATCATCCTACTATGCGCAAGTATGGTTTTCTCGCAGAAGAAAGAGGAGATCATACAGCGTGTTATCGCATTGGAGACGGAGAATGTGCAGAACAAGGCGGCTATCGAAGTGCTGAATATGGCCATCAAGAACCTCAAGGATGCGAACGATATGCTGGAGGACAAGGTCAAGCTACAGAGCGACATCACACGGTTGCAGGGGAGCACGATTGAGGAGCTGAGCGCGAAGCTGGAGGAATTACAGAAACAAAACAAGGAG
This sequence comes from Bacteroidales bacterium, assembly GCA_045627805.1. Taxonomy (GTDB): domain Bacteria; phylum Bacteroidota; class Bacteroidia; order Bacteroidales; family WCHB1-69; genus UBA1756. The sequence continues at coordinate 7,614 of JAZQOJ010000086.1, forward strand.
CTGACGGCCCAGCTGGAGGAACTGAGGAACACGGTGCCCGCAAGCGACCCGAACGCCCTCATCACGGAGCCGGAGAACGAGGAAGACTCTATCGTGTGCGTATTGCAACATTATTATAAATCGAAGCGCTGGGACGACCGCGTCGAGTTCGTTTACAAAGGCGAGCAGATGCGTCCGCTGATGCAGGAATACTACAAGGACGGATTTGAGAGAATCAACATCGACAAGGACCTCGTCACGATTCCGGGCAGCCACTACAAGGTGGGCGACGTTTTCCTTGAGAACTCCACTGGCACCTATGTGCGCAAAACGGAAAATGGCTTCCTGATTGATTGGGAAGCGACTGTGGGCTACAACAAGATTGCCTGCGGCGGCTATGTGACTGCGGAAGGCACAAACAAGATAGAAATCCGCGCCGAGCTCTCCAATCCCACAACCGCCGACTTCGCCGACTTCGGGGTCGGGCAAAGTTATTACCAAATTCTGCTTGAGACGAAAGACGGTGCACACTGCCACGCTTACGTGTACAAAACCTCGACCGCCGGGCAGCAAATCAGCAAGATTCTCAACGACGGGAAAAGCCACCGCCTCATTCTCGACGTGGTCGGCAAGAGGAAATACGATGACTGGGAGAACGAAAAATATTTCCTCTTCATCGACAAATTCGTGCAGGAGGGCTGGGCGAAGTAGTTTTAATTAAATCCATTTCGCAAATAGAGTCCAGCTGCAATTTTTCGGAATTATCCCCTTTCAGTCTTGTAAATGCCGCAATGCCGGCCGTGAGATGTTCGCATAATGGGAATGATGAGACGTGGAAACGGTTAACGTCGGTTAAACGGTTAATGGGATGAATGGACGAAGAGACGAATGCCGCCTTCGGCGTGATATAGGAAATGCGCAGGAAATTCCGAGGAAATGATCAGGAAATTTTTCTTTTGCTGCTTTCTGAGGAATGTAGCCGTACAATTGTTTTCCACAATGAAAGTTATTGCGCCGCAGTCACATCCGGGAAGGATGTGACACCTATAACCCCACATAAGGACGAAGTCCGCGATGTGGGGTGAGCGATGGCGGGCCAACAGCCGGCATCTCGGAGAGATGCTACTAAAAGGTGTCGCACCTCTCCGAGGTTGTTCTCTCTGCAAGACAAAATAATGCAACTCCGTTTTCTTTCAATAAGTCAACTTTCTTTTTCTCAAGACAAAAAGAAAGTTGAGCAATCGCGAACTGACAATCAGGGAGTTGCGATGTGCTGAGCGGCAACTCCGCAATGCGGATAATTCCGTCAATTTATCGAAATGTTGTCCAGAGGTTTAGAACGTGAATTGTGGTCTAATCATCAAAAAAACTCCCCCCGCGTAATCAACGGGAGGAGTTGCGTGTTTGTTAAACGGATGACTACTTCGTCACCATCAGTTTGACAGTCCGGATAGCGTTTCCGCTGCGAAGTGTCACAAAGTAAACGCCCTGTGCCCATCCGCTCACGTTGAATTCGGCCCGGCCGTCGGTTGTTTCGCCCAGCAACTGGCTGTAAACGGTCTTTCCGTTCACGTCGGTCACCACCAAAACAGAGCTCTCAGCGCAAGAACCCAAGCTGACGTGGCACATCGAGTTGGCTGGATTCGGATAGATTGTCATAGCGGCTGCCTCAGCGTTGTCGGCGACAGAGGTCTCAGTTTCCGGAGCCAACAAGTTGCTGTTGCTGATATGATAACGCAAGGTGTCGGTGGAGAGAACAAGTCCTGTGCTTTGCGCATTTCTTCCGCCCAGTTTGTGATCCGTGCACCAAGTGAGCGCATAATCGGTACCGTTCATCATTTCAACCATATCCAACACGATTTCGTAGTCGCCGTCCATCTTCCAGTCGGCACGGATGCGGTTTTCAGTTGATTCCTGATAGTCAAGATAGAAGTAGTTGTAAGCGTACGAGCTCACCGGACGGAACGTTTTGCCCGGAATGCTGCCCTCGTTGTCGAATATGGTGGCGCCAACATAACGCTGCACCGCCTCGTACCAGGTTTCCATTACCAAATTCACATAGTCGTACACATAAGATACGGGCTCGCCATTGCGGTAGATTGTGTAGTTGATGGCGACTTTCGTACTGCCATCATAACCATTGGCATCAACCGTCAACTCAGTCACACTGTTCGTTTCAGTAATGTCGTTGTCGCTCAATGTCATAATCGGACCATTCGCGATTGGCAGTTCAGGATCGTCAACCTCAGGCGTTTCAGTGACAGTGAATGAGATGGTGGCAGCTGCCAATTCCTGTCCTGACTGACTATTCCGGCCACCAATGATTCGGGTAACGCCATTGTCGGAGTATGTCACGCCGCAGTTAAGGCCGCCTTCCTCTTCGCGAAGGTAGAACTTGACCTCGTAATCTCCAGGAATGGTGAAGTCGTGAGTGAACAAGTTCGCACGGCCATTCCAGTAATGCATATAGAAGTAACTGAACGGCATATTTGCCAATACATAGGTGTTGGACGGGATGTTGCCCGTGGCGGTCATATAGCCAGTTGAGCCGATGTTAGCGCCCAGATGTTCAGTGAACAGTCCGAGGGTGCCACCACACTCGCCGTACAGGTCTTCCACCATTTCTCCATTCTTGTACACAACGTAATCCAGCGACGCCTTCGTTTCGGGATCAAGGGTGTTGGCGAACACCTGCAAGAGGAACGAATCCGCTGCGAGTGTTGTGGGCACGATGAACGGAGTGCCGTCGGCGTGCTCGTTGCCGATGGTCAGGTGCAGCGTCACGACGGAGTCGCAGCCGCTGGCCGCCTCGAAGGTCTGCTCGTAGTCTCCAGACGCGGTGTACGGAACGCCGTTCCAGATGTAGTAGTCGTCGGCCGTCTCGCTGAACTCGGTGGCGAGCGAGCGGGTGATGGTCAGGCGCAGCGTGTCAACGTGCTCGCACACGGCGCCGTCCTCGTAGTCGTAGTAGTATTCGCCGCTTTCGGTGTACTCGGCGCCGTGCCAGAAGTAGCGGTCGCAGGCGGCGGCCGTCTCGGACACGTTCTCCGAGCGGTAAACGGTGAGGTGCAGCGTGTCAACCTGCTCGCAGCCGTTCGCATCGGTGTGTCCGAACGTGTAGATGCCGCTCGCGGTGTAGTGCTCGCCGTTCCACTCGTAGCTTTCGCAGGCATCAACGGTTTCGGCCTCGTGAGCCGGCGTGTGGACGGTCAGGTGCAGCG
>JAZQOJ010000087.1:0-4987 GCA_045627805.1 Bacteroidales bacterium
TGACGGCAACCGTTTCCACAATCAGACAGGCATCCCTTTTCATTGCGTGGTAAAGGGCGATGCGACTTTTATGAACATTGCCGCCGCCTCCATTCTGGCGAAAACCTACCGCGACGAGTATATGGAACGGATTGATGCGGAATATCCTGTCTATCAATGGAAAAAGAACAAGGGTTATCCGAGCAAGGCGCACCAGGACGCTGTTATCGCGCACGGACTTTCGCCTTATCACCGGCAGAGTTTCCATTTGAAACGGCTCACGCAGCCCTCGCTGTTCGATAATGCTGAATGATGCATTTGGTGAGACGGGAATGACGAGAACGTTTTGAGACTTGAGACTTTTGATTGAGTTCAACAGCTCAACAGCACTTTGCAAATTAACTTAAAAAATCTTAATTCGTTCGTTTCGCTGAGAAAATCTCCGTGTTAGCAGAAAAAAAATTTGTTCTGCTATTGCATTTTAAAATATATTTTGCTAAATTTACAGCGTTTTTTGAGTAGGAGATGTGTTTCGGTGAGTTTTGTTGTAATGTGCTGAAAGATAGTTTGTTGTAGTGTGCAGTTGTTAAAAAACAAATGTTGATAAAGAGGCGTAATGGAGACCTTTAAGGGGAAGTTTTAACAGATTGTAAAGTTATTAACAAAATATAAACAAAATCCAATGCGTATGAATGCGAATTTTACTACTGCAAATGCAAATTTCATTGGTGGAATGAAATGTGTCAAACTGAATGGTTGCCGGTTTGCTCAATCTTTAATAACGTGTTTTTTCGCCTTGCTTTTGTTTTTGCCCGCGGGCGTGCGGGCGCAGGATATCGTCGAGATTGGCACGGGCACAAGCACCAACTACTATCCAATGCCCGGATATTACGGCTGGCAGTATGACGTGTATCTGTACACGCCGTCGGATGCGGAAGAGCTGAACAGCTCGGCCCTTATCACGAGCATCGCATACAACATCTCCTCGTCGAATGCGGGCACAGGCGCGCAGATGACGATTTATATGAAGGATGTGGAGCCGACCTATACGCTTTCATCCTCCACCACATTCTCAACATACATTTCCGGAGCGACGCAGGTGTATCAGACCTCGGCCTTTACCTCTACAACGGGCTGGAACACGTTCCAGTTCTCCAACCAGTTTCAGCACGAGGCAGGCAAGGCGATCCTCGTGGCCGTGGGGGGCGTAGGGTGCTCCACGAGCGGTAGCTGTGGCCGTTATTGCTATTACACATCGGCGACAAGTACGCACTGGTACAAGCGTCAGGACGGTTCAGACCCAGGCACCAGTGTGACGGGTACTTTGGATGCGAATCGCAGTAACATCCGTTTGGAAATGCAGTTGTCGTCGCCGTCTGGCTCGGACGAACTGGTCGAGATTGGCACAGGGACGACCACCTACTACTATCCAATGCCCGGATTATACGGCTGGCAGTATGACGTGTATCTGTACACGCCGTCGGATGCGGAAGAGCTGAACAGCTCGGCCCTTATCACGAGCATCGCATACAACATCTCCTCGTCGAATGCGGGCACGGGTGCGCAGATGACGATTTATATGAAGGATGTGGAGCCATCGTATGCGCTTTCGGGTTCCACCACTTTTTCGACATACATATCCGGAGCGACGCAGGTGTATCAGACCTCGTCCTTTTCATCCACGACGGGTTGGAACACCTTCCCGTTCTCAAACCAGTTCCAGCACGAGGCAGGCAAGGCGATCCTCGTGGCCGTGCGGGGCGTAGGGTGCTCCACGAGCGGTAGCTGTAGCCGTAGTTGCTATTACACATCGGCGACAAATATGCACTGGACCAAGCATCAGGATTCGTCCGATCCGGGGCAGTCGGTTGCTGGTTCTGTGGATGTGTACCGCAGTAACATCCGCTTGGGAATACAACTCTCGCCGGTTTCCTGCTCTCTCACGGGAGCGGGCACCGAAGCATCGCCCTATCTCATTTATAATGCTGACGACATCGCCTGTGTGCGCCGGATGGTCAACAACGAGGAGGTCACTTCCAGTACCTGTTTCAAGGTGATGGAGAATTTCTCTCTTACTGGCTGGTCGGGATTGGGCAGCGAGTCGAAGCCCTTCCGCGGCGTGTTTGATGGGAATGGCAAAACCATCACGATTTCGGGCTCGCAGGGCTTGTTCGCATACGTGGAGGATGCCACCATCCACGACGTGAATGTGGCGGGCTCAATCAGCGGCGGACTCGACATTGCGGGCGTCGCGGGAACGGCGGTCAACTCCACCATCCGCGACTGCCGCAATGCGGCCAGCATCACCACGTCGTCGTACTGTGCGGGCGGCATTGTGGGCCGAGCCAACACCACTTCGATTAGCGGCTGTTCCAACAGCGGCAACATCGTGAGCAGTTACACCTCCAACAATGCGCTGGGCGGCCTGGGAGGCATCGTGGGCTATGCCTACGGTGATGCGCCCAGCTCAATGACGTTGGTAGAGAACGCCACTTTCGAGTCGGGCAACGACGGCTGGACCCTCGTGAACGGTAGCCAGACCAATTACTGGGTGCGCGGCACTGCCACTTCCAACGGCGGCAGCTATTCAATGTATGTCACCAACGATGGCTCGACGAATGCCTACACAACATCTTATGTTTCCTCTGTGTGGATTTATAAGGACATCTACCTTCCAGCCAATTCCACACTCACTTTCGACTGGAAAGGTTATGGGGAAAGCAATTGGGATTATATGTGCGTGTATGTGGGACCTACCACGGGCACCCCGACGGCGGGTACGGGTGACTATAGCTCTGGCTGGACCGGCTCTACCAATCTGGACGGAAGTAGCGGCAAGTTCAACCTGAGCAGTTCCTGGGGTACGAGAACGTACGACCTGGGTGCTTATACGGGGCTGAAGCGCGTGTCGATTTTGTGGCGAAATGACGGGAGTTCGGGAACACCCCCTCCAGGAGCGATTGACAATATCCAGATTACGGCCCGCACATACCAGGGCGAGGATGTCATTTGCAGCAACTGCACCAACACGGGCAATGTTTCTTCCCCGACCAGTTACGGCTATTACACGGGTGGTATCGCGGGGCAAATCGAGCACCTCGGGTTTGTAAGTAATTGCGAGAACTCAGGTAACATCACGGGCTACTACTACACGGGCGGCATCGTGGGTTGCAGTAAGAACACGCAGGCACCCTCTCTCGCACTGAACTCCAACACCAATTCCGGCGAGGTGAGGGGCTGTTACTTCACTGGCGGTGTGGTCGGCAGTGCTGTGGGCACTCGCATCTCCGAATGCGAGAACGAGGGCGTCGTGATGTATTCGTCCTATTCCACCAGCAATAATCACACGGGCGGCATAGCGGGCGCCGTCAACTATTTCGGCAGCACCGCCTATACGTCCAATTCGGCGGTCGAGGACTGCGTCAACCGCGGCGAGGTCAACGGATATTACTATACGGGCGGCATTGCGGGGAACGCTCGCAACAACGCATCCTTCTCACGCAATGTGAACGAGGGCGACGTCATTGCCCGTTATCAATATGCTGGTGGCATTGTGGGTTACGCTTACTGCGCTTCCGGTACCACGGTCAACACCACCCAGAATGTGAACAAGGGCGATGTGTCTTCAACATATTCTCACGTGGGTGGCATTGTGGGTTATCTTTATGGTGTCTCCAGCCCTTACTCCAATATGCTGGGCGACCAGAATGCGGGCCGTGTTTCCACTTCCTATACCTCCACTGGCTACATTGGTGGCGTGGTAGGTGGTGCCTATTACACTTATGTTGACCAGTGTGTGAATGTGGGCGAGGTGGCCTACGGAAATGGGACCAGTTCCAGTTACGCGGGCGGCATTGTGGGTTATGGGTCCTCTGCGTATGCGCGCAATTGTTTGAATGCGGGCAGCGTGAGCGGCTATTCATACGTGGGCGGCATTGTGGGCTCAGGCGCTACTTCTCAATATTGCTTGAATGTGGGCAATGTTACGGGTCGCAGCACTTCGTATGTGGCCGCGCTGGTGGGAAGCGGAACGCCCACCTCGTCGTATGCCGACAAGCAGATGTGCCCGGCTACCTATATTTATAGTAGTACGTCGGCTTCCAGCTCTTCGTATGCCAAAACCACTTCCGACCTGACATCGGGAAGTCTGCCTTCGGGATTCAGCTCCGCTAACTGGACCACGAGCACGGACCTTTACCCGCGTCCGGCCGCCATTGCCAACAGCGATATCGCTCTTCTGGCGGCCTCTCCGGTTTTCCTGAGAAACAACGAAACTGTGAACGAGGTCACCACCTGTTTCAGTGCGAGCACCGCCAACAACGTGAGCTGGTCGGCCGACCCGTACGGCTGTCTCTCCCTTTATGGCAGCCGTTTCGTAATCGTTTCCAATGGCGAAGGCACGCTGACGGCCGAGCGCAGCGATGTGCGGAAGTACGTGCAAGTTGCGGGCGTGGCTGGCGGAGGCAGTGGAGCCAACGTGGAATTGGTGTCGGGCAATACCTGTGGCGGCACCAACATCCAGTTGCAAGTCTCTTTGCCGGCGGGCATTTGGGCGTACAGCTATCAGTGGTATCGCAACGGAAGCGCCATCGGCGGCAACAGTTCCGTTCTCTCTACCACCTCTCCCTACGAGAATGCCACCTACACGGTGAGTGTGCAGACTTCCGACTGCCCGATGACGGGCGAATACGCGTTCGAGTACGCCGGAATCCCCGATATGAGGATCGGCTCCGATGTGAGCGGATGCGTTGCCAATGGCGACGAGATCACACTCTCGGTCGTGGCTGATGACATACGGATGGCTGAGCACGCCTCCGAGTACACGTTTAACGTAAGCAATAGACCATTTGAACCGTTGACATCTTCTAATACGACGATTTCAACAGGCGACGATGCTTACACGACTGTCAATCTTGGTTTCACATTCAATTATTGCGGGACCAATTATACACAGGCCAGAGTGGCAACGAATGGATACATCCAGTTGGGAGCTACAAACGGAGGAACA
>JAZQOJ010000088.1:0-2356 GCA_045627805.1 Bacteroidales bacterium
GGTCGGCTCGTCGGCGAGGATGAGCTTGGGTTTGGCCACCACGGCGCGGGCCACGGCCACACGCTGCTGCTGCCCGCCCGACAATTGTTGCGGATAGTGCTTGGCACGGGGCGTCATATTCAGCTTGTCCAAAACTTCCTCTACCAATTGCTTGCGTTCTTTGGCTCCCATTTTGAGATAGCGCAAAGGCAGTTCCACATTCTCATATACGGTCAGGTCGTCCAGCAGGTTGAAGTTCTGGAATACAAATCCGATGTTGCCGCGGCGCAGGCGCGTGCGCTGGTTCTCCTTCAATGCGCCAACCTCTTGGCCTTTTAAAAGATATTGTCCCTCTGTGGGATTGTCGAGCAGTCCCAAAATCTGCAAAAGGGTGGTCTTGCCGCAGCCGGAAGGCCCCATCACGGCCACAAACTCACCTGCGTTGATTTCCAAACTGACGCCTTGCAATGCTTTCGTCTCCACCGTGTCGGTGCAGAAACTCTTGGTAATGTTGTCTAATCGTATCATAGTCGTAGGTTTTAATAAAAACGACCTGATAAAAACCAATACCGTGCCAGATGTTTTACAAAATTGATTTGTAGGTTGTTATGAAAATCCAGAAGAGCCGAAGCTGTAAAATATTTAGACAAATGTGTATGATTGTCGGGTATGTGGCGCGATGGGGACGGTGGATACGCGTCGCGATTGGGGGATTGTAGAGACGCGGCGCGCCACATCTCTACCTTTTCGGCACGGCGATCACACGGAAACCGATCTTCTGTGATGGTGCTGTATATTGCTGTTCACTTTGGATGCGGACGTCGTAGCCAGGGTCTGCATAACTGCCACCTAAGGCGATACCTTTTTCCTCAACCATCTCGGCCACATTGCCACTCATATTGTAAAGACCGTAGTTGTTTGGATAGAAGGATGCGGCTGGACAAATCCAAAAGGCGAAATCGTGCAAGGCAGGAAAGAGTTCATTTTCATCTACAACGGTTAAGACACTATCTTTCATTGTGATGCTCTCGTCACCAACTCTTTTGTAATTACACAGAGGATATCCGTTTCTATTTGAGAGAAAAGGACCACCCCAAGGATAGGGATCCCAATTGTGACCTCCTCCGCGTGCGGCATACTGCCATTGTACCTTGGTAGGAAGCTTATACTCAAATCCTGCATCTCCCAACTTCTCGTTGAGCCAATGACAGAAAAGGATCGCGCCTTCGTAACTGATTTCAACAACAGGATATATAGCGTATGCTGGATGTTTGAAATACTCGAATGTGTCCACTTTGAGAGGTGACTTTTCTGTCATAATTCCAGAAACGGACAACGTAGGATTGTTTTCCTTGAGAACTCTTGCCACTTCATAGTCGGCCGTGCGACCTTGCGCCTGAAGGTCATCCAAAAAAGCACCGTATGCTTTGTTGGTAACTTCTGAAGAAAGCATATAAAAGGTAGAAAAGGTGTACTCCTTTTTGGAGACGACCTGTCCTGTATCATTATAGACAACCTCCGTATAATGCCCAGCGGGAATTTCGACAAACTTACCGACCAACTGCTTTTCCAGTTTGACGATTGCTTTGGGGCGTTTCTGCGCGCCAGCAGCGAGCACAACGAATAACAAGATGATGATAAATGTGAATTTTTTCATAGGTTTGGTTTTTGCGTTATACTATAAGCAACGTAAAAAATGGAACGATGCTTGGGTTGCGGAGGAGAAAATTGTTGAAATTTAAGATTGTGGTAAACCTTGGAGATTCCGCTTCGGCTGTTGCGCAGCCTTGCGGAATGGTGTATGGCGCATTGGCAAAAGACAGAATGGGCGGCGGCGCACGTGATGAAGTTTATGCTCTTTCGTGGTGCCGCCGCCCATCATCCCTTCTTCACGCCGCGCGTGTGCACCATTCCGCAAGACCGACGATAGGAGGTCGCAGCGGAATCCCCAAGGTTTATGGTGGCCCCGTTTGGCAGAATTGGCAGTCGGTCGCAGCGGAATTCCCAAGATTGACCACATCGTAGTTACACAAAGATTGTTGTCTGTTGGATGATATTCGTAAAATTTAGGAAACTATATACCAGTTGATCTGCAAACAAAATCATACGTATACTTGATTTTTTTCTATGATTTTAAATACGATTCTTATTAGATTTTGAGCGCAGCGACCTGGTTTTTTCCTGACATTTTTGAGCAGATTCTTTTTTGATTTTAAAACATCCATAAAAAAAAATTCCGCCACACCGCAGTCACATATATACAAGCTTTGAAATCCAAATACTAATGTTGCGATAAATTTTGAAAAAATCTTATAAGTTATTGATATAATATAAAATACAAACATTATTTGATTTTTTGATTTGAAAAACACTATTT
>JAZQOJ010000089.1:0-6579 GCA_045627805.1 Bacteroidales bacterium
TAGGGGAATGGGATTGTTCAGAAAGAAGAACTACAAGGCCGTCTCGCTGTCGGAACTCACTTGGCTTCGTTTCCGTAAGGACTGGCAAGGGATGGTCTCTCTCGGATTCATCGTCTGCGTGGTGATGATCGCCATTCTGGGTTATCTCATTACCCCCGACCATTCTCCCTACTGCAACCATCAGCAATTGGAGATCGCCTTGCAGAAGCCGGGTTTCAAAGTGCAGCTGTTGCAGGTGAGGCCTCCTGCAAAGGTCGAGAAAGTGAGCGGACTGCGCAGAATGTTGTTCGGGCAGCCCGCTCAATATCAGACGGTCCCCATCGAGGGTTTCCGCCTCGAACATAATATAATATATGTACGCCCTTTCGGCAACGCTCCTGGTGATGAGGTCTCTTATCGTCGAGAGGAAGTCGCTCCGGGCGCTCCCGTCATCACTCGGCAATTCCTTCTGGGAACCGACCGCTACGGTCGCGACGTGGTGAGCCAGTTGCTGATAGGCACGCGCATTAGTTTGGCCGTCGGCGGCATTTCCGTCGTCATCGCCCTGATCATCGGCATATTGATAGGATCCATTGCGGGCTATTTCCGTGGCTGGGTGGACGACGTGCTGATGTGGTTCATCAACGTGGTATGGTCGATTCCGACACTCCTGCTGGTCATTGCCATCAGTTTTGCTTTGGGAAAGGGCTTCTGGCAGATTTTTATGGCCATCGGGCTCACGATGTGGGTGGATGTGGCGAGAGTGGTGCGCGGACAGGTGATCAGTTTGCGCGAAAAAGAGTTTGTGGAAGCTGGCAAGGCGTTGGGGTACAATAGTTTGCATATTATTGTGAAACATTTGCTGCCCAACATTTCTGGAACGGTGATTGTGATTGCCGCTTCCAACTTTTCCTCGGCCATTCTGATGGAGGCGGGCTTGAGCTTTCTCGGTATTGGCGTGCAGCCGCCGACGCCTTCGTGGGGAATGATGATGAAGGAGAATTACGCCTCCATTGTGCTCGACAACGCTTACCTGGCCATAGCGCCCGGTATCGCCATTATGCTGTTGGTGCTGGCCTTTATGCTGATTGGAAACGCGCTCCGCGATGCCCTCAGCGTGCGCGATTGATTGGGAACCGAAGTGAACAGAATCTGATAATGCAAATCTATAGGAACATAGAAGAACTTCCCGCATTCCGGGCTCCCGTAGTGGCTGTCGGCTCGTTCGATGGCGTTCACCTGGGCCATCGGCAGATCTTCAGCTATCTGAAGCAGAGTGCAGCCCGCTACAACGGCGAGAGTGTCGTCGTGACCTTTGACCCGCACCCGCAGGAGGTCCTCCATCCTGACAGCGACTTCTTCCGCATCAATGCGCCCGAGGAGAACATCCGGCTCATTGCCGAAACGGGTGTGGACGCACTCGTCGTACTCGCCTTCACCCGTGAATTCGCCGAACTTTCCTTCGCCGATTTTTTGGAATTTTTAACGAAAAAAATCGGTGCCAGGGCTGTCGTGATGGGTCCCAATCACAATTTTGGCAAAAACAGAGAGGGAAATTGTAAAACAATGGAGAAAATTTGCGCAAATTATGGAATCGAGATAATATTGATTCCCGAATTTGTGATGGAAGACAACAAGGTTCGATCGTCGAAAATCCGTGAATGTATTAAAAATCAGGATTTTGAAACGGCTGAACAGTTGCTGGGCCATCCTTTGAAAAAAAAATAGAAATCAATAATTATCTCAAAAAAAAATCGTAATTTTGCACCCTTAAAATTGTATAATAAGTAAATTATATTAATCAATCAATAAGAAAGAAGAAAGAATATGGCAGCAATTGGCAGAATCCGTAAGCACGGAGTAGCATTAATGATTATCATCGGTATCGCTCTTCTCGCCTTCATCGTGGGTGACTTGACCAACGTCATCAATCCTATGCGCAACAGACTCGTGAAGATTGGCGACAAGACCATTACGATGAGCAACCACGAAAACGAGTACGGCACCAACTACAATCAGAACCGCAAACTTTTCGAGCTCATCAATCCCAATGCCACCAACGACGAAGAATTTGATCAGGGCATTCACGATTTCACTTGGCAGCAGATCAAAAACGAAACCCTGCTCGACGCCCAGCTGAAGGAAGTGGGTCTCGTCTTCTCGAAGGAAATGAGAGAGAACCTGAACGAGCAGCTCTCACAGAGTCTCAAGGCACAGCCCACCACTCAGGCCGAATACTACCTCTACCTCGTGGCTCAGCGCTTCGTGCAGAATGGTGCCTCCGTTGACCAGATCATCGGCGCTTTCCAGAACATCAACGACTATGTGGGCCAGGACATTTACGACATCTACAAGGCAATCGAACGCATCGCCGTCATCTCCGCTAAGGAAAACGCTTACTTTGGACTCGCCAACAACAGCGTTTACTTCTCAGAGAAACTGCTCAACCAGATGGCAAAGGACGACAGCGCCATCACCACGCTTATGGCCGGCCTCTCCATCGACAACCCCGCTTTCGACAAAGTGAAGGTTGAGGTGAGCGAAAGCGAAGCCAAAGCTTATTTCAAAGAACACAAGGCCCGCTACACCGTTCACGAGGCCGTCCGCGACATCGACTTCGTGGTCATCCCCGTCAGCGCTTCCGAACAGGATAACAAGTGCGCCGCCGATACCGTTACCGCTATCTTCAACAGATTCCAGAACTGCGCCAGCATCGGTGACTTCGCAAAGAAGGAAACCCGCATCGACCGCAGCCGCGTGTTCTCGTTGGACGCTGCCAGCTCAAACGCCTCCAACATCTTCCACTACAATTACAAGACCGCTCATTACGCTCAGGTTGACACAATGCTCTATCTGAAGAAGGGCGAGACCGCTATGAAGAAATATTCTGGCAATGACGTGCAGAACGTGAAGTCGCTTCCCGCTCAGTTGGATAGCTTCATCTACAGCCATCCCGCCGGCACTTTCATCGCTCCCACTATGCTTGACGGTATTTACTACTTCGGTAAGATCAGAGGATTCGCAAGCCGTCCCGACTCAATCCAGGTGGCTGCCCTTTCCGTCGCTTACAAGTGCGAAATGAACGACAAGGCCACCCTTACCAAGGAGCAGGCACAGGAACTCGCCGACAGCTTGATGACCGCCCTCAACGCTGGTGAAAGCATCTACTCTTTGTACGCAAGCCACAAGAGCCCGTACCTCGGTGCCGACTCTACCCTCTGGCTTACCGATATGCCTGGCGATACCGTTTACAATAAATTGTACAGCGGTTTGATGAACACTGGCGTTAACCAGTTCTATACCGAGGAAAGAGAATCCTACGGCTTCATTACCATCTTCCAGGTTCTTGACAAAACCAACGCTATCTCAAAAGCACAATACGTTCTTTATCCTGTTCCGATTCAGCCCTCTTTGGCTACCGACAAGAGCGCCAAGGCGAAAGCTACCGAGATCGCTGGCAAGAGCACCGATGTTGAGGCAATGAGCAAGGTCGCTAAGGAAAATGCTTTCGACGTGCTGAGCCAAGCTGGTCTCACCAATATGCAGGGTGTCATCTATTTGAATTATGATTTCCAGGGCAATCCTTACAGCGGTTTGATGTGCCGTCAGGCCATCAGCTGGGCATTTGACGATAACGACGATGCCAACAACGCTGCCGGTCAGGTTTCCCGTACCATTTTCAAAGGCAAGTTGTTCCACTACGAGGCAGGTGCCAAGGTCATCGATGCCGACGCTTACATCGTCGCTGGTGTTAAAGCCATCGTGGATGCTAAGAAACCCAGTTTCGAAGGATGCAAGGCCCGCGTGATGGCTGACCTCAAAGCCGAAAAGAAAGTGAAAGCCGTTGAGGAACTCATCCAGAAAGAATTGGCCACCGCAAGCATCGACGCTGTGGCAGCCAAATATCAGGCCCGCGTTGACACCACCGTCATCAACTTCTCACAGTATGGCCGTCTGGAAAGCGCAGTCGTTGGCAAGCTCGCCGCTCTTCCCGCCGACGGTAAGGCACACGTGCTCACGGGCGAAAACGCTGTGTATCTCGTTGCTGTACAAAGCGTGAAGGCCAACGAAAATACCGCCAACACCGCTGCTTACGAATCCGCCGCTTACCTCACCTCTCTGAACAAATACTTCCGCAGCGCTCAGGAAATCCCCGCATTCATTCAGCAGTCGATGTACAATGATATGATGAAGGATACCAAGATCGTTGACCGCAGACACATTTATTATAAATCCAACTAATGAGATTCCTGCTTTTTTGGAATGATTAATAGTTCAAAATTTCTATCTATACTCAAATGGGGAGCCCTGCTTGGTGCAGGGCTTTCTCTCATTAAATTGATTAGTTATCTCACTCTTAACATTGACTATCCTTTCGGACCGGTCGCAGATTTGCTGATGATTGCCTCCTTCATCCTTTGCCTGTATATGGGCATAAAGGAAGTTCGCGACAAACATCAGGACGGCATCATCCGGTTTCCGAGAGCGTTCCTCGTTGGCATTTTCCTTTCCTTCGTGGCTTTTCTGGTTGTGTTCGCCTATCTGTTGCTTCATTTCAATTTTATTGAAAAAGATGCGCTGGAAGCAAAGAATCAGCGCGCCATTGAGCGTGCCGAGGAACTGGTGAAGAAAGATACCATCACCACTGCGGAATTGGCGCAGTATTACGCTCGCGTATCGGAAGTCGCAGGCGAGGAGGCGCAAGCAATGAATGCTGACAGCGCAACGATTGACGGCGTTGGTTTGGCGCTTACAGCCCTCAAGCATCAGCTGGTGGAGCGCGCACGCAGCGAAGGGCCCGAACTCTATCGTCTGGACTCCTTCAACTTCAAGGCAGAGGAACTCCTTTTTCACATCTCGCGAAATCTGAATGGCGTTGATTCCTCCGCTCAATCTGTGCTCGCCTCCGTTCAAGCCGAACTTCATAGCGAACCCACGGTCTGGGAACAGCGGCTCTCGAAACTGGAAATCACCCGCATCGACAGCATTCCCGTCGCCGCAGCCGCCGACTCACTCTCCGTGCTTATCTATGGATTCCTGCTCAATATTTTTGTCGCTTTGTTCCTTTATAGAAAAGAAAAAAATCAGTGCAGCGCGCCCGTGGAAATCACCCCCGGCCGCGACCGCGAACTTGAAGAAGACGAAGCCCCCAAAAATACTGAAGCTTAGTCTTTAATTCAACAATTCAACACCTCAACAATTCAACAATTCAACAAATGACCACATTCACAGAAAACGACATACTGCAGATGAAGCAGCGGGGCAGCGAACCCGAAGAAGTGGCGCACCAGTTCCAATATTTCGAAAGCGGCTTCGACTTCGCCGACCTGCAAGCGGCAGCCACCATCGGGAACGGCATCCTGAAAATCAGTGAGAGCGAAAAGCAACGGCTCATCCAGCAGTACGACACACTGACGGAGGGGAAAACGCTGCTCAAGTTCGTGCCCGCGTCAGGGGCCGCGTCGCGAATGTTCAAAGAAGTATATGGATATATGGAAGACGACAGCGACGCCACGAGCGCGAAAGCGCAGCAACTGCTGGTGAACCTGCCACGATACGCCTTCTACCCATCGCTGCGCGAGGCGATGGCCGCCGACGGCCTTTGCCTTGAAGACGAGATCAACCGGGGCAACCACCCCCTCGTCCTTTCCTATTTGTTAACAGAGAAAGGGCTGAATTACGGAAACAAGCCCAAGGCGGTGCTGAAATTCCACCAGTACGACGGCGAGTGCCGCACCGCGCTGGAGGAGCACCTCGTGGAAGCGGCGCACTACGCCCGCGACGCGCAAGGCAACTGCCGCATCCACTTCACCGTTTCGCCGCAGCACTTGCCCCTGTTTCAGCAACTCGTGTGCGAAGTGAAGTCGAAATACGAGAGCCGATTCGGCGTGCACTACCTCATCGATTTCTCTGCGCAAGCGCCCGGCACCGACACGCTGGCCGCCACCGAAGAAGGAGAACCCTTCCGCGACAGCCAGGGGAAACTGCTCTTCCGCCCCGGCGGACACGGCGCCCTCATCCAGAATCTGAACCAACTGCGAGCAGACATCGTGTTCGTGAAAAATATTGACAACATATTCTATGACAGCGAGTTGCAAGACACCGTCACTTACAAGAAATTGCTGGCGGCCCAACTCATCACATTGCAGAAACAGATTTTCAAGTATTTGAAAACACTGCATACGGATGCGACGAAGGGCGAGCAAATGCTGCCCGAAATTCTGCAATTCGCCCGCAACGAGTTGCAGATTCAATTCCGCGAGGAGGAGAAAACCGTGGAAGGCGTGTTCCAGAAACTCAACCGTCCGATACGCATTTGCGGAATGGTGAAAAACGAAGGAGAGCCCGGCGGCGGGCCGTTCTGGGTACGCAACAGCAAGGGAATCACGTCGTTGCAGATTGTGGAGTCGTCGCAAATCGACAAGAAGTCGGAGCGGCAGAATGCGATATTGCAGGGTGCCACGCACTTCAACCCAGTAGATATGGTATGCTCGTTCGCGACTTTCGACGGCGGCTATTTCGACCTGAGGCAGTATGTGGATCCTGAGACGGGGTTCATCAGTTCGAAGTCGCACGAGGGGCGGCCGCTGAAGGCGATGG
>JAZQOJ010000090.1:0-8811 GCA_045627805.1 Bacteroidales bacterium
AGCATACTGATCCACTGGTCTTTCGAGTAATCGCTGCGCAGTTCTCCGTGGGCGTTCTGACTGTAGCCGAAGAAGTTCTTGAGGGCGCTTTCCGCGTTGTAGGGGTGGAGGGGGGAGTTGAGCACGTAGGCGCTTGAAACGCTGCTTCCGTATTCCATCTGCACAGCCACGCCGCAGTGGTAGAGTAGGGTGGCGACGGCTGTGTTGTTGCTGCTGCAACTGTTGGGCATTGCGGCGTAGTTGTAGGTGGCGGCCGAGAAGTCAACGGAGTGGTTTTGTCCGCCGTAAGTATATGAGTGCGAGTCCGTTCCGTGAATCGGGTATTGCCAGTAGCGCATTACCTCGCCCATCGCAACGGCCACGCAGCCCACCAGGGTGTTGGGCGGACACATCGCGTTGTAGGGCGCTCCTTGCCCCCAGGTGGCCGTGATCAGGGGCTGCACTTCGCTTTCGGCCTTCGGCGACAGCCATTCGCCGCGGCGCAGCATCTCCCATTCGTTGGCGACTTCCGGAAGCGCGCTCAGCTTCTGGCCGGAGGCATTGGCAATCTGCTCTTCATAGCCCAGCAGCCAGTCGCGCACGCTGTGGGGAAGCGCGCCCGACTGGAAGTCGTTGTGGGCTGAGTAGCCGAGGATGGGGCGGGCGCAGTCGTTGGCGGCCATAATGAGGAAGCCGCCTCCGGGAGCGCGGAAAATGTATAGCTGCGTGAGCCCAAGCGTGTGGCCGACTTCCTCCCACTGATCGGGCTTCACGAAATTTCCAGCCACGCAACTGCTTTGGTTCCAGAATGTTGACGCAGCCGACCGTGCGCTTGTGGTATCAACCGGTGCCGCTTGCATCAGTTGCAGAATGCACACAAATTGTAACAGAATGACAACTCTTTTCATAACGGATTGTTTTTTGAGGTAGCAAAAATACACTTTTTTTTCGGAATGTGCCTCTCATCTTGTAAATAACGACGAAAATCGAGAACAACGAGAACTGACGAGAATGAAATTTCCTGCGCATTTCCTCTATCCCGCCGTAGGCGGCATTCGTCCATTCCACCATTCGTCCATTCCACCATTTAACCGCATAACCGTCTCGCCATTTTTGCCGTATTTGGCTGGGGGACAAAAAATCTGCAAAAAAATATCCCTCGTGGAGTGAACCAAAAAAATGCTTTTTTTGTTATTTTTTTAGTATTTTTGCAATGTAATGATACCATATTTATTATAGGGAAACATAATATATTGATTTACAATAACTTACAAATAACATTAAAGAAAAGGAAAATGGAAGTGATACGAAAAGGTGCTATTTTGGCTAAAAAGATACGATTATTGACTGAAATTTTGAAAAAAAAATTTCAACATTTGCCTGTTAGTTTCGTAACTTTTGAGTGGCTGTTTTCGTAATCCGCTTGTTTATATTTATATATAATTTTATGGAAAAAATGATGCAAAATATAAAAGTCCAATTTATGAAAAGAAACGCAAATGTAATGGCTGAAACGAGAAAGTGCGGCTACGTATGGCGGCCGATGGTTTCAGGGTTGCTTTTTTTAATGACTTTACTGACATTTCCGATGTTGTCGCACGCGCAGGTGGTGAAACCGTTCACGCAGCGTACCTCCAAGTACTCGCCCACCCAGCCCATCTACCACATCCAGGGCGACTTCCAGGTGATTGGCAACACCAACCTTACGCTGGTAAACTACAGCGAAAATGGTGGTAATAATGCAAATATGGAGTATGTGGATATTGACGGTCTTCCTTTCACGGTTAACTCTTCCAGTGCGCAACTGAAGTTCTCCACCGAAAAGGGCGCCAACCCAGAGTGTACCAATGTGCTTTACGCCGGCCTCTACTGGACGGGTAGAAAAAAAGACGGTGGCGAGGATCTGATGAGCATTACCATTGGTGCTAGTGCCTCCAATTATTCGAACACCACGCAACCGCAGGTGCTGATTCCCGGCAACTATTCCAATAGGACACAGCCGACACCTGCCAACATTGTTTCTGGCAACTATTCCAACAGCGTACAGCCCCAACCGCAAAGAACAACCCAGGACCAATATAACAGCGGTGCCACCATCAATGGCTATACCCTGACCATCTCCGGTGGCACGAACAACAGCACTAGCAATATGTCCCGTGATGTAACCACCTACACCTTCCACCCTACTAATGTTACTGGAACGGGAAGTGATGTGGTGTTTACATTTAGCGGAGGGTGTAACGGAACAGGAAGTTCTCCTTCTTTTAGTAATGGAACAAGTAATCCCATACTTACAGTTAAAGTTGGCAATAACGATGCCCAAACTTTGAATGTCTCAACAGGGGCCAGCAGACAAGGGAACACCAGCAGTAGCAGACGCTACGTTGTTACCGCAAATCTCAACACAGCTTACACCATCAATACAGGAAATACGACCATTACAGTAAACGGATTCAGTAAAAGAACAGATAGCCAAAATCTTAACGACAATGACGATTACGCCGATGTTTCCTTCACATCTCCGGCCACGGACCCGACAGGAACCGTTATCAACGGCTATACGTTGACGATTACCGAGGTTTCCGGTGGTACGAGCACCAGCGATATGTCATCCAGCGTGACCCAATACACATACCATCCCAACAATCTCCCTGCCACCGACCATTCCGGTGATGTAGTCTTCACGTTTAACGGTGGTAACCGTGGAACAGGATCTACTGACCGTAGCACATTTGCTAATAACACAGGCAACCCCAATGTCACCGTTCAGGTGGGCAATGGCGCTGTGCAGACATTAACTGCCACTACAAGCGCAAGCAGAAACAACTCCAGCCAATATCTTGCTACGGCTACGTTTGCGCCATACGCCATCAATACGGGCACCACGACCATTTATGTAAACAGTCTCAGCAAAAGAACCGACAGCCAAGAGATGACATCTGGCAACGATTATTCCAATGTTACCTATATTTCCAGTCCGGCAGGCACTCCCGTGGGAAGTGTCGTCAAGGGTTATACGCTCACCATCAATGAGATTGGATTCGGGGGAACAAGCACCGACAATATGTCATCCAGTGTGACCCAATACACGTTCCATCCCAACAATCGCCCTGCCTCCGACCATTCCGGTGATGTAGTCTTCACGTTTAACGGTGGTAACCAAAGCACAAACAACTACACTTCATATAGTAACCAAAGTGTTACTGTTCAAGTGGGCAATGGTACACCTGAGACTCTTTCTCCAACTTTTACGGGAAGTAGAGGGGGCACTACTAATAACAGAGAATACTATCTCACTGCTGCATTTGCCACGCCGTACGTCATTAACACGGGCGACACGACCATTTACATCAACAGTCTCAAGAAAAGGACCGATAGCCAGACAATGACGGCCGCCAACGACTATGCCGAGGTGGCCTACCTTTCGGAGTGGGTTGAGCCCGTGGGCACCGACATTCACGGTTATACCTTAACGGTAACCGAAGTTTCTGGCGGCACCGGAACGGACAATATGTCCTCAAGTGTTACAAGATACACATTCCATCCTACCAACCTGCCTGCTTCCGACCATTCCGCCGACATCGTATTCACCTTCAGCGGCGGCAACCAAAGCACCAGCAATTACAATCAATTCAGAAACGATACAGGGAATCCTACCCTTACGGTTCAAGTGGGCAATGGAGCGGTTCAAACCTTGGCAGTAAACACCTCGGCGACTCGCAGCAACAACCAATACCTTGCCACGGCAACTTTAACCACGCCTTACGTCATTGATTTAGGATATTCCAAGTTAACCATCAACAATTTCAGAAAGAGAACGGATTCCCAAGTCCTGACGAGCGGCAACGATTACGCCAACGTGACATACGACGGAACCACCCTCGCCAACAACAAGGTGAAGTTCAAATACGGAGATGAAGAGTATGAGGAAGTTACGGCCACTACAGCCGACATTTATTATCCGAGCAATGAGTACTCCAATATGTATGTGGGTTATGCCGAAGTTACTGATTACGTGAAAGCACACGGCGAAGGCGACTACTATGTGGCAGACATCGCCCTGGTAGAAGGTAATGGTGGTGGCACTGGTTTCTATGGCGGCTGGGGTATGGTAGTCATTTACGAAAACTCCAAGATGAAATGGCGCGACATCACCGTGTTCGACGGTTATGCGTCTGTCTCACAAAACAATTCTCAAAATGTGCCATTCTCTGGTTTCAAAGCCGTGCAGGTAGGCAATGTACACACTAAGGTGGGCTTTATGGCAGCAGAAGGTGATGTGAGTATTTCGGGTGATGCTATGAAAATCCAAAAATTAGCGACAGACAACTACTACACCATTCCAAACCCGCGCACCGGCAGTACGAACAACTTCTTCAATTCCTCCATTTTCATCGGCGATAGCATCAGAAATCCGAAACTGCTGAACAACACTGGTGTGGATATCTATATGTTTGAATTGGACAATGCCAACAACAGCATCATTGACAATGAGCAGACTTCTACCACGCTGCAATTCACATCTTCGCAAGACCTTTACGTTCCCTTCTTCTTGGCCTTGGGTATTGACGCGTACATTCCGGACGCGCAGGCCATCGACGCCGTGATGGAGACCGATGCCGCTGTGTATGATCCGGCATTGGATGTTTGGGTAACACAGCCCGGCGATACCGTCACTTTCACCATCGAAGTGAAGAACTTCGACGAGGAGGATGTGCGCGATGCCACCATCAGACTGCCTCTGCCCTCCACCATTGAGTTTTATGAGTTGGAAGCCGAATATGCCGACGGTACCACCGGCGATTTCTATTTCAACGCCCTCGAGGGGCTTAATGGTACCGCCTACTGGGGCATCGACTACCTGCCGGCGGGCTATCCTGATTCCGTATGGGCTACCTTCAAACTCACTTGCGTAGTAACCCGCAACTGCTACGTATTGGCAGCGAGTGCCGCCGAATGTTTGCTCGAAATCGTCGTCAACGGAACGATGTCGGGTTATGGCACCATTGAAAATGTGTATTTTGAGCACGACTTCATCCAGGGCTTCCAGCAGAGTGGCGTTTGCCAGGGGGCAGCCATCACCGAGGACTTGAAGGTCGTCATCGACCGCGATGCCTACGTGCGCGCGCACTGCGACTGCGGCGACGAGAGCAGTCCGTACGACTGCCACAACACCCGTGATTTGTGGTTCTGTGTCGCAGCCAACACGCCGAGCATCCCCTTCGCAGAGATTGCCCAGTACTATCCTACGGGAACACGCTTCTTCTCGTTATCGAATCCCGATGTGGAATACACCGTTCAAACGAATTTTCCCAGTAGCAGCTTCAACTATCCCATTGTTGCTTCTCCGCCTACCGTTGGCGATTGCGATTCCCATTTTATCATCAAACTCACGCAAACGCAATTCCATCCCGCCGAGCCGACTTACGATCACGATACGCTCATCTACTGTTTGGATGCGGAAGCGACCCGTTTGTCGGAACTCGTCTCTATTCACGATACCGTGCAGAAGTACGGCGGACACGTTATCTTCTTCAAAGAACATCCGGGCGAAGATCCGGCCAACACCGATGCGGTAGGTTTTGTGGATATTATTCCGCCCACCGATGTTCCCGGCACCTATACTTATTGGGGTGTTCAATATACGACAACGCCGGGTCAGGAATGTTATGCCTCTACTCCGCATCAAATCACTGTCATTGTCCGCTCTGCTGTTGCCTTTACCAGCAGTCAGACCTCACCCTCTTGTCAGGGCTCGGCCGTCACCTTCACGCCGGATGTGACGGGCGGCACCTACAACATTCCTGATTCTCTCCAAACCTATTTCTCTATCAACAACACGACATCCGTTGCCACCCTTTTGGCCACGGCACCGGGTGGTGTTTACTCATTTGAATACGAGGCTCCTACCGGCACAGACGACCACGGTTGTCCGGCCTCTTTGACACAGACCATCGAATACGAACTCTATCCCAACACCGTGCCCGGCAGTATAACGCCCGACAGCGTACTGATTTGTAAAGGCGGACTGATTCCCGACTTGGTATTGACCGATTACACGGGACGCGTCAGATACTGGGAATACCGAAACGTTGACTCGCTTGCTTGGACGTTGATTGCCAATAGCACCTCTACCGTTTCCCAAGACGACATTGCCGAGCTTACGGAGGGCACCTACTACTTCCGTGCTTTGGTAAGAAGCGGCGATTGTGATTCGGCCTATTCCGCTCAAGCCACGGTGACTGTCAGCAATGAAGCGGCCCCTGCGGCTCCGACCGTAGATCCGTCGGTGTTTTACGCCTGTGTGGGCGAGGACTTGTCGCTGAACCCGTCGGGCAGCGAATACCGCTGGTATGAAACCGAGATAGGAGGTGAGTCCGATGACAATCTTCGTCGCGTGACGATGACCACGCAATGGGTACAGCGTTATGTGAGTGTGGTGAACAACGCTGGTTGTGAAAGTCCGCGTACACTGGTGGAGGCCCGTCCGTACTTTACCGCCGGCGCCATCACCAGCGGCCAGCAGGTGGCTTGTGATGCGTTAACCCCCATCAGCACCATCGCCTCCTCATTGGATGCCTCACCTTCCGCCGGTGCCACGGGAACCATTACCTATTTATGGTATATGTCGAAAAACGGAGCCGACCCCGTTGCCTTGACGAGTCCGAGTTCCAATTCCGCCACACTGAATCCCTCCAGCTACACCGATGGCGACGGCACATACGTATTCACCCGTACGGCATCATTCAGCAATAGTTCAGACGCTTGCGCTGCACGAACCTCCTCTGGCTCTTACACTTTGATTATGGGTACGCCGAATGCGGAAATTCAGGAGCCCGCCACCACTGTACTTTGTGCCAACAGCAGCATCCAGCTCATTTTGCAGACCGACTTCTCCTCCACCTACAGTTATCAATGGTATAAAGACGAATCGCCCATCTCCGGCGCCACCAGCTATCGCTACAACGTCACGGCGCCGGGCAGTTACACCGTACAGGTAACGCACCGAGTCAGCGGTTGTAATGCCACCTCCACGGTTTCCATCCCGATTATCAGAGACGAAGCCGCGCCGGTGGTTTCTAAAGACACGGTCAACGATACGATTCAGGGTTGTTCGCTGGCTGATCTGCCAGCCGCCTACACCGCCATTTCGGATTTGGAAGATGGCTTGAACGTAACGATTGCCGAAGCGGTCACCGCTGATGAGGATTTGGAACTCACCTACAAAGCCGACACGCTTTCCAGCAGCTGTCCTTATAAAGTAAGACGTCTGTACTTTGTTGCCGACGGTTGTGGAAACAAGGACACCGTGGTTCATAATATTATCATCAAAGACAACATCGCGCCGGTTATCAGTAGCATTGAAGACCAGGATGCGACGGCGATGGGAAGTTGCAAGTACAAAATTCCCGATCTGACGAGCGTGGTGAAAAGTGCGGCTTCCGACAACTGCACCAGCACGGCCAACCTTACCATCACACAAGATCCGGAAGTGAACGCAGAATATGCGCAAACCGATGAGGAACAAGAGATTGAGGTTGAGGTGACGGTCAGCGACGAGTGTGGTAATGAGCAGACGCAGACGGTTGTGGTCGTAATTCCGGCCAAGCCGACCGCGGAGGCAGCGGCTACCAATATCACTTGTAATGCCGCCAACGACGGAGCCATCGATTTGACGGTGAGCGGCGGTATGACGGACTACGCATATTCTTGGAGCAATGGAGCCACCACACAAGACCTCACCGGCTTGACTCCCGGAAGCTATTTTGTAACCGTGACGGATGCCAACGGCTGTACGGCAACAGCCAATGCCACGATAGTGGAGCCGGCCGCTCTGGCCATCTCTCACGAGGCACACGACCTTTCTTGTTACAATTCCGCCAACGGCAGCATAGATCTCACCGTAACAGGTGGTACTTCACCCTATTCTTATAATTGGAATAGCCACACCTACTCAACGGAAGACCTCAGCAACATTCCCGCTGGCACATACGAGGTAGTGGTTACGGATGCCAACGGCTGTACGGCCACCAGCAGCATTACCGTTGAGCAACCTGCCACGGCAGTGAGCATTACCACCATCCTTAGTACGAATGCAAGTTGCAAGGGCGTTGCCGACGGAACGGCAACCGTCTATGCAGAAGGCGGCACCTTGGCCGCAGGTCATACCTATAGTTATATATGGAGCAATGGCGGCACCACCGCTTCCATCACCAGTCTGGCACCCGGTACCTACAAGGTCACCGTCACCGACGACAACGATTGCGAGGCAACGGGGCAGGTAAGCATCAGCGAACCTGCGAAACTTCAGGTGAGTGTGGTCAAGAATACCGGTGTAAAATGCTATAGCACAGAAAATTTCCAAGATACCCTTACCATCAACATAGCGGGCGGTACGGCCAACTACGACGTTACGATAGGAGCCAACACCTATAATAACGTATCCGCGGGCAACTACACCCGCTACGATGTGGCGCCAGGCACGAACCTGATTACGGTAACCGACGACAAGGGCTGTACAGCCGATACCAACATCGTAGTGACGATGCCCGACTCCATCGTATTTTCTATGACACTTTCTCATCCGATCTACTGTTACGGTGGCACAACTACCGTGACCATTGATGTTCAGGGCGGAACCAGTCCTTATACACTCGACTATAATTACGTCATTACATCTGCTGGCACCTACCAGCCGGGCCATTATACGATGACCAACATTCCTGCCAGCATATTCCCCGTTACCCAGCCCGCTCCCGAGCCCGCTGGATACGGCGACCTCACCATTATGGATGCCAACGGCTGCGAGGCCGCACAAGTGCTTCACAATGT
>JAZQOJ010000091.1:0-4475 GCA_045627805.1 Bacteroidales bacterium
TTCAAGCGCATCGACTGAAAGATGCTCTTCCGCAGTGCGATGTATGTAATAATATCGAGCGTTTATATCATCAACATTTCTATATATTTCTACGTGATGAGAAAAGGGTACATTAAAGAAGTCTTCGATTGGGAAATTGACAATATTTGGAATTGTCATTGTTCGGAAAACGTCAATCGTATTTTCAGATGAAATATCATTTATATTGCTGATAGATAATTCTTTGATAGAATCGTGCGTTATAACGCACGATTCTTCAGAATCTGATACGTGCGTTGCAACGCACGTATTTGAATCCAGCATTCTCCAATGTTCATAAAACAATCTCATCTTTTTCAAGCTTGTTTCTGAATAACCTCTCAATCCAGGCATTTCTTTGCGGAGTTGTTCACTTATTGCTTTTAGTGCCCCGCTTCCATATTCCATCTTGCGAGTATTCTTCGACAAATATTTTCCAATCGCAAAATAAACAGCGAGTTGCACGCGGTTAACATCTTTCAATGCCTCGTACTGGCCTTGCAAAATTGCAGTTTTGATTGCCTCAACCGCTTCGGTCAATGATATTAATGATTTTTCTTTATCCATAACGTTAATATTTTCCTTCGTGATTTATGTTTCGTTTTCGCTATTCCGTCATTCAGTCTGAAAGCCAGTGCGTTAGTATGGCTCTGTCATCGGGACTAGGAATGGTGCAAAATTACACTATTTTTACAACAGAAACAATTTACAAAAAAAGAAAATACGATATTTCTGACAGTCATCCTTATCTCTTTTTATGCCAATGCGTAAGTGTCGTGATATTGGTTGAGGTACTGCTGGGAGATGCGTCTTTCGATGAACTTGTAATCTTCATATTCGGGCTGGAGGTTGGGGAAGTGCGCCAACACGCAGTTGTTGATCAGCATCAGCACGGTTTGCTCGAAGTAGGCATCCCTTTTCAGAATGTCGTTGCGGTCATACACCTTGGCATCCACATCGGTTTTGATGGTGGTGAGCATCTGCATGATGTCGTCGTCGTATTGGGAGAAGAGGACTTGCTTGTTCTCCTGCTTGCGTTTCTCGTTCTCCTCGCGAATGCGTTTGTGTACGCGGGCGAACTTGGTGTCGCCGTTGTATTTTTTCAGCAACTGGCGGTTTTTGAAGTCCAATGCTTTCAGCTTCTGAAGGATTTCATCCAAGGCAGCGGTCTGCTCGTTGAACTTCGCCATACTGTCGATGGTGAATCCGTGTTCCTTGAAACGCTGACGGAATGCTTCCTGGATGGTGATGAACTCCGGATCGTCTGGGTCCATATTGTCGATGAAAGCGTGGATGGCCGTCTGGAACTTCAGCTTAAGGTCGTCACCGGAGCCAATCATCTTCATCTCCTCCGAGCCGATACTGGCAAATCTGAATTCGACATTCAGCATCGCTTCGTTGATGTGGAGTTTGGTCTCTTCGGAAGTCTTGAAGGCCTCTTTCTGGTTAATCATATCTATTCTGCGCTGCACTTCCTGAAGAAGGAGCGGCAGTTTGGTGATTTCCACCTTGGCAAACTTCTCCTTCATCTCCTCGTCGCCGAAGGTGCGGACGAGGTTGGCCATATCCTTGGCAGCGTTGAGCGCATTCTTCAACTCTATCAATTGCGCTTTGTCTTCCAATGTGGAAATCTCCGACGAGAAGTCTTCGGCGTTGTCGTAGGAGTAATCAAACAGCACCTGCTTGATTTCCTTCATCTGGGCAATAATGGCGTCTTTGTCCTCGATGACGGAAGCGAAAGTGTCGGTGATTTGTTGGCCCTGGACGTCCACATCGTTGTAGCGGTTGAGTTCGAGCATATAGGCCTCGTTCGTTTCCTGGAAATTCTGCTTGATGTCGGCAAAATCGATGAGGAAGCCGTTCTTCATATTTTTGTAGGGACGGTTGACGCGCGTGATGGCCTGCAGCAGGTTGTGGTCTTTGAGTTTACGACCGAAGTAAAGGCGTTTCAGACGGGGCGCATCAAAACCGGTGAGCAGCATGTTGAAAACGATAAGAATATCGATGGTCATATTCTTCTTGAAGTCCTTGACAATCTGTTTGCGGGTGTCCTTGTCGTCAGAGTCGTGGAGGATAAGTCCGGCCTTCATATTCAGTTTGCACTTGCGTGTTTGATTCAGTTCATCTTGAATTTCATTGAAATATTCGTAAAGTTTTCGGGCCTGGCCGCTGGTTTCGCATATAATCATACCGCCTAAGGTTTGGTCGCCCTGAATGTCGCGGAAATTTTGCAGGTCGGTAATCATATAGCGCAGCAGTTCTTCCACGTATCGCTCGTGCTCAATGATGTCCGCTTTTTGGATTTCCTTCTTTTGGACGAGCACCTCCAGTTTGTCGAAGGCCTCGTTGATTCTTTCGCGGTAAGAGGTTTCAATATCCTCCCGAATGATTTTCAGAGTATAACCATCTTGAATGGAGCGGTCGTAGTAGTAGGTGTGCAGATAATCGCCGAACACCTTGCAGGAGGAGCGTTCCTCTGCCAAAAGTGGCGTTCCCGTAAGTGCAATCTTGATGGCGTCAGGGTCGGCATCGAAAAGGTTGGCGAGGAAACAGCCGCCCGGCTTGTAACCTCGGTGCGCCTCGTCCATAATGAAGATGCGCTGCAAGTTGGTGGCATAAGTATTGAGGTTCACCTTCTCCTTATCTTCTGCAAAACGCTGAATATTGACCACGGTAATCTCGGCTTGTCCGGAAAGGTTCTGTTGCGCCTGGTTGTCGCGGAACTGTTCCATCAACTCTTTTCGGCTGTTTGCCGTTGAAACGACAAGGCCGCGCGCCTCGAACTCCTGCGTTGCCTGTTCCAAAAGGTCTAAGCGGTCCACGATGAAATAGAACTTGGGAACTTTGTTCTGCTTTGCGTAAAAGTCGGTAAGAATGTAGGAGAGGTAGAACGAAAGGGCCGTTTTTCCGCTGCCTTGTGTGTGCCACACGATGCCCGACTTTACACCTTCGCTCAGCTTTTGCCTGATGGCAAGAGCAGCGAACAGCTGTTGATAGCGCATAATGTGCTTTTGGTCGGTGGACTCGATTTTGCCATCCACCTCTCGTTCCATCTTGACGTAGGCGATGCCGTATTTCAGCAGAAACAGCAAACGCTCTTTCGGACACATAGAGGTAAGAATACGGTTGGTCGGCGTATTGATTTTAAGGTTAGACTGATACTCTGTGTGCGTGTGGATGACCTGGCAATTGAAGTCTTGCAAGATGCGCAATTCTTGTTCAGGGTCGATTTCTTTGTATGGAAAATCTTGAATGAAAGGGGCCATTTCCTTGTTTCCGACATTCTCCTCGCGAAAGCAGTTGAAAGGTGCGTTGTTTCTTGCACCGGTGCAGTAGAAAGCACCTTCAATGGGCACAATGCCGCCTTTGGCGTCGTACTCCATATTGTTGGAGAAAATCATCAGCTGCGTGATGTTGATGAAGCGGCGGTATTTCTTGTTGGGGAAGCGCTGAAGCGTCATTCGGTTGGCTTCGGCCACCATACCACCGTGATTGTTCGGTTTCTTTACCTCAACGAAAACAAGCGGCAGACCATTTACAAACAGCGTGATATCTGGACGAAAATTGTCCTCACCGTTCCGGCAGGTAAACTCCGCCGTAAAATGGAAGGTGTTGTTCTTTGGATTATCAAAGTCAATGAGACGAACCGGCGAAACCGATATCAAACGTTTGTAGAACGAGCGGCCGAGGTCGTCGTTGTTCAGTTCCAGGCGGATGTCTTTCAGTGTCTGTTCGGCAAGACCTTCTTTGCCGGGGTTCAGTTTTGCGAATTGCTCTTTGAATACAGGAATGAGGATGTTGGTGTCTCCATCATACACGGTTCCGGCATCTTCCTCGTGAATTTTACCGAAGTAGGTGTATCCCAAACGGGTAAGATGCACCATTGCTGGCATCTGGACTCTGGTTGCTTCGTTGAAATTATCCATACAAAACAGGTTTTAATCATTTGTTTGTTGCCAAAAAACAGTATGCCACGACAATTCTTTCGGTTGTCGTTTATTATTCTGTCGGTCGAGACTCGGCGTGCCACGTCTCGACATTTGAACACCATTGTTTAATTATAATTCATTTTTGGCAAAAACAGCGCAAAAATACGCAATTATTCGACATTTTTGTGCAATTATCCTAAAAACAATGTGTTTTTGACAGTATCTGTCAATTGACCCCAAGATTTCCTTCCTTTTTTACGTTTAAATATTAGTGAATAGTGATCTGTGAACTGAAATTTTGTGGCTATGATGAAATGTTCCCCCTTTTTGATGTTGTTGCTGTTTGCTGGCAACTTGACGCTTTCGGCGCAGCACCTAACCCAGAAGATTTCCCCCACGAGAGCTCCGGCTGGCGTGAATCTGCAAATGGTTGCGGATTCCATTTATTACGATAAAGATGACATCCTCGTGATCGATTGGATGGAATACCAGTTCTGGTTGGCGCAAATTTACGGCAAGGAGTCTCCC
>JAZQOJ010000092.1:0-13639 GCA_045627805.1 Bacteroidales bacterium
TTTTAAGTCCCTCGTGTCTACCATTCCACCACCAAGGCAACCTCAATGAACGTTTCGCTTTTTGAGACTGCAAAAATACAATTTTTTTCAATGCAAACACACGTCCGTCAATTTTTTTTTGATTTTTTTTGTTCCATTAGCAAACTCGTTGATTTTTCGTATCTTTGCCAATCAATTTTTAGATGGGATGCACGATTTTTCTCTTTTTTCTGGCTCGCTCTCTCCGCTTAATGATGGCAGTTTTAGCGTTTTTGTTCCCGTTGGGCTGCTTTTTCTTTCATTTTCAGAACTGAATCCAGGAAAAGTCGCAAGTTATCCTTCATATTTCAATGAAATATTTATCAATCAATAAATAAAATAAAATGAGAAGTTACATAAGTGGTTCATTTTTTGGGGGCCTCATTTTGATTCTATTGGCGGCTTGTGCGCCGAAACCAGACGTTCAGGAGTCTGGAAATCAGGTTGCGGTTGATTCAACCGCTCTTCAATCGGGCGATCTTCTTTTCGTGGGTTTGCCGATGAGTTACACGTTGGACCCAGCGGCCGAAAACGAGCCCGCCACACTGGAAACCTGTGCGGGCGATTCGCTCAACGTGATTCACGTCGCTATTTTGGAGGTGTGCGGCGATAGCGTGTGGGTAATCGACGCCACGCTCAAGCACAACGTGGACCGCTATCCGCTTGATACTTTCCTCACCGACTTCACTTTGCCCGACGGCTCGCTTCCCCTCTTTTATGTGATGCGTTTGCGCGATAACCACAACGCCGCGCAATTCGTTGCCAATGCCAAGCAGTTCATCGGGCGGCTCTACGACTGCCAGTTCCTTGCCGACAACGAGGCCCAGTTTTGTAGCGAACTGGTGCGAAACAGTTACGTCAACCCCGACGGCTCTTTCATCTTTGAGGAATATCCGATGGATTTTCAGAAAAAAGACGGCACGTTCCCCCTTTATTGGCAGCAGTTGTTCCAATTGATCGGGCAGCAAATTCCGCAGGCAAAGTCGGGCACCACGCCCGCCCAAATGATGTGCGAGCCGGTGCTCAAGCCGGTGCGCGTGGGAATCTGATTTTCCGCCATTCCCATTATCGAAAGTTCGCCAAAGTCTCAAGTTAACAAGGCGAAAAGGCACATTTTTCGCAATAAAATGAAATATTGTGCACGCTCCTCCGTTTTGTAATTTTATTGTATTTTTGCATCCTTTATTAAATAATGAATGATAAAATGAAAAAAATTGGACTGATACTCATTCTCATCGCCATTTTCTGTGTGAATTCTTTTGCGGGAAAAGTTCCTGTGCAACAAGCTATTGATATGGGAATCAATGCGTTTCATCAGCGAGTTTTGTCTTCATCAATAGAAGTGAAAAACATTGACTATTGTGTGGAGGCGGGCGACACTTTGATGGTGGTGCTCAACTTTGCAGAAGGCGGTTTCCTGATTATCGGAACCGAAGATGCTTTTGAGCCGGTGCTTGCCTATTCTCCCGACGGGGATTTCAACCTTCGGAATATGGCTCCGGGAGCACGGTTCTGGCTCGACAATTATGCGGGAATCCTATCGCAACTGCGCAAGTCGGGCGCTTCCGCCGACGAGTCGGTGGCGGCAAAGTGGAACGAGCTTCAGCGCCCCGATTCCAAGGGCACGCGCTCAATCGTTGTCAGTCCGCTGCTCGCTTCCAAATGGAATCAGTCGCAATACTACAACGACCTGTGTCCAGCCGACGAGGATTCACCTGTCGGCTACGGCGGACACGTGCCGTGTGGCTGCGTGGCGTTGGCAATGGCCTCCATTATCCACTATTTCCGCTATCCTGAGACTTCTCAAGGCGGCACCCACGGCTATTACTCCAATTATGGATACTTGTCGGTGAATTATAGCAATCAGCATTACAGCTACGACGCAATGCCATACAGTTTGATAAAAGCCAACAATGAGGTGGCGAAACTGATTTACCATTGTGGGGTGGCGGTGGATATGAGCTATTATCCTGATGGCTCCGGAGCGCAGTCGAGCGA
Source organism: Bacteroidales bacterium (assembly GCA_045627805.1). Taxonomy (GTDB): domain Bacteria; phylum Bacteroidota; class Bacteroidia; order Bacteroidales; family WCHB1-69; genus UBA1756. The sequence continues at coordinate 2,017 of JAZQOJ010000092.1, forward strand.
TGCTCGCGATGTTCTTAAGAACAACTACAAATATTCTTCCGACATTCAAGCCGTGAATCGCAGCGGCTGGTGGGGTGGCGGTTATAGCAATTCGGAGTGGATTGCCCTGCTCAAAGAGGACCTCGACAACCATTATCCCATTCTTTATTCTGGTTATAATGATGAGGGCGGCCACGCTTTCGTTTGCGATGGCTACGATTCCGACAACCTTTTCCACTTCAACTTCGGCTGGGGCGGCACCAACAACGGTTATTTCACAGTAAATAGCAATGATGAAAACAATGCGGGCGGATTCGGTTCCGGGCAAGACATCGTGTGCCACATTCATCCGCCGCTCAACTCCTATCCGACCTTCTGCTCATCCACCACTATCAATGCCTCGGCTGGCTCGCTCGAAGATGGTAGCGGACCGCTTGATTACCAGAACAATGCGAATTGCACTTACATCATCCGCCCCGAAAACGGAAAGTCGGTGACCATTCAGTTGGACGCTTTGGATTTGGAAGAAAATCACGACTTCTTGAAAATCTGGAACGGGGATCCGAACGATGGCGGCACGCTGGTTGCCACCTACACCGGCACCTCGTTCAATCCGACGGAGTCGCATTATGTAGCAGGTCCCGCTGCCTACATCACTTTCACCACCGACGGCGCGGGCACTGCCGCTGGCTGGAAACTCCATTTCAACGCCCGTCGCTATGTTTCTTGTCAAAGCAGTCACAACTTTGTCGCCAAAACGGGCGAATTTGAAGATGGCAGTGGCGAAGAAACTTACGCTGCCGACGCCAACTGCTCCTGGAACATCAAGCCCGCCAACGCTTCCTACATTCTGCTCCACTTCACCAACTTCGACCTGAGTCCGGAAGACGAAGTGACGATTTATGATGGACTTAACACGAGCACTGCCAACGTGTTGGCAACCTACACGGGCAGCACACTTCCCGCCAACGTAGCCAGTTACACCGGCACGATGAAGGTGGCTTTCAAAAGCGACAACTACATTGAAAGAGCAGGTTTTGCCGCCACTTGGACCTCCGACGGCGACGAGCCCACCGACATTGAGAGTTACACCGCCAGCAGCGACGTGGATTTCGATGTTTATCCGAATCCCGCCACCAACCGCGTGATGTTCACCATTCCCGCTCAATTTCAAAACGCTACCCTGCGTCTCTCTGACCTCAGCGGGCGACTCATACGCAATATCGTGGGCGTTCAAGCCGACCGCCGCTGCGAAATGAACGTCAGCGACCTGCCCAATGGCGTTTATCTGATTACGCTATCCAATTCTCAAAATATCATCTCTAAAAAATTGGTTATCAATAAATAATGAAAGATCCTAATCGCTGGCTTCTCCCCATCGTCACCTTTTTGGCAGGGATTGCTCTCGCTTTATTCTTAGGAAAGAAAATCCATCATTACCAATTGTCAAAATCTCCTGACTTGCAGAAGTTCAGCGAGATTTTGGATTATGTGGACCATTATTACCTGGACACTGTGAACCACGACAAATTGTTTGCAGGAGCCATCAACGGAATGCTGCAAACACTTGATCCACACTCTGTTTACGCTTCTGCTGAGGAAAACAAGCAGTTTATGGAATCGCTGGAAGGCGCTTTTGAGGGCGTGGGCATTGAGTTCAACATTATGAACGACACCGTAATGGTGGCGGCTACCATTTCGGGTGGCCCTTCCGAAAAGGTGGGCATCCGCGCCGGCGACCGAATCGTTTCCGTTGACGGCAAGAATATTGCGGGCGTTGGAATTAGCAACGAACAGGTTTTCAAGACTTTGCGTGGTAAAAAAGGTACCAAAGTCAAGGTCGGCATTCAACGTCCCGGTTTTGCTGAAACCTATTTCTACAACGTGGTGCGCGACCAAATTGAAACGCATACGCTCGACGTGGCCTATATGCTCACCTCCTCCATCGGCTATATCAAACTTGACCAGTTCGGCGAAAACACCTACGCCGAATTTGCTACGGCCGTGGCGCAGCTCAAGGCAAAGGGAATGAAGTCGATGGTGCTGGATTTGCGCGGCAACAGCGGTGGCTTCCTCGGCACCGCCATTGACATTTGCGACGCCTTCCTGCCCAACAAGGAACTGATTGTATATACCGAAGGTCTCAACACTCGCTCCGACAAGATTTACGCTACTGCGACGGGCTGCTTTGAAACCGGCAAGCTGGTGGTGCTGATTGACGATTTCAGCGCTTCCGCCAGCGAGATTGTGGCGGGCGCAGTGCAGGACAACGACCGTGGCTTCGTGGTAGGTCGCCGCTCTTTCGGAAAGGGGCTCGTGCAGCAGCAGTTCAACCTCTCCGACCAGTCGTCGCTCCGGCTGACCGTGGCGCGCTACCATACCCCGTCGGGACGATGCATCCAACGTGATTACGCCAACGGCATCAACGACTACTACGACGAACTTTACAAGCGTTTCACCAGCGGCGAAATGGATAACGTTGACAGCATCAAGTTCGACAAGAAACTCCAATTCAAAACCAAAAAAGGACGCACCGTTTATGGCGGCGGCGGCATTATGCCCGACTATTTCGTTCCCCTTGATAGAGATAGCAACATATTGGCTTTCAATCAAGTATATAATACCGGATTGTTGATTGAATACGCTTTCAATTACGCCACACAGCACAAAACGCAGTTGCTCAAACAATACCCCACTGCCACCGATTTCGTAACGAAAATGCAGCCGTCAGCCGCGATGGTGCAGGATTTTCTGAATTTCTATAAGAAAAAGAAAGGGGCGGTGCAGCTGAATGCCGCTTCGCAAAAAGAGTTAGCGATTTGGATGAAAGCTCTCATCGGACGAAATCTTTACCGCGCCGACGGCTTCTATCCTGTCATCAACAGTACCGACAAAACGATTCAGAAAGCGATTGAAGTGCTGAAATAGTGACGGATTTTCGAACAAAAAAGTGGAAGCGTAAATGCGCTTCCACTTTTGATTTTCAAGCTGCAAGAAGCTATTCAATGCTCATTCCTTCAATCTGGTAGCCGGGTTTCCCATCGGTGCCGAAATACACGTTGTCGCCATCCACCATCCACACGTTTTGAAAGAAATTCTTCTTGGTATCGCATCTCATCACAACCTTTTTCGTAACCTCGCCGTCGCCCGCGATTTTTGTCAACCGCACGCAGGTTTTTCCATAATTCAAGACGTTGAGAGCGCATTCCTTATCGGGTTCGATATTGTTGTTGTAAACCAAGTAAATGTCGTTGCCTTTTTGAAATGCATAGTATGAAATGCCAAAGTCTTCGTACGAATGGTTGGTGTTCCACGACATTTCTCTCATCGTCGGGGGGCGGTTGGAATTGACTTCCTGCAACTTGCGAATCATCTTGCAGTTATCGCTGTCGCTTTCGCCCTCACCGTTGAAATGCTGATACACGATGTCGCTGGCGCGGTTCACATAATAAACGGTGGTTAAATTGCCAGTTTGCTGCGTGCAACGACACCAGGCGCGATGTTCGCCCAGCATTACGATTTCTCCGTTGTCGAGTTCGAAGATGTTGCGAGCGAGGATTTTGTATTTGAAATTCATCACAAGCATAATCTGGTTCTTGGCGCATTGTCCGGAAGGCAGCGCATAATGGTGCTCTTCCACAATGTCTTCGGTGTTAGGGTCGAAAATGTAGGAGAAATAGCCGATGGAGGGCTTTGAGTCGGTTTCGCCGTAGTAGCCGCCAATAAAGTGCTTGCCATTCTTCAGCAGCAGCATTTTAGCAGAATGGATGCCGCCGAAAGCGGTAGGAGGGATGCGGTACTCCGTCAGTTCATTATTTGCCGTTATGCAAGCAATGTGCAAAGCGGTACCGGTTTTTTTGCCTGTCGCGAGCAAAAGAACCGTCACCTCGCCGTTATTGGAAATGGCGACATCCTGGTATTCATATTCGTCGCCATTAATTTGAGGAACAAACGACTGGTAAGCCATCTCGTCGCCCGTTTGATCGTAAATGAACACGTGGCAAGTGGGCAACTCTTTTTTCGTCATTGAAATCAGCACCACCGCGTGCTTGCTTCCGTCGGGCGACTGCCCCGCATACCACTCCAAATCCTTTGCCGGAAGGGTGAGCCGATGCTTGAAGTTCAGCGTGGTGGCTGCATCCAGCGGAATGCCTGCCGTGGCAATGGTAAAGCCAGTCTTTCTTTCATAATTGTAAAAAAGGCCAAAATTCTGGTCGCCTGCCGGGAAAACGCTTATGGGATAATATTCTTCCGTGATAGCGAGCGATTTGAACGTGATCGTGCGACCGTTCTTGTTGTAGATGGCCAACTGATGTCTGAAATCCTTTTTGCTAAGCGTTTTCGGTGCAATGTACGCCGAAAAGTAGTCGGACTGATTTTCCAAAGGAATGAAATCGTATTTCAAATTGGAGTACTCCTTTAGATTGACCGCCTTGCCATTGATGGTTTGTGCAAAACTCAAACTACAGATAATCAAACAAATAAGTGTTGATACTATTGCTTTCATAACTAAAATGTTTTAAGATTAACAAAAAAATGACGGGCAAAAATACAAAAAAAATTGGAATCGTCTCATTTCATCTTTTAAATGCAGCAGCGCTGAGTGCGGAGGTTCCGATAATGGGACTTATCCGCATTGCGAAATGGCGCTCAACACATCGCAAATCCCGAATTGTCAGTTCGCGGTAATTAGGACGAGAACAACGAGAATGACGAGAACAACGAGAACTGACGAATGAGTGAGCGCAAAGCCAAACTTGTTTGAGCTTTGCCGAGCGAAGAGGAAGAAAAGAAGCGTAGCTTCTTAATGGCGAGCGCATTTCCTATATCACGTCGCAGGCGGCATTCATCCATTCCACCATTCGTTCATTCATCCCATTAACCGTTTAACCGACGTTAACCGTTTCCACGTCTCATAATTCCCATTACCAGAAAGCACCAGAATCCTGTCACCTATAAAATGACAGCGGAAAATCCAAAATTTTATCGTATTTTTGCCGGCGCAAATGAAAGGGGTGCCGAATGGCTGAGATCAAACCCAATGAACCTGATGCGGGTAATGCCGACGTAGGGAGATTTAGCAAGATTTTCATTATCCCTCTTTCAGTTTTATTCACTTAAAACTTGTAAGAGTTATGTTCAAAATTTTCAAAAACACATTCAAATTCATTCGAAACCTCATTTGGGTTTCTGTTTTCACATTTTTCTGTGCTGGCGCAAATGGCCAAAGCGACACGGTGAGTAACCCCTCAATTTTGCTGCCTGGAATGCGTGTTTCCGCTACCGCGACCTCTGGTGAAGGCTCGTTTTCAGTGTCGCACCTCAACCGCTCCGACATCCAGCTCAAGCAGGGCAACGGCAGTGTGAACAACCTGCTCAACCAGGTGCCGGGCATCGTAACCACTTCCGATGCGGGCACGGGGCTGGGCTACACTTATATGCGCATCCGCGGCATTGACCACACACGCATCAACGTGACGCTCAATGGGATAGCGCTCAACGATGCGGAATCGCAGGGCACCTGGTTTGTGAATGTGCCCGACCTCGGTTCGAAGGTGCAGACAATGGAGGTGCAGCGCGGAGCGGGCACTTCCAACAACGGCGCCTCTGCTTTCGGTGCCACAATGAATTTCACCACTTTGCAACCTTCGCTCACTCCTTACGCCCAGCTCAGCAGTTTCGCCGGCTCGTTCTACACTTTCCGCAATTCCATCAGCGCCGGAACCGGTCTCATCAGAAACCGTTTCTCCGCCGACATCTCCTATTCCAACGTGATGAGCCGCGGCTTCATTCAGCACGCCTCCGCCCAACTGCACTCGCTCTTCTTCACCGCCGACTACCGCTTTCTCAATGAGAAAAAGAACAAAGAATTCGGGCACCTGCAGTTCAACCTGATTTACGGAAACGAGAAAACCGGACTCGCTTGGAACGGCGTGCCCTCCGATTCGCTCGCCACGAACCGTCGTTACAACAGTTGCGGAGAATACTACGACGCCAACGGAAATTTGCAACATTATGACAATCAGACCGATAATTACCAGCAGACGCATTACCAGTTGCACTATTTTTTGAACCGGATGGTAAAAAAACGCCACGAGCTGAATTTGAAAGCATCGGCGCACCTCACCCGCGGCATCGGCTATTACGAAGAATATCAAGACGATAGTTACTATTCCACTTACGGACTTAACGATTTCCTTACGAATGCCGACGGAACGCTCGTGCCCATTGATTTCATCACGCGGAAAAATATGGACAACTATTTTTACGGTGCCACACTCAATTTTTCGCACAAGATCAAGGCGGAAAACAGCGGTTTGCTGCGCAACGATTTCACCTGGACGCTGGGCGGCGCACTCAACCGTTACGACGGGAAGGAGTTCGGCACGCTGCAATGGGCTCAATACAGTGCCGGTCTTCCCTTTGGCTCACACTGGTACGATGGAACCGGCGACAAACGGCAGTACAATCTCTACGGCAAAGTCATTTCCCGCCTTTTTCATACAATAAAATCTTATAGCACAACAATTTACGCAGACATACAATATCGCTGCGTAGATTATCGCATTGGGGGCACGAATGCCAATCAGTGGAACGTGGAGCAGCGCTACCTGTGGCAATTTTTCAATCCGAAGGCGGGAGTGGAGTTCTCGTGGCAGACGACGCCCGCGAAGGGGAAATCCTTCGGAAACCAACTCTATTTCACTTTCTCGGTTGCCAACCGCGAGCCCACGCGTGCCGACCTTACCGAAGCCGAAGCCGCGAAGCGTCCAACGCCCGAAACACTGTACGATTTTGAGCTGGGCTATCTGCTGAAACACGAGAAAGTGAGTTTTTCGGCCGATGCTTACTTTATGTACTACCGCGACCAGTTGGTGCTTACGGGCGAAATCAACAGTGTGGGTGCCGCCATTATGACCAACGTTGACAAAAGTTTCCGAACCGGAATCGAGGTCGCCACATCGTACGCTCCGTTGCGCTGGTTCACCTGGAGTTTCAATGCCAACGCCTCGCTGAACAAGATTCTCGACTACACAGAGTTCGTTGACGACTGGGACACGGGCGAACAGCGGACGCGCCACATCGGTACTACGAACATCTCGTTTGCGCCTAATTTCGTGGCGGCCAATACGTTCTTGTTTGAGCCGGTTCGCCATTTCCAAATCGACTTCACCACGCGCTTCGTCAGCCGGCAGTACATCGACAATTCAAGCAGAAAGGAATATTCCATCGATCCGTACTGCGTGAGCGACTTGCAACTGAGTTACAAATTGGAGACGAAAGCGATTCCCGAAATCGGCTTTTACTTCCAAATCAACAACATTTTCAACGCGCAGTACGAAAGCAATGCGTGGCTGTACCGCTATTATCTGAACGGAAAAGAAAACCGGCTCGACGGTTATTTCCCGCAAGCCGGCATTCATTTTATGGGAGGAATCTCCTTGAAATTTTAGTTCTGCTTGATGATTTGTCCTGAACCCGTGTTGTTGAGTTTGGTTTTCTGAGCATCTTTGTAATAGATGCTTCCGGAAGAGGTAATGGTGGCATCGATAGAAGCGGAAGCGGCCACTCTGATGTCGGCGGTTCCGTTGTTCACCACTTTGGCTTTTTCGGCAGCGAGACCGATGCCATCGAAATCGGCGGCGTTGCTGGTTTCAACGGTGACCGACTTGGCGGTGCCGCTCATCAGGACCTTGCCCGTGCTAACGAGGGTGGCGGTAACGTCTTTGCCTGCAAAGCCAGTGAATTCCATATTGCCGGCAGCATTGCCCTTGATGGTGAGCGCTTCAGTTTGAATGCCCATAAACTTCGACAATTCCAGTGTGTTGTTCAGGATTTCGAGCTTGCCGAACTGAATGCGGCTGAAATCAGCGGAAGTGTTGTCAGAGAGTTCCAACTTGGCGGAACCTTCGCAAAGCATATCGGAGAACTGGAGTTGGAAATTCTTGGTGGCGGTAATGTTCAATCCGCTGGTTTTCAGGTTGGTCCACTTGCAAATTCCTTTTCCGTTGAGTGCGATGGTCATCTTTTCGGAGGGGATGGCATCAACAGTGATGTCGCCATTGCCGGTGTATTGCAGTTTGCTCATAGTGGGCATCGCAACATAGACGGTGATGGGGAAATTGTTGGCGAGGCGGGTTTTCTTAGCGACGGAGATGTTCAGGGTTTTGCCCTTCACTTCGGTGATGATGTACTGGAGGAGGTTCGACTCGGCTTCTACTTCCAGCTTCGGGGAGATGGCGTAAACGAGGTTCACGTTGAAATCAGCGTTCACCACCACTTGTTCGAAGGTGGCGGCCACAAAACGTGATTCCTTTTTCAGATCCTGGTTGCCCGGAATGTCTTTTGCCTGAACGGCGAAAACCATACAGATGGTCATACAAAGTGCTAAAATCTTTTTCATAAGTATAAGTTTTTTAATGTTACTCAAAAAAGTCTGCAAAGATACAACAATTTTGCTATTTGAAATGTTTCAAATAAACACAATTATTTTCCGAAAAAGCAGTAGCGCATTGTGCGAGATATTCCGGATAACGGTGGAATGGGTTAATGGACGAAGGGGGTGGAATGGGCGAATGCCGCCTGACGGCGTAAACAAGAAATGCGCAGGAAATTTCATTCTCGTTGTTCTCGATTCTCGTCGTTAAGAAGCTGCGCTTCTTTTCTTCCTCTTCGCTCGGCAAATCTCAAACAAGTTTGGCTTTGCGCTCACTCATTCGTCGTTAAGAAGCTGCGCTTCTTTTCTTCCTCTTCGCTCGGCAAAGCTCAAACAGGTTTGGCTTTGCGCTCACTCATTCGTCAGTTCTCGAATAATTTCAGCGCAAAAAATTCCTAAATCTGTTATAATTATTTTATTAACTTACTGAATATAAATGAAATAACAATGGAAAAGATGTAACCTGACAATTCGGGAGTTGCGATGTGTTGAGCGGTAATTCTGCAGTGCGGACAATTCCCCTTATCAGAAAATTGAATTTTCAACCTACAAATTCACAAGACGGAAAAGGTAATTCCGTCTTTTAATTGGAGCCCACATTCAGCAAAGCTGAAACGTAAATGATGGTTCCGGGGTTGATTTCGGCTTCCGTGCCTTTGATAAGTAGTGCGAGAAAGCCGACAATAGAAATGCAGCCCAATCCCAAACCCAGACCTACGGCTAAGATTTCTCGGTCGCGCCCTGACACGCTAATGGAGCGTTGGAGCCGCACTGAACGCCCTTGCACATCCGTCGTACGCACAAAATCCAAAGTCAGTCGTCCTTCTTCGCCCAAAGCACGTGCCCGACTTCGATTGATATTACACTGCACGGGTGTTCCCGCAGCAATTACCACGGAATCACCAACGAAAACATCTGCAAGAACTGCCGCCACTGTGTCCGACTCCAACGCCTCGCCTGCACTGCTCAGCCACCGCGTGACCTGAACAGGCACATCCACACGCTCTTGCGAAAACAACACTGACGGCAGAACCAACAGAAAAAGCAGCCAAGGCCATTTTTTCATTCCGTCTCGATTTTCTATTTCGTAAACTCAATAATCGTAGCTGTGACCACCACGTGCTGCTTGTTGGTGAAAGTCGAAATACGCTCGTAATTCACATTGATAAGAGCTTGTGAACCAGTGAGATTTGCTTTTTTTACCATATCAGCGTATGCATTGTTCACCACCAGTTTATTGGCCGATGAGCCCTTCGCTTCACCGCGTGCCGTCCCAACAATACGATAATTGTTCTGCGACAACACAACTACGGTTTGGTTCTGATTCTGATTTGTTGTTAAACTTTGCTGTGAAAGACAGGACGTGCCTAAAACAGCCATAGCGCAAATGCCTGCAATTAAGAAGATTTTTTTCATACTTAAACTTTTTAATGTTAACGTTTATTTGACGCTGCAAAAGTAGTATGAAAACAATTAGGAACTTGACCTCGCAAGGCTTGCAGCCCTAAGGTTCGTTAATGTCATTGATCCATTTTCCTCCGTTCATCGGAGTCGGAATTCAGGTTGCAAAAGTGACAATTCATTTCAAACTGCGCCAACGCCGAACCAAATATTTGTCGCTCCGAGAATCGGCAATCATTTGCAACGCACGGTTCACCTCGTCAACCGTGCCCACGCACTCAAAGGGTTTCACCTCCGCAATGCCCGTCAACTCGTCGAAATATTGCGTCAGCGACGGCTTGTTGAGCAAGTCTTCACCGAAAATCCGAATCATTGTTGCATCGTCGATAAATGGCGACAAGATGATATAGGCGAACAGGCATTTGGGACAGTTGCAGCACCAAATATCCGTTTTACTGCCCGCGTTGCAGCTTTTGAAAACGGGAAAATATTGTGGATATTTTGAGAAAAACTCTGCGATTTCCAGTTCGCAGTAAGGCCGTAAATAGCTGAAATAGTGATTGATATCATTAAGGTTTTCTTGAACATATTGGCGAAAATCCTCTTCAAACTCCAGCGATTTGGAATACTGGTGGTTGATTTCGGTGCCGGGAATAGTCGGCTCGTTTGCGCTGGACTCATTCGACAGAGCCACGTCGCGAACGCCGACGGCTGCGCTCACCAGCGTGGAATAAAAAGCCAACATTGCAGAAAAGGGCGTGTGTCCATTAAGAAAACCCTCCTTGTTGAGCCGCAGCAGTTCGGGGTCGATTTGCCGGTGCAGGACCACAATGTCTTGTAAGTCAGGGAAACCGGCGATGCGAGCGCACTCGCGGGTCGCTCCACGCGGATTGATGATGAACGGCACAATCTGCTGTTTCTGACGGAGATGTTCCAATGTCACCACCGAGTCTTTTCCGCCGCCAATGGGCACAATCACGGCCGAGCCATTTTCCACGCGGCGGTAATGGAAATCGCTGACGGGCACTGCGTTTTCTTCAAAATCAAAATGCAGGAAATCGTCCATCGAGGAGGCAATCCCGTTTTGATAAAAGAACTCGCCAAGACCTTTCCAATACAACTTTTTCCACCATAACTGCTGCTTTTCGGTCAGTTTGCGACCGCGAATCAGCAGCGACGGCGGGCAGGCGCACTTCCAGTAACTGATCAGTTCGATGAGTCCGATGTGGAAGACGAGCCCGTCGATGTCTTCTCGGCGCAGGTGCTGGAGTTGAGCGTGCCGGCCCGGTTCAAGCGTCATCTTGGGGGCGAAACGGATTTGGTCGTCAATCTGAAAAAAGAATTGTATATTGATTTGATTTTCAGATATTTCAAAACAATAATGGTCGTAAATGAATTGAGGAAATTGCTGTCGCAGCGAGTTGAAAAGTTCCTGATTTTGTTGAGCCATTGGTAAAAGTGTTAAGCCAAGTCGGGATAAAAATGGAGTTGAAAAAAATATGGCTGCAAATATACACAAAAATCTCATTTTTCTCATAATTTTAATGTACCTTTGCGATTGAATGCAAAGAAGGCGCATTATTATATAATGCGGTGATTATTAATATTTTACAACAATAAAAAGAGAAAAAAGATGAAAATTCCAGCTTCAGAACTTCCATTGCAGCCCGGAGGGCAGATTTATCATATTGGCGTAAATCCCGAAGACATTGCCGATTACATCATTGTGGTGGGCGATCCGGGCAGAGTGGAAACGGTGTCAAAACATTTCGACACGGTAGAATTCCGCCACCAGAACCGCGAGTT
>JAZQOJ010000093.1:0-2365 GCA_045627805.1 Bacteroidales bacterium
CCGACACAGCGACTCCGTCGGAACTGGAAGAGCGAATGCACCGCGCCATTGAGAACGTGGACCGCTTGCAGGCGTGGGATTTCGAGAACCGCATACGCGAAATCCTCTCCCGTTTCGGCATCCAGGACGTGCTGAAATCGGTCGGGACTCTCTCCGGCGGACAGCGGAAAAAGGCCGCACTCGCCCGCACCCTCATCGCCGACACCGACCTGCTCATCCTCGATGAGCCCACCAATCACCTTGACATTGAAATGATTGAGTGGATGGAGGGTTACCTGTCGCAGGCCAACATCACCCTGCTGATGGTGACACACGACCGACATTTTCTGGATCAGGTTTGCAACGACATCTTGGAAATCGAAAACGGGAACCTATATCATTACAAAGGAAAATACGATTACTATTTGGAGAAAAAGGCGGAGCGCATCAGCAACGAGACAGCTGAGCACGAGAAGATGAAACAGCTGTACCGCAAAGAGTTGGAGTGGGTACACACCTCTCCGCAAGCCCGTACGTCAAAGGCGAAGGCGCGCATTCAATCGTTTGAGGAGCTGAAAGACGCCGTGAGCAAAAAAGTAGAGAAACAGGCCGATGGCTTCCACGTTGAACCCGAAAGATTAGGAAATAAAATTTTGGAAATCAATAATTTAGATTTCTCTTATGGGAGTCATCAATTATTGAACGATTTTTCATATATATTTAAAAAAGGTGAAAAATGCGGCATTGTGGGAGCGAATGGAGCGGGCAAATCCACTTTCTTGAAACTCATTATGGGCGAGTTGAAGCCCGACGGAGGGAAAATAGTGGCGGGCCAGACCATTCAGTTCGGCTACTACTCGCAGGAGGGAATGCAGATTGCCGGCAACCGCCGGATCATTGACATCGTGAAGGAGCAGGCCGAAGTAATCCGCACTGAAACAGGTAATTACATCGGTGCTTCACAATTTCTCAACCATTTCGGATTCAAATACGAACAGCAATACACTTACTTTGAAGACCTGAGTGGCGGTGAAAAGCGGAAACTCTATCTGCTCATCACGCTAATGCGGAACCCGAACTTCCTCATTCTGGACGAGCCGACCAACGATTTCGACATCGACACCCTGAACAAACTGGAAGACCTGCTCTATCATTTTCCGGGATGCCTGCTCGTGGTTTCGCACGACCGCTGGTTTATGAACAAACTGGTTGACCACATCTTCGTTTTCAAAGGCGACGGGAAAGTGAAGGATTTCTACGGCAACTACACCGACTACAAACTGGCGCGCGACAAGGAACTCCGGATTGAGAAGAAAGTTGAGAAGTTGCTCAAAGCGGAAGATGTGAAGGAGACAAAACCTGCAAAGCGCGACAATTCCAACAAACTCACTTTCAAAGAAAGAAAGGAATTCGAGACGCTTGAAGCAGAAATTGCACAATTGGAACAAGAAAAGTCGGAACTGACCGAGAAAATGAATTCGGGAGTCGGGAGTGGCGAAGAGTTCGCCCAGTGGGGAACCAGATACCAAGAAATCGCCAACGTATTGGACGAAAAGTCGATGCGCTGGCTGGAATTAAGCGAAAAGGAAATATGAAAAAAATCATTAGCACACTCGTCATTATTTTTTCTCTCACGGCAATATCGGCGCAAGAGCTGTATTGGGTGTTTTTCACAGACAAGAACGGAACGCAGTTCGATCCGTACGCCTATTTTGACGCGCGCGCCATTGAGCGCCGCACGCAGCTGGGTTTGTCCTTATACGACAGCACCGACTTTCCGCTGAACACGCAATACACGCAAGCCGTTTCGGCACTTTCTGAAGAAGTGGTAGGCGAATCAAGATGGCTGAACGCACTGGCAGTGAGCACCTCGAACATTGAACAAATCGCAGGGCTTCCGTTCGTAAAAAATATTTATCCAATTGAAAATCACACAGATATAACAAAATTCGAAAAAAAGGAAAACTTCTCGGCAGACACGCTGAATTATATGGCCGACCAATTATTATATATGGAAGGCGACCTTTTTGTGGAGAAAGGTCTGAACGGAAAAGGCATCCGCATTGCGGTTTTGGACGGCGGTTTCAAAATGGCCGACACCCATCCGGCATTCGCACATTTGCGTGCCAACCATCAGATTATCAAGACTTACAACTTTCCGTTAAAGAAAGAAGACGTGTATGGCTGGGACTCGCACGGCACGATGGTGCTGAGTTGCATAGCTGGTTACGGAAGAAACGGGCTGCAACTGGGCTTGGCGACGGGCGCCGAATTCCTTCTGGCCCGCACGGAAACCAACTTGGAACAGAAAAAAGAGGAAGTTTGGTGGATGATGGGAATGGAGTGGGCCGATGCGAACGGCGCCAACATCATCAACAGTTCGCTG
>JAZQOJ010000094.1:0-40979 GCA_045627805.1 Bacteroidales bacterium
ATTTCTTGTTTCACGCCGAAGGCGGCATCCGTCCATTCCACCATTTAATCGCATAACCGTTTAACCGATATCAGGAGCATCTCGCACAATGCGCTGCGCATTTACAAGATGGAAGGGGATGATTCCGTTCAGAAAAGTAGCTCAACACATTGCTTAATAGCTCATCCGACGCCCACGGGCAGACAAAATGCGAGCACAAGGGTTTGCTAATGCGCGATGAATTATGATGAAATCGGTACGGGATATTGAATAATTTTTTATTTTTGCACACGAAAAACAAATAAAAACAAAGAAGAAAGAAACACTGTAAAATAGACATATAACAAGCGTTCGCGCACACTTAATTTGTTCTTGAAGTTCCACAAAATCAAGTATTACCAAAGTGCAAGCGTAAACGCTCACGGTTTTATCGTGGGCTTTACTTATTGGTAATACAGGTCGTGGAACACCTCAAGAACAAATAAGGAGAGTTCCACGATTTTTATTTTAAATTTCCGTAGAACTCAAGCGGTGTCGAGCCGCCACCCATTGAAAGTGCATTATCGTCCTGACTGAGACGAAGTTAACACCAAGTACAGGCGGCGACAACGACACGGCAAAAATAGGGCAAAAGAGCGAAACATTTCTGGCTTTGCAAGGCTTGCAAAGTGCTGGTGGGAACGGGATTGTGGAGTAATTTTGCAGCGGGAGAGAAGAGGGAGATGGAGAAACGAAGTTATTAACAGTTTGGATATTACAACAAAATCCAGAAAACAAGACGAAGCAATAATGCCTGAAAACACCCCAAAAAGCAAAACAGACATCGACCTTGGGAGAATGGTGCGCAGTTATTTAACGGCGCATGGCATTAAAGTATCGTGGCTCGCAGAGAAACTCAGCACTGACAGGAGCAATTGTTATAAAATACTGAAACGCAAGAATATGGACATACAATTATTGATACGCATCTCGCAAATTGTAGGACACAATTTTGTAGCAGAGGTGGCTAATAGCATTGAATAAAAACAACTCTGAATTGTGGTAAAATCCGCCACAATTTGTGGCAACATCTCCCACTCGCGAACGAAAAGAGACAGGGGATTTCATTGTAAATTTGGCAATTATTATTCATAATAAAATAATGACCCAGACAGAGCGAATATCCATAACAAGAATCCTTACGGATCTTATTAAAGCCGACAACATTATTGATGTTGGCGAGATGGAGATGTATGCTCAAATGAAAAGCAAATACAATATCACAAAGGAAATAGAACGTAAAGCAAGCGAGACAAGTTTGTCGGAAGCGTTAAAAACATTGTCGCAATCGGATGCACGTGTGCGAGAAAAGTTTCTGCGAGAGTGTGAGGAAATGACCGTTAGTGATGGATTCTGTGCCACGCAAGAAGCCATCTTGATGATGGCTCTCAAGCGCTGCCTTAGCCAGCAGGCCGTCAATGTTGACGAAGTATTTTCCATTCATTATCCGGAAATTTCCATTGATGACAATCAAGTTATTTATGTGGAATGCTCATACAATGATACTATCAACAGAGAAATAAGGCAAAACTATCGTCAGATATATAATGAATTTAGGATTGCCGGCTTCAACTTCGTGTATGTGCCGTTCATTGCAAAACATTATCAGCAATTTAACGAGAGTACGTTCAAAGATGTGGCCAATTTTCTGGCACCCAATTTGAGCGATAAAGAGACAGCATTTCTCATTGAACGGCTGTCCAATATTACGACAGATGAATTTTGCCGTGATCAATTGTGTAATCGTCTGGGAATGCAGTCGTTGAGAGATTTAGGTCCTGCCCTGCTGCTGAAAATCAACAACACATACGTTGCCGACAAACTGTTCTCAAACTTCCTCCGAATTGAAGTGACTGGCGACATATTGAAATGCGCACAATCCATAATTGACGAATACATTGTAATGCTAAGTACGGATGCGCTTACTATCCCTAAAGTGAAAGAAGAACAGGGACAATTTCTTTATCACGGATTCTACAAGCAATTATTCGATATGTATTCCATCCGCCAGAGTGACACAAGTACATTGGTGGTGGATCCTTATAAGGGAAAGATAATGTTCCCCGAAGTTGGTTGTGAAATTGAAGGAATGCGCAGAAAAGAAAAAGCGCTGTATGCTATGATTTTATCGCAAACCACTTCCGGCGGAATCAATTTCAACCAGCCGAAATCAGCCGCAAGAATGAAAGCCTACAATGAGCGGATGCTGAATGTGAAAATGATTTACGGGAAATGGTATAGTTTGTTCGGAGGCGAAAGAAAGACAGCTCCAGATATTGAAAATCCAGAGATTCGTAATCCGATGATGTCTAATATTCGCAAACAAATCAACAAATTGTCCTCCCGTTTGAAGAACATCGACGATTATAACATTCGTAAAGACTGCGACGGGAATTATACGGTGCCTTTGGACAGCAAATTGGTGCAATTGAAGTATTGGGAAGAAAATACGATAACATAAAGTCAGCTTGCAACCTTGCCACAAAATCGACAAACAAATTTGCGTCATCAATGAAAACATTATAAAAAACAGATTAAGAAGCATATACGCAATAATTTTGCGGCATCATTTTAACAACAAAACGACAACAAATATGAAAAGAGCAAAACCATACAGAATCATATTAGTGCTTGCCATCATTGCGGCTGGCGTTGTATGTATGCTACTTCCCGATAAAAAAGTAATGCCTACGGCAAGTATGAAAGGGGCGGTGGAAAATAATAAAACATTGGTAGATTCAACTAATATTACCGAAACAGTAAAATAACAATAATCCAAATATAACTATTATGAGTAGAAATGACGATACAAAGAAATTTGCATTAATAGGATTAGTAGTAATAGTCATTATTATTCTAATAATTTTTCTATGTCAAAGATGCAATCATAATGGTCTTGAAATTTCAATAGAAGATAATGATACTACTTTAGAAAAATTTATTAATGAATCTCCAAGTAATAAGCTGGATGAAGAATCAGGAACTGTTTTTTATTGCGATGCTTCTGCGGTGCTAATTGACGCGCAAAAAAACAGTGAAATCTATAAAGCAATGCGCTCACAGATGAATCAGTATATCGAGACTTTGGTCTTTATGAATGGGAATAAGTTTGATACTATTCAATGTAATAGTTCAGAGCAGAAAATCCACGATGTCCTTGAACAAATACAGAAAAAAGCAGGTGATGCTGCTATTCAAAAGGCGATTGAAAATATTTGTTATGGGAATCGAGAAGGAATGATAATTACGGATTTTGAATTTGTAAAGATGAATGGTAATAAAATTGATAAATGTTATGACACAGATCCGTATTTAAGTGGTGCATTCATAGAGTGGTTATCAAAGGGATATCAGATTGATATTTTGGTGGAACCATACAATGAAGGAACTGATTTAAAAAAACGTTTTTACGTTTTCTTTACCGACCCTTCCTCTTCGACTCCTCCTATTAGCGGTACAATGCTTAACCAGGTGGAAAAATATATGGTTAAATCAGATCCCAAAGTGGGGGAATGTTGCTTGTTTACAATCAATGCTTCGGATTATGGAATCGTACCAAAAGGGGAAAATAGTAGCACTGATGAAATTGATATGAAAATGTCTGCCATAAGTGCTTCTAAAGCATCATCATGTCGTATTTCAAGTTCTTGGGAGGAAATCAGAGAATTTATTATGAAGTTAGACGAACACGAGAATGCAATTGAAGAGGAAATACCTATCCCACTTATAGATAATCTATCTATTGTTCAAGGAAATAACTATTCGATTACGGGTGTTTGTGTTCATGCAACAAACATCTCAAAATCCTATCTGAAAGCGGCTGGGGAAGAAGTGAACAACCCCGATGAAATATGGGATATATCAGATGCTTTTGACGTAAAAATCACAAAAGATAATAAAATCAAAGTCTTCTTGAAGAAAGAAATCTTTAAAGATAAACACCTGTACTCAAAAGATGATGGTTTTTCAGGGAATTTAATCCGTATAGAATTTTATGTGAATGATTTTGTTACCAACGAATACGATTCTTCTGTCTTTGAATGGACTTCCTGTCGCCCTCAAACAAAAGGGCAAACGGCAAATTGTGTGTCATTAAGTATCGACAATGCACTGGATGATGTTAAAGTTGTTCCAACATCAGATAAACACAAATTACTTTATACAATATTTTTACAAACAGAATCAAAATAACATTAAAATTATTGAATTATGAATATGTTTACGATGAAGCCAGTTACAAGCTCCAAACTAATTGGTTCGCTAATCCAAAACACCTATATCGCTGCGGCTTTTTTTGTTGTATTAGCGATACTTATTGCTCTGCTTATTTCTACTATTATAAAGTGGCAAGGATATCCTGATACATCATACAAAAAAAGAAGAATTTGGTGGATTATTGTAGGCGTAGTTGTTCCTGTGATTTTCTGGGTGATAAACGCTACCTATGTAAGTAGTTTTATTGAAAAGTCTTCTTATTTGGGACGTTTTGGAACATGCAATGTTATCGCAACACTACTTGTCTTTGCCGGATTTTTCGTAGTGTCTGTTTTTTCAATGTTTTGTTTCCGCAGTAGCAAGTGGGGTAGCATATTAGGACCCACAAAGAATAAATAAAATCCTTAATCATACAACTAGATATTATGGCAAAACAAGTTTTTGTAATAGGAATCGGGGGCACAGGAATGCGATGCCTTGAATCATTTGTACATCTGTGTGCAATTGGCATGTTTGACGATACTGAAGTTAACATGTTGGCTTTGGATACCGATAAAGATAATGGGAATTTTACCCGCTTGAAAAATTTAAAGGAGGCATATCTCAACTCAAAAGGTATTGGGAAATCACACACCGCCTTAAAAGACACTTTTTTCTCAGCCAATATCAACTATTTTGAATTTAGTCCAGATTACTCAAAAAAGACAACTTTTGAACAGCTCTTCGACTATGATGATACAAAAGACAGCAGACCTGATGAGGCCGCAGTTGCTGACTTGTTGTTTACGAACAATGCTAAGACCTTCGACCTCAAACACGGTTATCGTGCGCAAACACATTTAGGTAGTATGCTGATGTATCACTCAATTCTTCAAGATATCAAAAGTGAGAATACAAACAGTGATTTGCGACGATTTATCCAGCGACTCATAGATGCGTCAGCTGGCAATCCGAGAGTTTTTATTTTAGGTTCCGTTTTTGGAGGCACAGGTGCATCATCAATTCCAATTATTCCCAAGGCGATTAGGGATGCTGCCAAAATTATGTCTCAAGCTACGGATATTGAAAAAAACGCATATTTCGGCGCTACATTGCTAACTGCATATTTTTCTTTTGCAGCCCCTACTGATGATGAAATAGCTAAACAAAAAATCATTGCCACTTCCGACAAATTTGCATTGAATTCACAGGCAGCCATGATGTTCTACGAAGCCGATGAAACGGTGAAAAAAACGTATCAACGGTTATATATGATGGGAACATCGGATATCAATTGGCAACCAAGCAAAGTGAAGGATAAAACCATCACTGGTGGTGATGAACAGGAAAATGATTCTCATTATATTGAGTTGCTTGCTGCTTTTGCCGCTTGGCACTTTTTCAATTCTCAGGAAGATGGAACAATTGACAAACTGCAAGGATTGAAGGATCTTAAGAACAAACAGCAATTAGAGTATGTTTATAGAACTTTCAGCGACGATGGCAAAATTCAGTTCGCCGATTTCGTTGACGAAACTAATAAAGTATCTTTTGCCAAGAATTTAGGTCTTTTTACCGCTATGACTCTTCTCGAAAACAATTATCGCTTTTTCGAAGCGGCACAAGCTGGGGAGTTGAAAGTAAATAACATAGAAGGATACGAAGATATAGATAAATCTGAAATTGACAATCTGAAAAAGTATTTCAAACTTTATCACTTTTATTTTGAAAACGGGAAAGTTAAAGATGGTTGGTTACGTCAGGTACATAATTCAGCTAATGGCGGTGATAAGTTCTTATTAAACCCAGAGTTATTTGCTTGTACAACACCAAGGGAGTTTGAAAAATTAGATTTCAACAAAACTATTTACCAAAAGGGTTCAGATTTTGAAGCGAAAACTTTCAAAAATAATGCCATAGGCATTGGAGGTAGTATCATCAACAGATTTAGAGAAGAGTTCATCAAGATGAGTGATTCTTCAGAAATCACGAACAAGAATGAGAAGTTAATCAAACGCGTTTATGACACGCTTTGCAGTTTGTATCACTTTAATTAATAGACTATTATGGCTAAAGCAAAATTAATAAAAAGTACCGGTGCAGCAACAAATAATCCAGAAGGTAAGTGGTATATCCACGATTCAATAAAACCTTTTATTCAAGGTATTGAGGCCGGAGATTTGGATAAAGATACTGTGTCAAGCACTTTGATTTCCGGTGTTCCGAGTCCTTGGGCAAGACCTAAATTGTTCTGGTTTGCATTGGATTATAAGCAACACACAGATAGTAATATCCAACAATCTGGACTGTTTGAATTTTACGAGACCCTGATTGCTGAGTGGCGTGGATTACTGGCTGCCATAGCACTCTTTCCCGATAGAATCGAATTTTCTAATCCCATCATCCTCGACGCAAAGGGGAAAATGGCAGATATTCCTAGCGCTTTTGGACGCATGCTTTTAGATGAGAAAGATCTTTGGATTGACCAACAGAAAAAAAACACCAATCCTGACGAAAAGCCATTCATTCAACTCATTAAATATAACGGGCAATTGATTGGCGGAACATCCCCCTACTCAATTTTCTTTCCTGGAATTGAATATGCTAATTTAAAAAGCGCAGGAGACATTCCGTGGTACAAGAAGGGGCGTTTTAATGATCCTATGAACTATATTAAGGATGATGAAGATAAAATTCAAAAAATTTATCTGTTTATTAAAAACATCAATGCGAACTTTGCAAAATATAAAGAATGTCAAGGCAAGTTCATCCCAGATTTATCCGGAATGATTAAACATATTAGAGATTGGAAAAACGAACTTGAAACACAATACCCAAAATTACAACAAAACGGCACCATAGCAAAGTACCCCAATTTGCAGATGCCCTATGGCTCATTATTAGAATCCAATCAAAAAGTATATCTGCTCACAACCGGTGATATGACTTTTACAAAGCCAGATAAACCCCAACTTATCAAAGCAGAATTAGACGATTTGCAGAATATCCTTAAGAACGACAAAAAAATTGTTGGATGGTATGAATCCTCGGATTATAGAAACCCACTCTCTTCTGCGGCGGTTTATTATTTGAAAGTCAATGATCCTCAAGATGCAGATAATCCTGTTAAGTATTTTTCATTGCCTTTAAGTTTTGAAGGAATTCAAATGTTTGCCAACAAGTTAGGGGTATTAGTTTCCCATAATGACCCCAGATATGACATTGTTGGAAAAATCAATGAGCAAGGGAAGTTAAATGTGGATTTAACTGTCAACATAGACAATCAACCTTATCGTTTGAATGCAAAAGAGTATGAAATCGAGTGGGCTACTGCAGGAAGAAAGATATTGATGTGGCCTGATTTTATTTCTGACAAATGGGATTCATATTATCTGTATTCTGAGTATCCCACGAACTTGTCCGGAATGAAGTTTATTCCATTCTACAAGCATTGTTCAGATGGACAAGTCATAACCGTAGAGCGTCCAAACGGCAACAATATTAAAAAAATGGTCGTGTACGCTGACAGTGATGAAGACATGAAACAAGATGCAGGCTTAGATGTTTTGGAATTGGTGAAATATCCAATTGGCCAAGTGCCTGAAGAGATGCATAAATACGAAGTGGTTAAATCCAATGCCCCTATTTGCGGTTTGGAAATTCGTATTGAAAATGCAGGCCATACTGAAAATGCTGGATACTTGATGGTGAAGAATCCTGGAGATGAATCCATGGGGGCAAGGAAAATTGTAGATTATTCAACAGCAACGCTTAATCCATCTGCCATTGTTGGTATTGACTTTGGCAGCAACAATTCTTGTATTCATTATCGGATTAATAACAATGTTGCTCCTATTCAATTCACTAATCGCCGTTTGGCCTTAGTCGGAATCGATGCAGATAGCGGAAATATTGCTGAAAGAGATGAATTATTATTCTTCTCTAATGAATCGTCTGCCAACGGCCAGGTCAAATCTTGGTTGCATGAGCACGATTCTCGTTACATTGGAGCACATACTGACAAGGAAATCTCAGGTGGTGTTGCTGTCAATGAGAAAAATATTCTTGTCAAAGAGATGACAAAGGAAAAAATCACGACACAAGCAGGTGTACTCCATTACAATATGAAGTGGCTCTCCGATGCCAAGGGTATCGCTCAAAAGACAGCCTACTTGAAATCATTATGGTTGTCGGTTTGTGCTGATTTGTATGCGCAAGGAATTGCTCCGAACACTATTAAATGGTCTTTCCCCAGCTCAATGTCCCCGACGGATTTGAGCCAATACCGTAACATTTACAATGCACAGTTGCCGAATGTCACACCTATTACGAATGCAAATGGTAATAAACTTCGTCCCACCAATATTGAAGAACAAACGGAATCTGAATCCGTATGCAAGTATGCTTTAAGTCAAGATTTTGGACTGAACAATGCAATGTTCTTAGGCATTGATGTGGGGGGGAGCACTAGTGACATTTTGCTCCTCGCGCAAGATATCAATCATAACAACGCAGAGACACTATTCAATCAAAGTTCTGTAAGGATAGCAGCTGGGGTCTTTTTTGATGCGGTAGTCAAATCACAACAATTCAGAAATGCAATTTTCAACTATCATGAGTCTCAGAAAAAGATTCACGTTGAAAATATTCGAGACATATTGAATGAAGGTGAAAAAGCACCATTTTATTTGAATAGTGTTTTTGACCAATTGACCCCGAATACATCTTCTGAATTTTATAGTTTTATCAGTCGAGAGGCACCTTTTGTTTATGCAATTCCAGCTTATGTTACGGGATTATTGGTGTATTATGCCGGAAAACTCTGTGCAAAAACAATCCGACAAAACAATCTTACTGGTATTAAGAGTGTGCATATCTTGCCATTTGGAAAAGGTGGAAGACTTTTCCATTGGTTACAAACCAATCCGGGTATTTCTTTGGCGACCACTTACTATGAGACTTGTTTCAAGAAAGCGTTTGGTGAAGGTTGTGAGAATATTCAATTGATTTATCGTACGGACATTAACAATGATAACAAATCTGAAGTGTCAAAAGGATTGGTTGCTGATAAAGAACTAACATTTGATACAAACACACGCTTTTCTTCAGACATATTTGCTGAAAAGGGCATTAAATTCTTGAGAAACGGGCAATATGACATTGTAGAAGAAAATACAACTGTTGTCAGCGAGTTTTTTGAAAACATTGGTCAATTTGAATTTCCGGAACACTTTGAAAATTTTGATGAATTTCTTGAGATTTTCATTGACTTTGTAAGCAATAAGGCTGGTTTGGTTACTGAAATCGCACCGTTACGCAATAAAAAATCACAATTGGCCAGCTTGCTATCTTCCTACATTAGCAATGATAGCGAATATATCAAAGCACGAGAAGTGAAAAATTCGACTGGACAATTCGAATATCGTTTCCCGTTGCTCATTGCTGAAGGTTTATGTTATTTGGAAAAAATCCTTATCCCCGAGATTTTTAAAGCTTAATACAAATGCCTGCCAACTATTTAGTACTTCACATAGATATGGAATTCATAGTCGGTGCAATCAGCACCGGCTATGGGACTCCACATCCTATATTAGTGGATGATGATCCATTGATGTGGCTCTATTTTTTCAATGATCCCAACTATCACCGTGTATCATTTGGGAAAGGGTACAAAAAACATTACATGGATAGGGAATACAATTACTATGGGAAGTTCCTAAAAAACATAGAAGACGATAGGCAAGAATTCTCGTTAAGGCATGGTCAACTTCCTCTGGTGGAATTGTTGGCTGAATCTGGCATGCTAAAAATTTGGAAAGAAGAATATGCAAAAGTTACTTACACTACTCCCACAGAAATACCGACTTTGCTTTCTTTTTCATCAACTATTGGAGATTTAGCAAAGCAACGATTTGTTGATTATATTAGAAAAAAAGGATTTGATGTACAATCCTATACTATACCTCTTTCAGAGTTAGCCTTTTTCAGATTATTCGAGGAGAACGAAGTTAATATTACAGCAGGACATTCTGCCTTGATGTTAGAAGCCACGAATGCGACATTGCATTTCACCAAACTAACTTATGCAGACAACTATTTTCTAAGAGATGGAGATGTTAAATCCATTGTAGGGAAAGGCATAGATCCCCGTAAACGAGCAATATGCAAATTTGTGGTTGGCGAACTCAATTCGATAACTGGAATCTTATCGTCGGAAGAAGAAAGGGAAGAAGAAATTGAACGCTTTGAGCTACAGGCGGGAGATTGGTTAAGTAGATTGGATGCAATGCATATGAATCGTCCCTTGCAAATTAAAAACATATCATTTGCAAGAGCCCCGCACATCACACGTGATATACTTGTCAACAAAAACAATTTGGAATCAGACACGGGGAGATATTTGCAAGATATAGTTTCTGAATATGAGGCGTTTGTATCAGGATATGCTCCCAATGGAATTGATTTCTGCTGTTTTATAGGTAATTGTTTCTTAAGTGAACGAATTCGCGGCAAATTTGAGTCCTTAATAGGCAAAGACAATACATTCTTTTATAAGACAACAGATATTTCGGGAATCATATCTTGTTATCCTCGCATAGATTTAAAACGCTATGCCGATGAAGAAAATAGGATTCGAGAGAGAGCCAACCTTGATGCATTAAAACAAGAACAAGAAAAGCAGGCTGATTTATTGCGCAAGCATCAGGAAGAGATGGAAAAGGCTGCTGAGGAAGCTGAAAGATTGAAAAAACGACAAAAGCAACAATCCGAAGAATTTTATCGACAAGCATTGGATTTAGACAAAATCGGGCATTATCAAGATGCTAAAATTGCTATTGACAAAGCAATCAATCTTGATCCCAGCAACATAGAATATAGAAAGTGGGCAGATTACTTATCTGAAAAGATAAAGACAATGCAAGAAAAGATAATGTTGTACAAACAATATTTATCTGCCGGAGATAAATGCTTTGAAGATGAGCAATATGATGTTGCCATTGAAGAATATAAAAAAGCAAAAGAAGTTGGCGATAATGCTGAGATAAATGCAAAAATCATAGAGTGTCAATATAGGATACAAAAGAGAGAAGAAAAAATATTCGTAGATACCCTTACCAACTTGAAATCTGAATTGCAAAACGCAGAAAAATTTCAAGATTATAATAGAGCTATTGAATTGTGTGAGATGTTAATGGATGTTGATATGAACAATCATCTAAAATGGAAAGAAAAACGAGATCAAAATGTTACAAAACAGGAACAATCCAAAAAACTTAGAGAAAAAGTAGAAAAGTTGCGTAAAGACATAAATAGCGCTTCGTTTAATGAGAACTGGGACAAAGTCATCCTGTTATGTGATAAAGTGCTATCAATCGGAGAGGATATAGAAATTCTTGAGATTAAAAACAAAGCTATTAATAAAAAAACAGCTGAAAAAAAGAAGCAGGAATTTGAGAAGAGACGACAACGATTTGAACAAAAAATAGAAGAGGCTAAGAAGAAGATAGGAGATGGGGAACTAGAGTCGGCTACTACGCTAGTAAATTCAATTGAAAAGGAATATCCCGAAGAAACAGTTGTTGTTAAAAGTTTAAGAAAAGAAATATTTGAAAAAGAAGATAATAATCAACAACCTAAAAAAATAAGCAAAAACAATACTAAAAAAAATAGGATAAAAGGAAAGTCTGAAAAAAACAAAGATGATTTTTTCAATTCAGATAACCTTACAGAGAGTAATAGCAAGATTGACGAATTAAAAGAAATATCTACTAAAACTGAAGACGATTTCTTTGAAACAAAAGAAGAACAAAAAGGAAAAAATAATCAAAAGAAATCAAGGGTAATCACCAACGATGATTTTAACTTTTAACAAGAACGATTATGTTAGACAACTTGGTAATAATTTATTAATACAATAACTTAATTTTATTATTATGGCAGAAGTACAATTAAAAAAGAAAGTTACTCTTAAGAGAAAAGGAGAATCCATTGCATTTACATTCAATGGTAAATTAAAGGTCAAATTAATCTGGGGAACGGACACGGACCAAGATTTGTGCTTGTTTTTCAAGAAAAAAAATGGTGAGGTCGGTGGTGTCTTCTCCAATGAATATCGCAATAAAAGAAGCGATTTAGGTGATTTGAATAACTTCCCTTATATGTTACACATGGGTGATAACAAAGAACCTCAACCTGGTGGTGAAGAAGTTGAACAAATCAACATCGCTAAATTGGACGAAATTGATACCGCGTACATATGCGTTGTGAATTATGGAGCAGCAATTGAAGGCGAAGACATTACTTTCGCACAAGACCACGCGCGCATAGAATTGCAGAGTGACTCAGGAGATTACTTGGAAGTACTTGCTGATTCTGAAGACCATGGTCACGTTTATTGCGTTTGTTCCATCCAAAACAACAATGGAGAGAATTCACTTAAAAATGAAAGCCGTGTAATGGACCTCAGCACAGCTTTTGATGAAATTCCTGGGTTCGCTTTAATTTGCAATTAATATGTCTGATGTTCAATTAAAACGAAAAGTCACTCTTAAAGAAAAGAGAGTGGTTGAGCCGAAAGGTCCAACTCCAAAAACTTGGCTTTGGATTCTTTTAGGGATTATTGTTGTTGCTGCAATTATTGCCGCAATTGTCTTTTTGAAACCCAATAGTGACGAGCAAGGGATTAAAAATGAAGAACCTAATACGGAGCAGACTGAATCACAATCTTTGGATGCAGAAGATGGTGATTCTGAAGTGGATAATAGTGCAGAAATCTTATCAGGAACATCCTCAACATCTGAAGAAACGGTTCCTGACAATGTCGAAAATAAAGTTGCAGAGTCAACAAATAAAACTGCTCAAACAAAACCTCAACAGTCAGAAACTGCTAAATCTGTAAGTTCTAAATCCTCCTCATCATCTCCAACAAGAACTGCTGGGTTAACTGGTGATGTTGAAAAAGATGCTTTAAATGTTATTCGTGGTGATTTTGGTAATGGACAAGCACGAAAAGAAGCACTAGGTTCGGCATACTCTGAAATTCAAAATCGAGTAAATGCAATTTACCGAGAAAGGAGTATGAATCAATAAGTTTTATGAATCTTCAAGGGCATTGCGTTCAATGCAATGCCCTTTTTTATTACAAATTATGACAGGAATAATACTTAAAGTTATTATCGCCCTTTTTATTTGGTGGGTTTTACCATCACTTATTGTTAAAAAGAAATCCAGTCCTTGGAAAAAGTGGCTGAACGTGGTTTGCACCATTGTGGGTGTTTTAATATTGGTGTATGCAGGGTTAGATGTTGTACATTTGGTAGTTGGTCAATAGTTGCCTTGCAACCTTACCCCCTATCCCCGTCAAAAAAGCACCACTTTTTCTCAAAACATTGCAACTTTTTAACCACCTCATAAGCCCACACTATTTTTGCCGCATAAAAATCAATGAAATTATTCACTTAAAAAAGTAAAACTATGAAACGATTTTTGATTCTTTTTGCAGCAATTTTCCTCTGCTTTTCCAACGCCAATGCAATCACCAAGTATGTAACCGCAGATTTTCTTAACCTGCGCTCAGGTCCAGGTACTGAATATTCAATCATTACGGTCTTGCCCAAAGGCACTCCCGTGGAGATCGACGAAGATTGCGACTGTCATTGGGTGTGGGTGAAATACAATGGTTATACAGGATGTATTAGTTCATATTATATTTCTTCTCAAAAGCCCTCCTATTGTTATGTCACAGCTGGCACCAAGTCAAGCTCTTCACACTCTTACACTTCAACAAAAAGCAATAGCTCTTACGTAAGCACATCCTCTTCTGCTAAATCCTACCCCAATACCTATGGACATCGCGTACAATCACCAACTTATTATTCTTCAGTTCCACAAGGAGCAACTGCACTTTGTAAGGATGGAACATACAGCTTTAGCGAAAGCCGAAGAGGCACCTGCTCACACCACGGAGGAGTGGCCCGATGGTATTAACATAACTTGCAATTATTGATTACAATGAAAAGTGAAATCTTGTGCAACATTATTCTATGTTGCCACCGAACAGCCCCTATTCAAAAATGTTCTTGACCAATTTTATTTTGGAGAAAAGTGCCAAAGAACATTGCATTTGCTTAATAAAACGATTTGATAATATGAATAAATCAACAATTCTCTATCTGGTTACTCTCGCATATTTTATTCTTATATGTGAATTGCCTATTGTATTTGATATTCACCCGATTGTTATTCTAATAGGTGGAATCGTACTATATTTTCTTGGCATATTCACTATTGAGCATTTTATTCATAGAATCCGGAGTGAGGAAAAGTTGGAGCAGAAGATCATTAAGAAGCTCAGATCTGAAGGATACAAATGCGAAAAAGATGAAGGCGAACTTACTTATCGAATGAATGGTAGAACTTATCGTGTTCATTTTTGGCAATCCCGAAATAACGAATTCAGGACAGCCATCGTAGATTATGCGCAAATTGACGAAGAATGGGAAAATATAAGTATGGAAGGTCAGGCAGTTTTGGCAAATGCCGTTAACCTTGAAAATCCGCACATCACCTTAATAGCACAATCCAATAGGGTGGTTTGTGTATTCATCTCTTCTGTCAGTTCCGCCGAGGATTTCATGGTTGAAATAAAGCGTGCCTATCGGGCAATCGGTGAGGCACTTAATTATGCGTACGACATTCTCCCACAAATCAAGAGACACTATCCTACAAAAGAAAAAGAAAAACCTATCGGTTTCGCACAAAGCAACAATTCACAAAAGTATTCAAATATTTTTAATCAACAATCATAATCAATTATGGAAAATCAAAAACATCATTACACGGGCTTGACCGATGCCGAAGTGCTCGAAAGCCGTAGGGAAAATGGCGTGAATATCCTTACGCCTCCAGAAAAAGAAACCGTTTGGGACAAAATCAAAGAAGCGTGTACCCATTGGATTGTGCTAAGTTTGCTCGCCGTATTGGTAGGCACCATCATTGCGGCAGGATGTCTTGCTGGCAGTATGGGAACGATAATTTGGGTGATGCCAATGATAGTATTTGCTTCAACTTTCTTGATTGTTATCGTCGGTTTCTTTGGCGGTTTTGAAGACCCTCTCTTCAAGATTCTTATTACCGCATTCGTGCTCTCAATGGCCATTTCCATTTACGAGTTTGAATGGGTTGGCGTTGAATGGACAACTTTCTTTGAACCCATCGGCATCATCGTGGCTCTTATTTTGGCTACGGGTGTGGCCTTTGTTTTGGAAAGCAAGAATGAAAAGACGTTCCAAAGTCTTAACGAAGTTAATGATGACACGCTCGTGAAGGTTATCCGCAATGACAACGTTTGCCAAGTTCCTCGCAAAGATGTTGTTGTTGGAGATATTGTCATTCTTAATACAGGTGAGGAAATACCAGCAGATTGCGAATTGTTAGATGGCCTAACCATAAATGTTAATGAATCAACACTTACAGGTGAGTTGTCTTGTCATAAAACTTGCATTGAATCGGAATTTGACAAAGATGCTACCTATCCTTCCAATCATCTGATGAAGGGCACTACCATTTTGCAGGGCTATTGTACGGCACGAGTGTTTGCTGTGGGTGATGCCACCGCTTGCGGCAAGGTTTTTGAAGCTGCTCAAGTGGATGAAGGTGAGCCGACCCCGTTGAGTGAGAAACTCGACAGTCTTGCAGATTGGATTACCAAGGCCAGTTATGTTATTGCCGGTTTAATTGTAGTTGGTCGATTACTTCGCTATTTTATCGGTGGAGACGCTGACTTCTCAAACACTCAGGGCTGGATTGATTTCGTAAGCTATTTGCTCAGTACCATTATGATTGCTGTTACCCTTATTGTGGTAGCAGTTCCAGAAGGTCTTCCTATGAGTGTTACATTGAGTTTGGCGTTCAGTATGCGGAAACTGATGAAGGAAAACACGCTGCCTCGTACTATGCACGCCTGTGAGACGATGGGAGCCACTTCCGTCATCTGTACAGATAAAACAGGAACGCTGACACAAAACCAAATGCAAGTTGCAGATACTTTCTTTCCCAACTTGTCAAACCAGCAGTTGGGTCAAGATGAGATTTCTCAATTCATCAAAGAATCAATAGCGGCAAATACAACAGCGAATTTGGATTATTCCGACAAAAATAAAATCAAAGCTATTGGAAGTCCGACAGAAAGCGCCCTTTTGCTTTGGTTGCACAATGCCAACGAAAATTATCTTCCTATTCGAGAATCCGTTGCAATTAAGGACCGGGTGCCTTTCTCTACAGAGATTAAATATATGGCCACCGTTGTTAATTCTCAAGTTGTGAATAGTCGTGTGCTATATGTTACTGGCGCACCAGATATTTTATTGAATCTTTGTGGTGAAACGGGTGAAGAACGTCAAGCATACGAATCAAAACTCGTTGAATATCAAAATCAAGCTTATCGTACTTTAGGTTTGGCATACGCTGTGTTGCGCGATGATGACAATGTGATTTTAGATGGGAAATTAATTGACAGTCGCTCTTTGAGAATGATGGGAGTAGTGGCTATTTCAGACCCGATTCGCCCGGAAGTGCCAGATGCCATTAAAGAATGTATGGCAGCCGGTATTGATGTGAAAATTGTAACTGGTGATACAGTCGGTACAGCCAAAGAAATCGGTCGTCAGGTTGGTCTATACAATGATGCTGATTCAGAAAATGCCTTGTTGGCCGCTAACGAATTTGCCGCTATGTCGGATGAAGAAGCTCTTAATCGCATTGACAAATTAAAAATTCTTTGGCGTGCACGTCCTAATGACAAAGAGCGTTTGGTGAAATTGCTGAAGCAAAAAGATGCAGTTGTCGCCGTTACAGGTGATGGCACCAACGATGCTCCCGCCTTGAATGCTGCCGATGTCGGCCTTTCTATGGGTGATGGCACTGCTGTGGCTAAGGAAGCCAGCGATATGACTATTCTTGACAACTCATTGAAAACTATCTCAAATGCTGTGATGTGGGGCCGTTCTCTTTACGAGAATATCCAACGCTTCCTTCTGTTCCAATTGACCGTAAATGTTTCCGCTTGCTTCATCGTGCTCGTAGGTGCTTTCATTGGGACAAAATCACCGCTTACAGTAACCCAAATGTTGTGGGTAAACCTGATTATGGATACATTCGCTGCTATCGCTTTAGCCTCTCTTCCTCCCACTCGCAAGGTTATGGAACAAAAGCCCCGTGACCGCAAAGAGTCCATTCTTGATAAATCAATGAAAACTAATATCTTCGGTATTGGCGGTCTCTTCTTCCTAATTCAATTGGTGCTACTTCTCGTGTTTGAAAATGCTGAGGTTACGTCTCTTGCCGACTTTCTGAACATCACCTGGGTAAAAGGCAATGGACTTAGTGCATACGAAGGAACCTTGTTCTTTACTGTTTTTGTGATGACTCATTTCTGGTATTTATTTGACGCTCGTGCATACAAAACAGGCAAAAGCGCATTCCATTTCAAAGGATGCCAGGGATTTATTGCCATTGCTGCGGTAATCTTAATTGGTCAAATCGCAATGTTGTACGTTCCTGGATTCAACGATATGTTCAACTGCGTACCACTTTCAATGGTTGATTTTCTCCTCATCACCGGTCTATCCTCCCTCGTTATGTGGTTTGGGGAACTGGTAAGAATGATTAAGAAATAAGAACACCCCAGCCAGTCCCTCATAGAAGGGGCTGGCTGTTTTTTTACCTACAAGATCACACAACCAATAATAAAGTTTCTTTATCCATATTTGTCAAACAATTCCTAAATCATCAAGAAATGAAAAAAGCATTAGTGATTTTTCTCAGATAATTTATCACCAAAAAGTTAATGAATATAAAGCCAAAATGGCACAGGAGATTCAACAGTTACGCAAACAGTTTGGCATATCTGAAGACGAAAATCAGGCAGACAATTTTATTGAAAAGACGCAAGAAATCCATTATACAAAACGCGGCAATGTTTGTGAAGTCCCCTGCGTTATCAACGATTTGCCCCTATACTTCATTTTTGATACCGGTGCATCCGACGTCTCCATAAGTACGGTAGAGGCGACCTTTATGCTAAAAAATAAATACCTATCCTCAAGCGACATCATCGGCAAACAGAACTACCTGAACGCCAACGGAGAAATTTCTAAAGGAACCATCATCAACCTAAAGACTGTCAAGTTCGGAGATGCCGTACTGAACAACGTTCGCGCGTCTGTTGTAA
Source organism: Bacteroidales bacterium (assembly GCA_045627805.1). GTDB lineage: Bacteria > Bacteroidota > Bacteroidia > Bacteroidales > WCHB1-69 > UBA1756. Next base: position 18,443 of record JAZQOJ010000094.1, read on the forward strand.
AAAGTCAAACAGCTCCCCTACTCCTCGGCCAATCCGTTTTAGAACGGCTGGGCAAGATTGAAATCGACAATGAAAGAAGAGTATTACGAATCACCTACAAGGAAAAGATAAAATAATGGAACTTACAAATTCGATTCTCAGCGTCTTACTAACCTACAATACGCCAAGACCGTCACTCAACTGATCATTTCATACAATAACAAGAGTACAAATAGAGAAAACAACTTACTGAATATTTACCTTCTCCTCCCTCCAACCACTACGCGGACTTAGAGCCAGCGCTTGCGGCGGAAGAAAATGAGCAGCAGCACGATGGTGAGCCCGCACACGCCCAAAACGCCGTAAAACGCCCAACGGGCCTCGGAATAGGGCAGCTGCACGTTCATCCCGTAAAGCCCCGTGAAAAAGGTCAGCGGAAGCACGATGGTGGAAATAATGGTCAGCATTCGCATAATCTCGTTGGTGCGGTTGGCCTGCAACGAATCAAACGTGCTGGAAAGTCCGTTCACCAACTCGCCGTAGTCGTCCACCATATCCCACATCTTCTGGTAGAAGTCGAGGATGTTTCCCCAGTAGTCTTCCATATCCTCCACATAACCTTTCACGTCGCCCGACTCAAACATATGGAAAAGTCGCAACTGCGGCTTGAACATTGTGTTCAGCTGGATAATGTTCTTGCGGAAAACCGAAATCCGTTCAATGGTCTTCTCCGACTTGCGGCTGAAAAGGTCACGGTTGATGGCCTCAAGCTCCGTTCCCAGACGTTCCACAAGCAAAAAAGTCTCCTTCATCATCCGATAGAGCACTTTGTAAAGAATACCGTCGCTCGTACCGCCAATCTGCTCATCCTCTTCCATCTCGTCTGGATCCAGCTTGGTAAGATTAAACAAATCCTGAACCACATAATGGGAATTGCCAACCGTAATGAGGAAGTCGTGCCCCCAGAAAATCTTGGTTTCCTCTGTACGAATAATGTTGGTTCGAGAATCCAACAGAGGAAAATGGAGCACAAGGAAATAATAATCATCGTAAACGTCAATTTTCGGACGTTGAACGAAGCTGTAGCAGTCTTCAATATCCAAGGGGTGAAAATGGAAATTATTTCGCAAAAAATCCATATCCTCTACGGTTGGATTCGTTATATGATGCCATTTCAGCATACCAAAGCTAATGGTGTCAACCATTTATCACCTCCTTTCCTTTTTACGGATATTGCTAAATCCTACATTCGTTGTTGATTAAAATTGAGCTGCAAAAATACGGAAATATCAAATACAAACAGCACTGTGTTGATAAAAAAAGGAATCATTCCCTTTCGGCTGGTCGATTTGCGATTGGGAGCTCTTCCTTCAAACCCGTAACAGATGAAATGGTGGCAATATTCCACCCTTCGTCATTTCTCACGTCTCTTTTCCATCTTACTCATTTTTGAAATTCCACATTCGTCATACAGATTCAGGAAGATGCCCTCCTGCCGCCCGTAGTCGCCCTCGTCAGAATCCTGCATATTCCGCAGCACATTTGGCAATGTCAATAGCCACGCGCCGCTTGCCCTCCAGCAGTTCAAAGTCCAGAAGGTTCACCAACACCGCAGATTTGAGAAATCAATCTGGACTATTCCACCATCTTGTTGATCTCCTCTTCGGTAAGCCCCGTGACACTTGAAATGGTCGCGAGATCCATACCACTCTTCCGCATATTGAGTACAATAGTTAATAAAGTTTGTTCCACACCTTTTTCAATTCCCTTCTTCATACCTTCCCTTCTCCATTTCTCACGCCCTTTTTCCATACCTTCTTTCCTGCCTTCCTTCACGCCCTTGCCGTAGGCCTCCTCGGCAGCGAGCTCCCTCGCGTAGGCAATCGCCTCCTGCACGTCCTCGTACTCCAGGATGCTCTTCTCGTAGTTCTCCTTTTCCATCTTGCTCATTTTTGAAATTCTACATTCGTCAAGCAGATCCTGGAAGATGCCCTCCTGCCGCCCGTAGTCGCCCTCGTCGAAATCCTGCATATTCCGCAGCACGTACAGCCACTGACGGAGCTCTTGCGGAACATCTTCCTGCTGCGCTGCAAAATTACACAAATTCAAGTAAAACACGCCCACCTTTTTTGTTAAAATCTGATTGTCCTGGTCCTTGAGGAAAATCGCTTGGAAACACTTGCCGCTGTGCCGCTGCTCCGGCAGTTCGAAGTCGAGCAGGTTCACCGAGTAGGTGGGCACGATGCGGTAACGCCGCTCGCCGGACTTCATCCCCCCGCTGATGGAGCGACTCAGGTAGAAGATGGAGCGGTCAACGAACTCCGGCTGCCGCGCGTGCTGCATCTCGATGATGAAACCCCGCCCCTGCGTGTCCGTGCACGCGATGTCGAAGACCACACGCTTCTCGCCGGGACAGAAGCCATACTTCTCCGTCGGAAGGTAGGTGAGGTCGGCGATCTCGCCCACATACGACGAGACGGCGGCGTTGAGAAAATCAATCAGGAAGTGCTTGTTCTTCTCCGTGGCGAAAATCTTCTTGAAAGCGAAATCGGTGACGGGAATCGTGAAAATGTTCTTCCCTTTCCTCAGCGAGCCAGCCGAAAAGCCCTCATTGTGCAAACTCAAATCGTTCATCATCAACAACTTAGTTAAATTAGTAATTCTGTCAGATGCCTTATCAAAGGTTATGCAAATATACTGCAAAACGGAGGCGATTTCAAGAGGGTGGGTCCGAGGAATTGCGGAGCGGAAAAAAGCAGTGAAAAACTGCATTTTCACTTTCAAAAACAGCATTTTGGCAACCAAAAAAGACGAAAACGAAGTGTTGAAAAGTTGTTGAAAACTTTTTTTTCGTTTCGAGAACATATTCGAGAACTGACGAATGAGTGAGTGCAAAGCCAAACTTGTTTGAGCTTTGCCGAGCGAAGAGGAAGAAAAGAAGCGTAGCTTCTTAACAACGAATGAGTGAGCGCAAAGCCAAACTTGTTTGAGCTTTGCCGAGCGAAGAGGAAGAAAAGAAGCGTAGCTTCTTAACAACGAGAATGAATGGATTTTCAATCACAGGTTGAAAAGTCGTAAGTCAAAAGGTGCAAGTCTCCATTATAGCGATAAAAAAAATCCCCTGCACCGAAATGCAGGGGAAATCATATACTTAAAGAAAGTATTAGCCATTGAAGACCTTGTCAAGGCCGACACCTCTAACCTGAGCGACGGAATAAGCGTCGCGCATTTGTGAGAGGGCCTTGATGGTAGCTTTCACTACGCTGTGGGGGTTGGAAGAACCTTTGGACTTAGCCAACACGTTCTTAACGCCAACAGTTTCGAGAACGGCACGCATAGCACCACCAGCGATGACACCGGTACCGGGAGCAGCGGGTTTCATAAAGACGAGAGAACCGCTATACTTACCTTCGGCAGCGTGAGGAATAGTGCCCTTGAGAACGGGAACCTTAATCAGATTCTTCTTTGCGTCATCGATGCCTTTAGCGATGGCAGCAGAAACTTCCTTAGCTTTGCCAAGGCCGTAGCCGATTACACCATTTTCATCGCCAACAACTACGATAGCAGAAAAGCTGAACGTTCTACCACCCTTGGTTACTTTGGTAACTCTGTTAACTGCGACCAATCTATCTTTCAATTCGATATCGGCTGCTTTTACACTTTTAATATTGATACTTGACATAGTTACTCAGTTTTAGAAAGTTAAACCACCTTCTCTGGCTGCATCGGCCAAAGATTTTACTCTACCATGATACAAATAACCGTTACGGTCGAAAACGACTGCGCTGATGCCAGCTTCTTTGGCCATTTCGGCTACGTTCTTACCAACGAGGGCAGCTTTTTCGCTCTTGGTGATCTTCTGTTCGCGGATAGCTGCGATTGCGGAAGAAGTTGAAACCAAGGTGCGGCCAGCAACATCGTCAATCAACTGAACATAAATGTCGCGGTTACTTCTGTAAACAGACATTCTCGGACGCTCGGGAGTGCCGCTGATGACCTTGCGGACTCTCTGTTTAATCCTATTTCTTCTATATATTTTTTTATTTGCCATTGTATTAAATTTTTAAGATTATTTATCTGCGGACTTACCGGCTTTCTTTCTAACTTCTTCACCGACGAAGCGGATACCTTTACCCTTGTAAGGTTCGGGTTTACGATAAGAACGAATCTTGTTGGCAACTTGTCCGAGCAACTGTTTGTCCATTGACTTCATAATGATCAACGGGTCTTTACCTTTTTCGGTGACAGTGGTAACAGTGATTTCCTTGGGAAGTTCGAACACGAGGTTGTGGGAGTAGCCGAGGCTGAGGGTGAGCAACTGGCCAGCTGATTCCGCCTTGTAGGCGACGCCAACGAGCTGTTGTTTCACTTCGAAACCTTCGGAAACACCTTTCACCATATTAGCGAGGAGTGCTCTGTAAAGGCCGTGGAGAGCGCGGTGACGTTTCTGGTCGGTGGGGCGCTCCACGATAAGGTGACCGTCTTCGATTTTGGTAGTGATGTCGGGATCCACCTTCTGCTGCAATTCGCCGAGGGGGCCTTTCACCGTGATGACGTTAGTTTTTTCATCAACTTTGATTTCTACGCCTTTCGGAAGGGCGATGGGTAATTTTCCTATTCTTGACATAATGCGTTCCTCCTATTAACTAATGTAACACAAAACTTCGCCACCAACGTGCTGAGCTTTCGCTTCCTTGTCGGTCATCAAGCCGTGAGAGGTGGAGACGATGGCGATGCCGAGGCCGTTCATAACGGAAGGCATATTGTCAACGCCCACATACTGGCGAAGACCAGGACGGCTGACGCGCTTGAGGTTGGCGATGGCCGACTGTTTGGTTACGGGATGATATTTGAGGGCGATTTTGATGATGCCAGGATGTACGTCGTCTTCGAACTTGTAGTTCAGGATGTAACCCTTGTCAAACAAAATCTTCGTGATTTCCTTCTTCGTCTTAGAAGCAGGGATTTCCACGACCTTGTGATTTGCCATAATGGCATTTCTCAATCTGGTTAAATAATCTGATATCGGATCTGTATTCATAACTGTTTTTCTCTAAATTAATTTTACCAACTTGCTTTTTTAACGCCCGGAAGTAATCCAGCCAAAGCCATTTCTCTAAAATTAATACGAGAAATACCAAATTGGCGCATATAACCTTTTGGACGGCCGGTCAACTGGCAGCGGTTATGCATTCTGATAGGATTGGAGTTCGGCGGGAGCTGTTGAAGCGCCTTGACAGCTGCTTCCTTCTCATCGGTATATTCGCTACCGTTGTTGATGATGCGTTTCAGCTCAGCGCGTTTGGCAGCGTATTTGGCAGCCATTCTTGCTCTCTTGATTTCTTTTGCTTTTAATGATTCTTTTGCCATATTCCTAATCCTTATTTTTGATTCTTAAATGGTAAGCCGAATTCCTTCAGGAGGGCCAGGCACTCTTTGTCGTTCTGTGCGGTGGTCACGAAGGTGATGTCCATACCGTTGATTTTAGCAACCTTGTCGAGGTCGATTTCGGGGAAGATGATCTGCTCCGGAATGCCGAGGGTGTAGTTGCCTCTACCGTCAAAGCCCTTGTCGCTGATGCCGCGGAAGTCTCTGATACGGGGGATGGAAACGGAAATGAGGCGGTCGAGGAACTCATACATACGTTCGCCGCGGAGGGTCACTCTAACGCCAATGGGCATACCTTTTCTCAACTTGAAGTTGGAGATATCCTTCTTTGACTTGGTGGCGACTGCCTTCTGACCAGCGATGAGGGTCATTTCCTGGACACCGATTTCAATTAATTTCTTGTCTGCGATGCCGAACTTGCCGAGGCCCTGGTTCAAGCAGATCTTCTGCAAGCGGGGAATACGCATAATGGATTTGAAGCCGAATTGTTCTTTGAGAGCGGGAACGACTTCCTTGTCATATTTTTCTTTATATCTTGGTACGTACATTATTTGATCTCCTCCCCTGATTTTTTAGAATAACGAACTAATTTTCCTGCGTCGCCCATTCTTCTACCGATGCGGGTAGCGTTACCTTTAGCATCTACTACCATAAGGTTGGAGATGTGGATGGGGGCTTCCTGTTTTACGATACCGCCTTGAGGATTCTTGGCGCTCGGTTTCGCGTGTTTTGAAACCATATTGACGCCTTCCACAACGGCGCGGTAAGTCTCCTTGTTTACCATCAAGACCTTGCCCTGGCTGCCTTTTGCATCACCGGCAAGAACCTTAACGATGTCGCCTTTTTTAATGTGAATTTTCATCTTTTTGATTTTTTGATTAATTATTCAATTGGTCTTTGTCAATTGTTCCTTGTAACGATTAAAGTACTTCCGGTGCCAGTGAAACAATCTTGAGATACTGTTTCTCGCGAAGCTCACGTGCGACGGGTCCGAAGATACGGGTGCCGCGGAGCTCGTCAGCGCCAGTCAGAAGGACTGCTGCGTTATCGTCGAAACGGATGTAGGAACCGTCAGTTCTTCTGACGTGCTTCTTGGTTCTCACCACGACTGCCTTGGAGACGTCGCCCTTCTTCACGTTGCCGGAGGGAATGGCGCTCTTTACGGCTACGACGATCTTATCGCCAACGGAGGCGTATCTTTTCTTGGTTCCGCCCAATACGCGGATGACAAGCACTTCTTTCGCGCCGCTGTTATCAGCAACGGCTAATCTTGATTCTTGTTGTACCATAACTATTTTGCTCTTTCAATGATTTCTACTAAACGCCAGCACTTGTTCTTGCTGAGCGGTCTGGTTTCCATAACCTTTACGCGGTCGCCGATGTGGCAATCGTTGTTCTCGTCGTGAGCCATCAACTTGGTGGTTCTCTTTAAGAATTTCCCGTACTTAGGATGTTTCAGCTTGCGTTCTACGCTGACAACGATGGACTTTTCCATTTTGTCGCTGGTAACGAGACCTTCTCTGACTTTTCTTCTATTTCTTTCTTCCATAATTCGGTATTCTAAAATTATTTTGCTTCTAATTCGCGTCTGCGAAGTTCGGTTTTCAGTCTGGCGATGGTGCGTCTCTGTTCCTTGATTGTCTGAGGATTTTCAACAGGAGAAACGGCGTGGCTGAGTTTCAGCTTGGCCAGGCGTTCTTTTTCTTCGTTTAATCTTTCTATCATATCAGGGGTAGAAAGTTCTCTTATGACTTGCTGTTTCATACTTTACAAATTTTCTTCTGAATAATCTCTTCTAACGACAAACTTGGTGGCCACGGGCAGTTTCTGGGCGCCGAGGCGGAGGGCTTCCTTCGCTACTGCGTACGGAACGCCGTCTGCTTCGAACATAATACGGCCGGGGCTGACGCGGGCTGCGAAGTATTCGGGAGTACCCTTACCTTTACCCATACGAACACCGAGACCCTTGATAGTGACTGGCTTGTCGGGGAAGATGCGGATCCACAGCTGACCTTCACGTTTCATATAACGGGTGATGGCCTGACGGGCTGCCTCGATCTGGCGAGCGGTTACCCAATGCTGTTCCAATGACTTGATGGCGAATGAACCGAAGGAGATTTCAGCACCACGCTTGGTGATGTCTTTCATTCTCCCCTTTTGAGGTCTTCTATATTTTGTTTTTTTCGGTTGTAACATGACTACTCTTGTTTAATGTTATTAATTTTTCTTCTCGTTTCTTCTGGCGGGTCTTGGACCTCTGCCTTCCTTACCGAAATTCTTCTTGCCATTGTCCTTGGTATCGACAACCTGGAAGAGGTCGCGCTTACCATAAACGATGCCATTGCAGATCCAAACTTTGATACCGATGCCGCCGTAGGTGGTATGGGCTTCAGCTCTTGCATAATCAATATCAGCGCGGAGGGTGTGGAGAGGCGTTCTACCTTCCTTGAAATGCTCGTTTCTTGCCATTTCGGCGCCACCGAGACGGCCTGCTGCGGAAACCTTGATCCCTTCAGCACCGGCGCGCATCGCGTTCGATACTGCGGTCTTGATGGCTTTTCTGTATGACACGCGGCCTTCGATCTGCTTGGCAATGTTCTGAGCAACGATTTCAGCATTAATATCGGGGTGTTTCACCTCGGAGATATTGATCTGGATGTCTTTGTCAGTGATTTTCTTTAACTCTTCTTTCAGTTTGCCGACCTCTGAGCCGCCCTTGCCGATGATGAGACCCGGACGCGCGGTGAACAGGGTGACAGTGACTAACTTAAGTGTTCTTTCAATGTAAATTTTTGCGATGCCGGTCTTGGACAGACGTGCGTTCAAGTACTTTCTAATTTTGTCGTCTTCGACTATCTTACTGGCGAATTGTTTGCCGCCGTACCAATTAGAATCCCAACCTTTGATGATCCCCAGACGGAGACCTACCGGACTAACTTTTTGACCCATACTTATTCGTTATTTTGATTGTTATTTACTAAATTCTTGTCATCAATGATGATTGTCACGTGGTTGGAACGCTTGCGGATTCTGTGACCCATTCCGCGCGGAGCCGGACGGAGACGTTTCAGCATACGACCGCCATCCACTACGACTGACTTCACATACAACTGTGCGTCCTCAATGCGTACGCCCTCATTCTTCACCTGCCAGTTGGCTACTGCTGACTTCAAAAGGGTCAGAAGCTTGCGAGCGGATTCTCTCTTGCTGAACTTCAACACGTTCAATGCGTAATCCACGTTCTTGCCTCTGATCACGTCAGCCATAATTCTCATTTTGCGCGGAGAAGTCGGATTGTCCATTAAGCGGGCAACATATAAGTTTTTGTTCGCTTCTTTTCGCGCTTCTGCTGCTTCTCTTTTTCTTTTACCCATTGTTTTTTAATTACTTTTATGGGTTACGGGCCTGATTTCCAACTCTTTGCAACAACCAAGACCTTTCACCCTGATTTAATACTGAAATTGGCGGCAAAATTACATCTTTTTTTTGATATATGCTATATGTTGAAAAAAATTTTTAATTTATTTACTAACAGCACTTTCAACATATTTTTTTTGTTCAAAAGAACCTATCACAACCCGTTTTTAGTAAAATAATCTATCTTTTTCCGCATAAATTGCGATAAAGCATTATAAATGAGAACACAAATACCGCCAGCCCTAACACCGCAGCCGGCCATACCTGCGACAACTCGGGGTCGGTTCCCACTGGAACCCCATTCGACTCCAGCACGTACTGCGCCACAATCGAAAGCCCGTTGTGAAGCAGATGCGCACAGACAGGCAGCCACAAAGTACCACTCCATACAAAAAGATACCCCAGATACGCACCCAGCAGCGCACGCGCGAAAAAGCCGGCAAACTGGAAATGTATCGCGCTGAAAATGACCGCCGTAACCCATACCGCCACGTGCGGATTCCTCCACCAGCGCTGGAAAAGCTCCTGCAGCGTGCCTCGGAAAAGAAACTCCTCGCACACCGCCGGCAAAACCGCACATACCACTATATTTAATAAGAGCGGTACCACTCCCCCATCGGCCATCAATGTCTCAAGAACCGCATTGCTCGACTCCTCCATCTGCTGCATCCATCTCTCAACCGGGGCCAGCGCCTCCGGCAAGTGCATCTTCTGGTTGAAATAAGCCACCACCCCGATGACGGGAATCAGCGCGACCGACATCACGCACACCAGTCCGAACGCATTGCGATTAGGGATTCGCTGGTCGGCACGGTTGTACACGAAGAATTTCCTATCAGCACAATGGGCAAACAGCAGAGCGGGCAGCAAGAAAGTGCCCACAGCCGTTAGCGTTTGCGCAAACCGATAGTACGGCGCGGTGGGATTGGACAGCACGTCGTCTCCCCAAATCAGTTTCGCCCCCAGCAACGCGAAAGCGCTCAGCACGCTCATTCCCGCTATCACGAACAGCAGCAGGAAAACGAGTTGTGCGAGGGGGGATTTGTTCTCAAAAAAAGGTTTCTGCGGAAATACAGAAGAAAATCGGCTCATAGAAAGGGTTTATTGTTCCAAAATCAGGAATACGGTGCGGCGGTTCTTGGCCCTGCCCGCCTCGGTGTCGTTCGTCGCAATGGGACGGCTCTCGCCATAGCCCTTGTAACGAATGCGGGTCTTCGGAATGCCCAGCTCAACCAGGTAATTGTACACCGACTGCGCACGCCGCTCCGACAGCTGCTGGTTGGCCTGATCGTTGCCGACATTGTCGGTATGTCCCTGAATCTCCGCCTTCACCGTGGGATTGTGCCGCAGGAAGTCGGCGAAAAGTGCGATAAGCCGCTTCGCTTCGCTGGGCAACGTGGCGGAATTGGTGGGGAAATGGATGTCGTGAAGGTCGCACACCTTTCCCACCTCAATTTTCTTCACCTCCGCATTCGAGGTCACTACGGGCTCCGACTTCGGTTCCACGGTGATCATTTTCGTGTCGTAGGCGTAGCCCTCCTGCTTGATGTTGAGCACGAGGTTTTGCGTGGAAGTGGTGTCCACGTGGGTGGCGAGCGCGTACTTGCCAGTTGCCTCGTTGACCGTAGTGGAGGCGATGACATTGGCATTCTCGTCGAGAATTTCGACTACGGCGCTGGAGCGCTCGTGGTCATCGGTGGCGACGGTTCCCTTTACAATCATCATACTTTTGGGTCGCGCCTCCTCATAAAGATCAAACGAATAGATGTTCCAATCGCGGCTTTCCATATTGTTGGATGAGAAATAGGCGGTGGCACCGTCAAGACTGACGAAAAAGTCGGTCTCGTCGTTTTCAGAATTGATAGGGTAGCCGATGTTAACGGGTTTCTGCCATTTCCCATCGGCAGAGAGTTTGGAATAAAAGATGTCGAGGCCGCCCATTCCGGGGTGACCTGACGAAGCGAAATAGAGGGTTTTGCTATCGGTATGCAGGAACGGCGACCGCTCGTTTCCCGCTGTATTAATGGTAGGACCGAGGTTAACGGGGGCCTTCCAATTGCCGTTGGCATCGCGCTCGGTCATCCAGATGTCGGCTCCACCGTAGCCACCAGGACGGTCGGAGGCGAAAAAGAGCACTTTCCCATCGGAACTCAGCGAGGGTTGCGACTCCCACGTGTCGGGGCGGTTGACCTTGCTGCCCAACGAAGCGGGCGTGGACCAGCCATAGCCGTCGAATTCAGAATAATAGAGGTCGTAATTGGGATACACCTGTTCCGGATTGCCGTTGGCTGCCGGGATTTTCTGTTCGTGGAGCATCGTGAAAATCAGCAGGTCGTTGGAGAGGTTGATGGTCGGGCTCCCCTCCCCCAGCGACTCATTGAAGGGCGACGGGAGCGGCGCGCCTTGGCCGTAAGTGCCGTTGGCATTGCGCTGGCTCACGCTGAAGAACTCGCGGTCGGAGGTCTCCACGCCGAAAGCGGACTGCTTGCGCCAGGGCTGACGGCGGGTGAAATAGTAGAACTCGCCGTCGGGAGAAATGGTGGCGAGATACTCGTCGTGCTCGGTGGAGATGCCGGGCACGGGAGTCGGATTAAACGGAACAGGATTGTTCAGCAAGCTGGCGAAATGTTTCGCACGGTCGATAATGACTTCCGCGCGGTCGAGGTCGTTCACGTCCTTCACCAGGTCGGGATTGTCGAGCAACACCTGAGCGTGCTTGAGCGCCGACGGGAAATCCTCGGTAAAGTAGGCGACTTCCGCAGCGTAAAGGTGTATCAATATCTTATATTCGGGACAGACATTGTACATCCTATCGGCACACTGCACAATCACCTCCGCGTCCAGCGGCCGCTCAATCACATACTCGTTCATCTTGATGGGCAGGTAATAGCTCAGCGCCAAATAATAGTTGGCCTCAAGGTGTTCCGGATAATCCTCCAAGATCTGCCGATAGATGGCGTTGGCTTCCGGCTTCTTACCTGACTTCTGAAAGTCGCGGGCCTTTTTAAAATTCTTTTCAATATTTTTCGGGAACGACTGCACACAAGGATCGGCATCCGGGTCGTCGTCGTCTTGGGCGAAGGCGGGGCACACGAACAGTGCGAGCAGGAGCATCCACAGGATTTTTTTCATAACGTAGGGGTAAGGATTTTGGAAACTATTTCGTAAGAATGTGGAACAATTCCTCGATGGAGTTGTTCTTGAGCCCGCGGTTGGCAGCTTCTGCGCGAAGGGCGGTGAGGGTAGCATCGGCCACTACCTGCCCGCGGTTGATGATGACGGCGCGGCTGCACATCGCCTCCACCTCCTGCATAATGTGCGTGGAAAGGAGCACGGTTTTGGTTTTGCCGCAGTGGGTGATCAGGTTGCGGATTTCCACCAGCTGGTTCGGGTCAAGCCCGGTGGTGGGCTCGTCGAGGATGAGCACTTCGGGGTCGTGCACGAGGGCCTGCGCCAAGCCAACACGCTGGCGGTAACCTTTCGACAGGGTGCCAATCTTCTTGTGCATTTCCGGAACCAGACCCGTCATCTCGATTACTTGCTGCACACGCTCGCGCTTGTTCTTCACGCCGTGAATCCCAGCAATGAATTCCAGAAATTCAATCACATACATATCAACATACAGCGGATTCGCCTCGGAAAGATAGCCGACTTTTTTTCGCAATTCCAAAGAATCGTTCCAAATGTCGAGACCGCAGACCGAGACCTCTCCCTGTGTGGGCGGCTGGTAGCAAGTGATAATCTTCATCATCGTGGACTTGCCAGCGCCGTTGGGACCGAGAAAGCCCACGACCTCACCCTGGTTCACCTTGAAACTGACATCATTCAGGGCCCACTGTTTTCCGAACTGTTTCGATACGTTTTTGACTTCTATTGACATTTTGAATTGATTTTTTTAATTGGAATTTGAAATTTGATTGTAAAGGAGCATTGAGAAAAACGAGAAAAAAGAGAATAAATTGTAAATTATTTTGGAGTAAGAACAAGCATAATGGCACAGATGACGAGATAGACGAGATTGGGCAGCCAGATGGCCATCGCAGGCGAGAGCGCCTCGGAGACTGCGAACACGGTGGAGACCTGCTGAAGGAAGATGAAGGTGAACACGAAGAAGAGTCCCACGAAGATGTGAACGCCAACGCCACGGCGGGTCTTGCGCGCGGCCACGCATAAGCCGAGCAGCGTCATCACGATGATGGAGACGGGATTGGCGAGGCGCTTGTGCTGCTCAATCTGGTAACTTTTCACCAGACTGGAGCCCTTGGCCTTTTCTTTGGCGATGAACTTTTTGAGATTGCGGTACGACATCGTTTCGGCAACGGAAATGTCGTTGTTGAAATCCTCAGGGACGAAAGAGAAGGTGGTGTCCATTGAGGCGCCGCCGCGCACTTTCTCCTTGCCGTTCTCAAGGGTGCGGATCACATAGCTCTGGAGCGTCCAGTGCTTGGTTTCGGGCTTATATACAATATGTTCGGCGCGAATCTTGCACTTCAGGTCGTCGCCACCTAAAATCTCGTATGTGAACTGGTCGCCCTCCAATGATTTTTTGCGCCACCGTTCCACATAGACATACGAGTCCATCGAGTTCTTGAAATGTATGTTGGAAGAGGTGATGTTGTGGTGCCCGTACATATAAACCTCCTTGAACCTGTACATTCCATCGTTGGTTTTCGGCACGAGGAAATTAGACATAGCGAGCGAGAGGAAGCAGAGAATGAGCGACCCGACAATGTAGGGATGCAGGAAACGGTAGAAACTGATTCCGCCATTGAAAAAAGAGATAATCTCGTTCCGGCCCGACAATTTCGATGTAAACCAAATTACTGATATAAAAGTAAATAAGGGGAAGAACAGGTTTACGAAATAAGGAATGAAATTGAAATAATATTTTGTAATGATAATGTTCAACGGGATTCCATTATCCAAAAACGACTGGATTTTCTCAGAGATGTCAAACACGATGATGATCGTCATCAGGAGGGCAATGGAATAGAAAACGGAACCCAGGAACTTACGCAGAATGTAAGAATCCATAATGCTCCATCGCATTTGCTGATACCGGAAATCGATTGGCAATCTCATATTTAAAACAATCGGCAAAGATACAACAAATTTCCATAAAAAAAACGTCAGAACAAGCGGCGCTCATTCTGACGTTTGTGATTGGATAACCTACAGGAATTATTTCTTGATGAATTTCTGAGTGGTGGTGCCGTTAACACCATTCAAGCGAACGAAATAGGTGCCGTTAGCCAAATCCTCAACATTGATCTGCATATTGCTTTCAGCGTTTGCGCCATAAACAACCTGACCAAGGAGGTTAACGATTTCAACAGTGTTGTAACCTTCTGCGTTCACGTTCAAAACGGTGGTAGCGGGATTCGGGAAAATGCTAACTCCAGTAGTTTCATTTTCAGCAATACCTGTAGTGGTATTAGTGACAGTGATAGTAACACAGTCATTCAAATAACCATCTTCTTCGATTTGTGACAAAGCAAAGGTGTAAGTCTTGCCAGCTTCAATAACGAAATCGTTACCATAAGAAGGATCGTTGCAGTCACCATTGGGAACATACATATCTCCATATTCCTCACAACCAGGATTAAAAAGATCGTAAAAGTATGTTCCGGCAGGAACAGTAATCTGCTGAGAACCTGTTACCACTGTAGTTTGATCATTAGCAGAAGCACCAGCAGGAATAGTGAAGCTAAAGTCGTATGAATCACCGCACTCAGGAACAAGAAAATCATCTGCGGGGGAGTTGTTTGCATCCAGAATGAGCTGATAACCGCTACCATCTTCCCATACGCCAGAACCATCGCCAACAGGATCTTCAACGGTCAAGACGATGGTCGCATTCTGTGCATTAACTGCAACAACAGCAAATAAAACTGCTACAAATGATAAAATTTTCTTCCTAATAATAAGGTTTTAGTTAATAAATTAATTTGATGCAAAAGTAACACTTTTTTTCAAATTCTCATTGGTGTATTGAAAAAAAAGCCGGGTTGTTCGCCCGGCTTTTTCAACCATCTAACAATGATTATCTTTTATTGATTTTGTATGTCTTGACACCCTTTTCGGTGGTGACTTTCATAATGTACATACCGTTGGCGAGGCCGTTGAGAGAAATGTTGCTGACATTGCCGGTTTCAGCAACGACGCGCTGTCCCTGAAGGTTGTACACCTCCACCTGCTGAATGGCAAGGCCAGTCTGGATGTTCACCACATCGGAAGTCGGGTTGGGATAAACGGTCATATCTTCGTCGAAGGTCATATCTTCAACGGAGACGCCTTCGCCAACCGCAATCATAATGACCGCCTTGTCGTTGATGGATGAACCCGAAACGGACACCAGCTGGGTTCCAGCTTCGTTGTAGAGTCTCGCATAACCGCTTTCGATACCATCGCCGTATGCATCCAGCACTTCCAGACGATAACAGCCGTCGCCGCTGATGTTGAGCGGGAACTCGTTAACAGTGTTGCTGGTGAAACTCGTGTAGTTGACTGATTGAACAACAGAGCCGTTCGGACCATAGAGTTTGAAGGATTGTTCGCCCGGATAAGGTCCTCCCTGCTGAGTAGAGTAGGAGCCGGAATAGTCGTCACCTTTAATTTTAAGCGTCACGGCACCGTCGGCGTGCGCAACATATTTCTTGATGGTCAGTGGAACTTGCTCTCCATTCCAAGCGGTACCATTGGCATTGGTGATTTTCACCTTAACAGATTGGTTGGTGTTAGCGTTAATGGACAAGTTGGGCAATTCAATGGTTTCAGAAGCCATTGAGGCGATGTTGCCAGTCCAGTTGTAGGTTTGGGCGGCGCCATTGGCCACGGTGTATTCGAAAGTGAGGGATGTGAGGGGAGAGGAACCAACGTTGGAAACGGTAGCGCTGACTTTAGCATCCGTTGTGCAGTCGTTGATTGCGATTTGCGAGAGCTGATCCAAGCGGGGGCTCAGTGCGGGCAGGTTGACGTGTTCGATTTCAACCTCGCAGCCGGTGAGGATTTCCTGGTTTCCTTGAGCAACGAAAGCCACAAAATGAAGGTCTTCGAGCTTAGCAGCGATAGCGTTCGGGGAGCCGAGGGAAGCCGGAATGGTGTAGGTATAAGTCTTTTCAATGAAAGAGCCGGCAGTGGTGGGGGAAACCGCTTCGCCCCAAGCTCCTTCAGTAATGAAACCGCGGAACATATGCATATGACGGTACTGGCTGCCCACCTGCTGGGCGGGATTGAGGGACGCGCCGCTCTGGCTACCAAGGACGTTGTCTTGCAGGATGGCCACGTTCAACTTGTTGGTGGCGTTGGCCTCGTCGCTGGTGTAGTACAACTGAACAGTGATGTTCAGCTCGCGAGTGGTCCAGTCCAGCGTACCGCGCGCAGCAATATTAACAGGAGATGCTTGGTTCAAAATGGTGTTGGTACAACTCGACCAGTAGCTTCTATCCAATACCAGTCCACTGGAAAAAGAGTGGCGATTGACTGTTCCAGAGGGAAAAGAACTAACATTGAAAGTGCTTCGCAACGTGTTACCGCTAGTAGTGGTGTAAGTGTTGGCCGCATAACCGCCAGCGTGTATATTGACAACAATAACACGTCCCGGATGCGCCGCCGCAATTTGGTTGGCAATTTTGTGTCCATCAGGACAGTAACCACAGTTAATGCCGGTGTATTCTTCCAATACCACGTTCTTGTTACTGACAGTCGTGGGCACAAACTGTTCGCCTTGCGCAAAAGCAGCCATTGATGCCACCAGCGCAACGATTGTTAAGAGTAAAGATTTTCTCATAATTATAAATTTTAATGGATGATTCTCAATCTCATTTTCAAAATGCAAAAATAAAAAAAAATAGTAAAAACTGATTGTTGATAAAAAAAATTTTTAAGAAAGAATTTCACAAAAAAGAGCCGTATCTTTGTACATTATTTAAATGGTGTATTTATGAAAAAAATCTTTCTGACTTTTATCGTTTTGGCACTGTTCTCCACCACTGCCTTCACCCAAACTCGTCGCGATGCAGCTCCTTACAATCACGCAGTGGGTGCCACGCTGGGATTTATGAACGGCTTCACTTTCAAGACTTTCCCCACCAACCATTTCGCCATCCAGGCCGATCTGGGCTACCACTTCATCGCAGACTACAGGATTGGCGGCATCCCGGCCGTGCTGACGATCAACCCGAATTTTATGTATGAAAAATCGTGCGGCAACGGCTTCTACTGGTTTGTGGGTGGCGGTTTGAACATCGGCGGCGCGCTGGGTCACCACGCCTATCGCCACGGCTACGACTACTACTACCCTGGCAGTTTCGTGTTCGGCCTCAACCTCATCGGCGGCGCCGAGTACAAGTTCGCCAACATCCCGCTCGCCCTTCAGGTGGACGGCCGCCCCGGCTTCTTCCTCTTCGCCAACCGATACGACAACCACATTCTCTTCGATTACAACTTCTTTAACGTTACCGCCCGCTACACTTTCTAATGAGAACTCAGCGGATTCTGGTACCGTGCATCGCCGCACTCGCTCTGCTGTGTAGCTGTCAGCACGCAGCGCCGACTCCTGATTGGAAATCCGATGAGAACGCTTACACCGACACCGTCCTCGCCCTTCAAAACGAGGTCGTCGCCGAAGTGGACACCTTCTTCCTCGCATTCGCCGATTCCCTCCTATCGCCTTCAACATCCTTTCTCCAATTGGATTCCGTTTTGAAAAGAAATCTTCAAAAATTGAAGGATCTTCCTGATTTTCAAAATGATAATAGAATCAAGCAGGGCTCGATTTCCGTCTGTATGTCTATCTCTCAACTGTGTCAGCAATCCTTCCGTGAGATGCTCTCCCTGGACTCCGCCCTCGCATTGCAGTATGATGAGCAATTGCAAAACCGCTTTGACTCCCTCTCTGAAGAGACCTTCAACCAAATCCTTCAAGCGCAACAGAAATTAGACGACCTGCTTCCCGAATAGCAGACATTGAATTTATGAAAGTAAACTTCCACACACACAGCACCTATTGCGACGGAAAAGAACCGCTTGAGAATTTCGTGAAACGCGCCGCAGAACTGAATTACCAACAACTCGGCTTCTCCTCGCACTCCCCCGTGCCTTTCGAAAACGATTTCGGCATCCACGAAGAGGAAATCCCACAATATGTGAAAGAGATCGACTCGTTGCAGGAAAAATATCTCAACTTACAGTTGTTCAAGGGGATGGAATGCGATTTCATTCCCGGAATGACCAAGGATTTCTCCTACTATCAGCAAGGGTTCGGCCTCGACTACGTCATTGGCGGCGTACACCTCGTGCGGCCCGAAAACGACGACCGCATCTGGTTTATTGACGGCTCCAAACGCGAAATCTACGACAACGGGCTCGCCGAATTGTTTGGCGGGAATGCTCGTAAAGCTGTCACCCGCTTTTGGGAACAGACTTTTGAAATGATTGAGACTCAGCGGTTTGACATAATCGCTCATTTCGATAAAATCAAAATGCACAACCAGAACCGCTACTTCACGGAAGACGAGGGCTGGTACAAACTGCTGGCCGACCACTGCGTGGAACTCATCCGCCGCCAACACCTGATTGTGGAAATCAACACGCGCGGCATCTACAAGGGCCGCTGCCCCGACTATTACCCGTCGGATTATCTGCTCCAGCAGATTGCGAAACTGAAAATCCCGATGGTGGTGAGCACCGACGCACACAAGGCGGAAGAACTGTCGATGGGTCGCGACGAGGCCATCGCACATTTGAAAAATTTTGGCATACACTATTTAATGTATAGAAAGAATCAGCAATGGGAAGAATACGGCATTTAACGGTAGTGGCCGCCCTGCTTTTGTGCGGCACTTTTGCGCTTCGCGCGCAGGACTCCAATTTCGTGAGAAGCCAAATCAAGGTACTCACCTCCGACGATTTCGCAGGACGCGCGGGCTGCTACGATGGCGAGACACGCGCTGCGGAATACCTGGCCTCGGTTTTCCGCCAGTTTGATGCCGTTCCACTGGGTGACGACGGTTTCCAGTTCTACGATGTGAACGCGCACAAGATGGAGGGCTACGTGTCGGTCTCCTTCAACGGTGTGAAAATGAACCCGTTCACCGATTACCGCATCGCCCCCTACGCTCATTCCACACACGCACAAAACGCCCCCGTTCTGCGCATCCCCACCGAAGTGCTGCTCGACCCCGACAGAACGACGGCCTACATCGACAAATACGCCGCTAAATTGCGCAACGCCTTCCTTTATATCGACGGCGTCGCCAAAACCGACGAAGAGGCCACCGCGCTCAACAAGCGACTCCAAGAACTGACCTCCAATAATCCGTTCCAGTCGCTGGGCATTCTCGTCGGCGTGGACAAACTGCCCGTCTGGGGCTTGAGCTACACTGACTTTGAACGCAATTATGCGTTCATCTATGTGCTGCGCAGCAAGTTTGCGAAGAAAATCAAGAAGGTGTCGGTCGATTTCGACAATCAGTTCTACGAGAAACACGCCCGCAATGTGTGCTTTTCCATTCCCGGCACTGAAGTGAGCGACACGATGATTGTGCTAACAGCGCACTACGACCACCTCGGCTGTATGGGCGACGAAGTGGTGTTCCGTGGCGCACACGACAATGCCGCCGGCACCAGCGCCGTACTCGACTTCGCACGGCATTACAGCTGGAACAAGCCCAAATACACCACCGTTTTTCTCCTTTTCAGTGGCGAGGAAAGCGGCCTGAAGGGCTCCCGATACTTCGTTGAGCATCCGCTCATTGATCTTCAAAAAGTGAAACTCCTCGTCAACCTGGATATGTTCTGTGGCGGAGATGATGGCTTCACCGTGGTCAACTACGATAGCGAAGGAACGAGAGTTTTCTATGACAAATTAGTGGAAATCAACACATTGAAAAATCTTGTCACGAAAATAAACCCGCGCGTGAATGCCGCCAACAGCGACCACTACTTTTTCTCAAAGAAATGTCCCGCACTATTCATCTACACGATGGGCGGCCGCACGGGAAATTACCACGAATATACCGACACCTGCGAGAACTGCGCCCTGAACTGCTATTTCAACATCTTCACACTCATCAAGGAAGCCCTTGAGAAATTGTAGTTTTGCGCTGCCACCGGCACGTTTTCTCCACTGTTATTTCCTTCAATTACGAAAGTCGACAAAATAATCATAACAGACTTAGGACCTGAGACTTTGGAATTTTTGCGCTGAAATCATTCGAGAACTGACGAGAAACGAGAACGATGAGAACAACGAGAATGAAGTTGTGCTTTTTCATTACGAAACAGTAAGAAAAGAAAATTTCCTGCGCATTACCTCTATCACGTTGAAGTCGGCACTCGTCCATTCCACCATTTAACCGCATAACCGTTTCTCCGTGTAACCGTTCCAATTACTCACAATTCCCATTATCGGAAGATCGGGAACCAAGTATTGCTGCACTTGTAAAATTTAAAAGGGATTATTCCGAAAATTAATGTACTTTTGCAGCCGAAAGCACATTCACTTTAACAAAATATCATTGCTTATGAAACGTATTTTTACACTTTTAGCTATCGCATTCACGATTTTGAACCTGAATGCGCAAACCGCAACCGTGGTGCTCACCGCTGGCGACGTGTGGGGAGACGGCACTGGCTATCAACTTCTTATTGACGCCGACAACCAGCGCTATCTTGAGAACTTCGGTCCTCCGTGCGGTTCGCAATACACCCAGTGGGAATACACGATTCCCGAAAACGCTTACGCCAGCGATGATGCCGTCGTCATCAACGACTCCCAAAGCATTCAGATTCCCGCCGGTACCTACTCCTACCTCGTGCTGAACCCCAACTGCGGAAACTCCTTCGGTGAAAACATCGTCGCCTCAGCTGCCTGCGACATCCCCGAAATTGATGATTTCGTTTTCGAAGCCGGAAAAACCTACACATTCACCATCACTCACCTGCCCAGCGACTTCGATTGCGTTCGCATCACGGTGGAAAACACCACCAGCATCGCCGAAGGGACCGTGCCAACAATGAACCTCTTCCCCAACCCCGCCACCAACGTGGTGAACGTGAAATCCAACGGCTTCCAAACCGTGGAAATCATCAACCTGATGGGACAAGTGGTGTATCGTGCCAACGCTGAAAACGATATGCAAATCAGTGTGAATGAACTTGCTACCGGCACCTATTTCGTTCGCGCAAGCGGCGACAAAGGCATTGCCACCCAGAAATTCATCAAGGAATAATCTTCCATCAGATTTACGACCTCAGCCGCCAGAATGAGTTTCCACTCATTGGCGGCTTTTTTTATGGCCGCCCGCTCCGTTTCATTGGAAAGTTCGGAGCGACGCGTTGCGGAATGGGCTCTTCTTTCGCCGGCACTTCCTCGCAGCCGGAAATCAGCTTCCCGCCGGGACGCACGATGATGCGGGCTTCTCGGCGCAATTTCGCGGTGTCGTCCACACACAATGTGCCCAAACTGTCCACGATAATCGTAGAACCGATGCCGCCGACAAAATCCGCGCCACGATGGATTTGAAACTCAGAGCCGCTCCGCACGAGGATTTGCGCGCTGTCACCCAAGTGATAGGTGGCTCCGCTGTCGAGCACGAAACAGCTTTTTTCGGTGAGGATGACGGAGGATTGCGGCTGCTGGGTGAAGATGCTGCCCGCCTCGCAGGTCAGCCGGGTGGGTTCGGCGAAGTAGCCGCTTTCGCTGCTGCGGTATTGCTGCGCGGGCGTGCGGTTCTGCGCCAGCGTGATGCTGTGTCCGCGGGTGAGGTTCACCTGCTCTGCGCCCTTCAGCACGATTCTGCCCGTCCAGCGAGCGTCGTCGGTGATATCGTAATCGTCCCAGCGGATTTTCACCAGCCAGCTGGTGTCGTTGCTCAGCGGTATCATCTCGATGCTGAGCCCGGTGAGGTAAGTTGCAGTGTTGTTGGAAAGGATGTTGGAATTGAACGTGAGGCGCGCCTTACCCAAATTGCCAGTATAGTACGTCTTCGCGTTGCAAGTGCTGGGATTCGTGCCCATATTGATTTTCCGGTGAGCGGAAAAGGCATCCCGGCTGTCGCCGATAAAGGAAATGCTGTTGCGCACGGTGTCGCCGTCTGAGCTGATTTTGTTCCACATCGTGTATTCGCGAATCACGTTTTTCAAATGTGAGAATTGCCCGTTTTCAAACACGCTGTCAACGGTGTTGGCAAGGTCGGTGTCGTAATCTTTGGGCACGATGAAATTTTCCTGGTCCTGGTAGCCGCAGAAGGCGTTGGAAAATTCCGGCACGAAATAGTCTGACACCCGGTGCCATTGCGTGCACACGAAGTTGGTGTCGCGGGGCATCAGGTGGCGGGTGTAGTCCCAGTAACCCTCGTTGCTGATGATGCGCAGGTTGTCGCGATTTTTAGAATCCCAAACCTGATTTTTATCTGACGATTGCAACACGTCCCTTCCGATTTGGTAATAGGCATAGATGCCCGGCGCGCCCGGATGCAGGCACGAGGTGTTGGAATATTGCAGGAAATCCAGTTTGTTGTTGTTTCCCACATTGTGGAATTCAAGCCAGATGTACTGGTTGGGCGTGGTGTCTTGGTCTTTGTATGGAAGTTGGATGCGGATGGCATCGCCGTAAGTGACGAAATCGCGCAGCACGAACCATTTTCCTCCGTCTTCCTTTTGAATATCAGAATTCAAGCAACTATTATTCAAAACATTGCGAGCATAAATATAAGTATCGGCGGGCGCATTCGGATGTTTCCAGTGCATC
>JAZQOJ010000095.1:0-2034 GCA_045627805.1 Bacteroidales bacterium
GAAGGATTTTCGTGAGGCTTGCGCACATGGTCGTCAAGAATTTGCAGATAAGTGGTCAGTTGGGCAAGATAGGCCGGTTTGAATTCGCCCAGTTTCAGTTCAACGACGACCAAAGAATTTAACTCGCGATTAAAAAACAACAAATCGGGGAAAAACTCAACGCCATACACTTCCAAATGATATTGATTGCCAATGAAGGAGAAATCCTTCCCGAATGTCATTATAAAGTTTTTGATATTCTGGACAATCCTTTGTTCAACAACTCTCTCGTCAATATCTTGACGATCACGTTCACCAATTTCTTCCGTATTGATAAACTCCAATGCGTACGAATCTTTGAACATCATTACCGCCTTGCGCGCCATGGATGAATTTGAAATGGTTTGGGAAAAGTTGTTTGGGAGTTTATCCCGATTTTCAAACGCCTGTTGTTTGATGATTTTTTCAAGCGCATCGACTGAAAGATGTTCTTCGGCAGTGCGATGTATGTAATAATATCGAGCCGAAAGGTCTTTGCACTTTGCCATAATGCGAGTGTGATGCGTAAACGGGACTCTGAAAAAATCTTCAATTGGGAAATCTGCTATGTCTGGAATTTTAATGGCCTTATAAATATCTATCTGATTATTAACCATCTGCAATTCGCCGGTTGTAACCGACAATTCACATTGGTTGATTTCGTCGGTCGTAACCGACGAATTTTCAACCGACAGATTTTTGCATTGTTGAGTGCTTGCATCAAGAAATTCCCAACCTTCATAAAAACTTCGCATTTCTTTAAGTTGAGTTTCTGAAAAACCTCGAAGTCCTGGAAGCTCTTTCTTTAGTTGCAGACTTATTTGTTTTAATGCACCACTTCCCCAAACACCTTTGCGCGTATTTTCTGATAAATATTTTCCAATCGCAAAATAAACAGCGAGTTGCACGCGGTTTACATCTTTCAATGCCTCGTACTGGCCCTGCAAAATTGCAGTTTTTATCGCCTCAACCGCTTCGGACAGTGATATTAATGATTTTTCCTTATCCATATTTTGATCATCCTCCTTACTGATTTTTCCCACATGTTGGGGGAAATTTTCAACACATTAATCAGTCTTGACATTTACTCAATGCCATATCCAATCCCCCTGAACGCTTCTTCGAGCATTTTCTGCGACTGCTTTTCGGCAGCCATGATCTGCTTCATTTCGTTCTGTATGCGTGACATTTCCGTCGGGTAGTCAATGTCCAGGTCGTGGTCGATGAACTCGATATACTTGCTGGGCGTGAGCGTCCAGTTCTTGCTTTCAATTTCGCTGATGCCCACGCTGCGGTAGAGTTCGGGCACTTCGTAGGCCGCGCCGTCGGTGCCTTCACTCTGCCAGGTGTGGTAAATGGCGGCGGCACGTTCTATCTGCCCGGGCAGCAGGCGCACCTTCTTTTTCTGCTCGTCCTTCACCGGATTTTCGTTCCACTGGCGCAAGTCCATAAAGAGGATCTCCTGCTCTCGGTTGCGGAACCTCTTGCCGTGGCATTCGCCGCCTTTCTTGTTCTGGTTCAAAATCCAAAGCGTCACGCTGATATCCGTGGTAATGAACAGTTCCCGTGGCAGAACGATGATGGCTTCCACCTTGTCGTTCTGTATCAGCCGCTTGCGGATTTCGAGCGTGTCGCTGTCGTTCAGCGCACCGTTGGCCAGCAGGAAACCAGCCACGCCGTTGGCGGGTTTCAGGTGCGAAAGGATGTGCAGAATCCAGGCGTAGTTGGCATTGCTTTCGGGCGGCGTCACATAGTCGGCCCAGCGGGCGTCGTTTTTCAAATTGTCATCGTACCAGCCCTTCAGGTTGAACGGTGGATTGGCCATAATATAGTCGAAATACAAGCCCTTGTGCAAGTCGTTTGTGAAGGAAGAATCGTAGGTCTCACCCAGATTGTGGCTGAGTCCGCGCAGCGCGAGGTCCATCTTCGCCAACCGGTAGGTGGCCGACTCCTTCTCCTGCACGTAAATGTTAATACGGTTCACGTCGCCCTGCTTGGACTTCACCAGCTCGGCAC
>JAZQOJ010000096.1:0-37677 GCA_045627805.1 Bacteroidales bacterium
CGAGGGAGCTCGCCGCCAAGCAGGCGTACGGGAAGGGTGTGAAGGAAGGTATGGTGAAAGGAGTGGAGGAAGGAATGGAAAAGGGTGTGGAAAAAGGAAGAGAGGAGGGAATGGCGAAAGGGATTGAGAAAGGACGAGCGGAGGGAAGAGAGGAAGCCATAGCGTCATTTGTTAGAAATATGTTGGAAAAGGGTATGGATCCCGTAACCATTTCAAGTGTCACGGGGCTGGCCGAAGACGAGATCAACAAGATGACGGAATAGTCCAGAGCGATTTCCTTCATTCTGCGGTGTGGGTGAACCTTCTGGACTTTGAACTGCTGGAGCGACGAGAGGCGCGTTACCATTGACATTGCCAAATGTGCTGCGGAATATGCAGGATTTCGACGAGGGCGAGTACGGGAAACAAGCAGGCCTATCTCGTTGCTAACGAGTTATATATCTGTAAGAATACAAGTGCTCAAATGCTAACCGTTTTCTGCTCAACAACTATTACTTCACGCGCAATTTCTGCCCCAGTTGAAGCAGCGAATCTTCCGTAATCTGGTTCAGCTGGCATAGTTTTTCCACAGTGACGTGGTATTTCAGGGCAATGGCGTAAAGTGTGTCTCCCGATTTCACGATGTGAACGGCAGGAGAGGTGGAAGTGGTCTCCAGAGAAGGTGTGGCAGTGTCGCCTTCCACATCGAAGTTGAGTTCTTCCTTGCTGATTGTTAGAATGTTGCTGTTTAATTCTGCTTCTTCAAAATCAATCATTTTGGCGGGATCGAAATGCTCGTATAAAAATCGTGTCTCAAAGTGAAGGTGGTCGCCTGTGGCGCGGCCCGAATGCCCCGCCTTGCCAATAATCTCACCAGCGGTAACTATTTGATTGACTGTAACATTCATTTCGCTGAGGTGAGCGTAAACCGTCTCCAGTCCGTTGTAATGGCGTACTACTACCACGTTTCCGTAAGCCCCGTACTCTTTCGCCATTCGCACTACGCCATCGAAACAGCAAAAAATGGGATCTCCTAAGTGTGCTGCCAAATCAACGCCCGTGTGCAGACCGCTTTTTCGCATTCCGTATGGTGAAGTGACGGTGAGTTCGCTCAGCGGTGAAGCAAACGGAGTGTTGTTGTCCACTAATATGATCTTGATGTCGGCATTGTTTCCAAAAACAATACCCAGCGACTTGATTTTAATATGGTCGTTTCCCCAATCTTGTTGATAAAGATTGTAGGAGGGAATCTCATAATCTTCCGTAATTCGCTTTATAATTGTATCCTGCTGAAAATTAGACTCTTGTGCGAAAATTGGAACAAGGAATGCTGTGATGAGTGTAAGCAGCGCGATTTTTTTCATTTCAAAAAAAACGGAGAATAAGGTGTCGGAAATTACTTTTGTTGCGTGATTTTCTGGATGGTTTTGGTAGTGGAGTAGCCCTCAATGAACGGAATGATTTGCACAGCGCCTCCTCGTGATAGAACGAACTTCGCTCCTACAATATTTTCGGGCGTGTAGTCTCCGCCTTTCGCCAGAATATTGGGCTCGATTCCGCGGATGAGTTGTTCGGGTGTGTCATCGCTGAACAGGATGACGTAACTTACGCATTCAAGTGCTGCCAGCATCGTTGCACGGTCTTCTTCGCAGTTGACGGGGCGGCTGTCGCCTTTCAGCCGGCGCACCGATTCGTCGCTATTGAGCCCTACGATGAGGCAATCGCCTTCGTTGCGAGCTTGGGCGAGGTATTCAATGTGTCCGCGGTGAAGGATATCGAAGCACCCGTTGGTGAAAACTACCGTTTCAAAATTTTTTTCATCCCTTATTCTCTTCCATTCGGAAAGGGTGATGATTTTGCTGCGTATCAATTCGTTATGATTCATAATGAAGTCGTTTTTTTTATTGTTTTAAGGCGCTAAGGTGTGACGCTGGCTAATATTTGGGTTGATTTATTTTGCAATATTCAGCGTTTCATTGCTATCGTCAGAAGCTTTTCGTTTCATCACGCCAGCGGCGATCAGGGCGATGGTGCCAACGAAAAGCACCATTACGGTTTGCACGGCCCAGGCCACCCAGCCCACGGCCAGCCCTTGCGTCATAGGCACGTTGTAGAGCATCAGCGAGTATCCCACGATGAGTGCGTACGAACCAATGCCGCCGGGGGCAATCACGAAGCCGATATTTCCCATCGCAAACACGGTGTAAACGGCCAAAATTTCCAGCCCGTCAAGGAAAGGAAATGCCTGGCAGCAGAAAAGGGCTTCAGCAAAATACAATATCCAGATCAACAGGGAGTAAGTCCAGAAAAGCCATTGCTGTTTCAAGTCTTTAATGGAGATGAGCCCTTGCCACATTCCGCCGAAGAACTCCTTGATTTTGCGCCAACTGCTGAATTCGCCCAGTTTATTGCGGAACAGATACGCCATCACCACGATGAAAACGATGGCTAATCCGATGGCGATGAGCATATATAAATGGGTGTTGGAGAAAAATCCGGAGAAGAATGCGTTGAACTTTTCGCCCAGCGTGGTGCCTTGTTCGTCCACCACCATTCGGGAAAGAATGCCCGTGTTGAGCGCGATGGCGGAAAAGAGTACGGCGAGAAGGAAAATGATGTCAACAGCTCGCTCGGTGACAACGGTTCCGAGGGTTTTCTGGAATGGAACGCGCTCGTATCCGTGGAGAAAGCTGCATCGCAGCACCTCGCCCACGCGTGGCAACGCCAAGTTGGTGATGTAGCACACCATTACCGAGAAAAAGGCGGAACTTCGGCGCACATTGTAACCCAGTGGCTGAAGAAGTTGCCGATTTCGTAGTGCGCGAACATAGTCAGACAGCACGCCAGCCGCAAATGCCAACGCCAAAAATAACCATCCGTTGCCTTGCAATGCCAACAGCGCCGACTGCTTCATTTCTTGAATTTGTTCGGCCGTTAAACCTTTGACACATAAATAAATACAAAGAATACCTATACCAAAAAAGAGTATGAATCTGATCGTTTTAGTGACAATATCGCGAAATTTTTGCATTTTTTCTTCCATTTGATGGTGCTCGTTTAGTACAAAAATCAAATTGCAAAGATACTATTTTTTGACGAAATGACGGAAATATTCCAATTTTGGTCACCTCACATTTGCGAGAGAAAAGGTGTAATCCCGCAAATTATTGGGCGAAGATGCGGCATTTTGCCAAGTGCCATTTTTGCAGGCGATAGCAAATGGAGGTATGAATCACGCCGAACCCGTATTTTGCGCTGCGGACAAAGTTGATGGAGGACGCTTCCGGAAAATATTTGGTGGGACAGGTGACTTCTCCAATTTCGTATCCGGCAAAGAAAATCTGCGCCAGCATCTGATTGTCGAAAACGAAATCGTCGGAATTCGCCATAAAGTTGATGTTTCGGAGCACTTCACTTGAAAAGGCGCGGTATCCTGTGTGATATTCGGCCAGTTTCTGATTCATCACGAGATTCTGAAATGCAGTTAAACATCTATTAAAGAAATACTTGTACAGTGGCATTCCACCTTTGGTGGCCCCTTTCCCTAAAATGCGCGAGCCCAGAATCACTGGATAAACATTGTTGGCAATGAGGTGGCACATTGGCTCAATGAGTCGTGGATCGTATTGATAATCAGGGTGCAACATAATGATGATGTCGGCACCTAACGAGAGCGCTTTCTGGTAACAGGTTTTCTGATTGCCACCATACCCGGTGTTGGCCTCGTGCCGCAAAATGTGCTGGATGCCCAATCGGTGCGCCACTTCCACTGTGTCGTCGGAAGAACAGTCGTCCACCAAAACCACTTCGTCCACGATGTCGAAAGGAATCTCGCGGTAGGTGCTTTCCAAAGTCTTTTCCGCATTGTAGGCGGGTAAGACGATACAGATTTTCTTGTTTTTCAGCATCTTAATGCTCCAATTGTTTCAACGCATACAAAATATTGCCCTCTTTTTCGTAGCCGTCGTTGCAATAGTGTACTTGATTGTCGGTTCCGATGTAGCAGGTGAAATATTCAATGTAAATAGGCATTCTTTTCTTGAGGTGAACAGGAGTCGGTCGCAGCGGACGATAGAAAATCGTGTCGGCGCCGAGACTGTCGAAATATTCTTCTTCTTTTTTCAAATATTCTTCCAGGAATTCCTCGCCCTCTTCGGTTTCGGGTTCTTCGCCCAAAATGATTCGGTATTGTTCGAGAAGTTCAGCGAGTTCTTCTTCCTTTTTCTTGGTGTTGGTTTCTCCAAAGTCTCTGATAAACAATAATTCAGCCAGTTCCACGGGCTTTTCCACGCGCACGCAGCCGTGGCTGTAGGCGCGCTTTCTGGTTTTGAATTTCCCTTTCGAATTGGTGTCGTGCAGATAAACCGACTCGGAGTTCGGAAAACTGAATTTCACCAGTCCGAGGGCGTTGTGTTTGCCCGAACTTTGAATCACTTTGTAAGGAATCTTGTTGCGGTTGATTTTCTTCCAGTCAATGCTTTCAGGGAGAACTTGTTTTTTTGTTTTGAGGTCAATGAAGAAGAGCTTTTCTTTCTTGGCGGTGTACGTGTTGCTGCGCACGAACTTGTCGTAGTACTCGCCGGCCAGGATGCTGGCGGTGATGCCCCATTCGGGGTTGAGGTAGATGTAGTTGATTTCGCTGAACAGGAGCGGCGACTCGGTGGGAATGGCCTTCAGCATCCGCAGGGTGCTGTCCTTTGCGCGGCGGCTGGCCCCGTAGCGTCCGCAGCAGATTTTCATCTCCAAGGCCAGTGTGTCGGCGCAAACGGCTTTCAACGTGTAGTCGGCGGTGTTGGCCGCCACATAGTCGGACCCTTTCGGGTGGACGAGTTTCCAGCGGTAACGCTCCAGGTTGGCACTGATCTTGTCAATGTAATATTGCGGCTGCTGGTTGAGCATATCAATGGTTTCCTCGTCTAAGGCGGAGTGCGTGGGAATGTCGCGGCGCGAGCGGAACTGGTTGATGGCGATCATCAACGGCGCGTCCAGCTTGTCGGTCGGCTGATAGTTGGCGTCAATTTCTTGCAGGAAAAGCAGACGTTCGCCAATCTTGCTCACGTTTTTGGCGGTGGCATTCGAGTCGGCGCTGACGTAAGGGATTTTGGGCAGCACGGTGTCTTTGACGGCCAAAAAACGGGCTAACTCCTGTTGCAGGGCCAGATAAATTTCGTCGGTGGGTTGGATGGAGCGTAGATATTCGTCGATTTTGTCGGCGTTTTTCAGCACCTCGCTGGCGAAGTCGGCCTCGGGCTGGATGGTCTCGTAAAGCCATTTTCCGCCATTTACCTCCACCGGATCGGTGGCTCCGTAAGTCAAGTCCTTGACATACTGGATGAAAGCGTCTGTATAGAGCAACTCAATGCGAGCCAGCAGAGCGTATAGCGAATCCTCGGTGCCGATTTTCCCTTCTTTCAGTTTCTCGGTAAGGTTTTGCGCGGTGGTATATCCGAAAACGTCAGGCGAAATGCCGTGTTCGTCGGATTTGGCAATGAATTTCTCTAATTTCTGGATGTTTTCCTCGTTGAAACCATTCGTTGTCCAAAGCGGTTCCTTCCTTTCCTGGTAAAATGCCTTCACCTGATCGGAAAACTGGATTTTATTTTCTGTAAGTCCGCTGACATTTTCTATGAGATAGTTGCAATACGCATCATTGTCGTAGAATTTGTAAGCAGAGAACCAGTGTGGTGTTTCTCCAGAATGCCGGCAAGAACTGCCGAGCAACAAGATTCCTAAAAGAAGGAGAAAAGGGAGGAACTGCTTTTTAAGATTCATAGAATCAATTATTTATGATTTTCGTGGAAACATTTGGCTCGCTCTTCCAAGTCGGGGAATTGGTTGCGGTTGACGAGGGAGACGCAGGCACGGAGGCCTTCGGTGCGAGTACTGTTGCAACTCGACAATGAGATGGCGCTGATGCCGTAGAACATCAGTTCGTGCAGCAGTTCCTCGCCGGAAAGTCCGGGATAGGAGAGCGTGAAGTAGAAACCGTCGGCGATTTCTTCGTCGCCATCGTGGTCGTAAACGATTTTGAAGCCGTTGTCGGTGAAGATTTTCTTCATAATGCGTGCTTTCTCGCCATATTCGCGCACGTCGTCAAGGTAGTTGTAAGTACCTTCGTTGCAAGCTTTTAAGATTGCGGTAAGGGCGAATTGTGCGGAGTGCGAGGTGCCCGAACTGATGGCATAAACGGCACCGTTAATCATAGCGCGGCGCAAAATCGGCGTGCAGAAATAGGGAACGAGGTCGGGGAACTCGCGGGCACCGAACTTGTCGGAAACCGCCAGCACGGCGATACGCTCGCCCGCATAGCTGAAGGCCTTCGAACCAGAAATCATCAGGGCGTAGTTGTCGGTGTATTTGCCTACTGACGGCTGGAACGGGGGAACGCCGGGTTTTGAAATGTCGCGGCGGAAGTCCATTCCGAAATAAGCGAGATCTTCAATCACGCAGACGTCGTATTGGGTGGCCAACTCGCCGATGATGCGGAGCTCTTCTTCCGTAAAGCAAACCCAAGAAGGATTGTTGGGGTTGGAGTAGATGATGGAATGAATGTTGCCTTTTGAAAGGTAGCTTTCGAGCTTGGCACGCAGTTTCGCACCACGGAAATCGTAAACATCGAAGGTTTCATACTTGAGACCCAGAATCTTGTGCTGGTTTTTCTGCACGGGAAAACCAGGATCGATGAAAAGCGTGGTGTCTTTTTGCTTTTCGCGGCGGGCAAGCGTCATAAAGCTTACCAAACCCGCCATCATTGAGCCAACAGTCGGAAAGCAGGAATCGGGACTGACCTCCAGGTCAATGAAGTTCTTGATGAAGCGCGATGCTTCCGCCTTCAGTTCCGGTGTGCCGTCCAAGTCGGGATAAATGGTGGCGATGCCGTCTTGCAGCGCCTTGATTTGCGCATCCACGCCGATTTTGCAGGCGGGAATGCCCGGAATACCCATTTCCATACGTACGAACTTGATGCCCGACGCATTCTCAATGTCGTTGATCAAACGCTTGATTTCACGGATGGAAGCTTTGCCAACCTCTTTGATTCCGTTGTTGGCAATCATTTTGTTTACTAATTCCTGGTCAATGGGAGTCTTTTTCACGATGATGTATTTTTTTGTTAATATAAATCTCTGTAAATAAAGTGCTTACACACCGGTTTTCCGTTGGCAAATTTACATCTTTTTTACAAATAAAAAAAATGGTCGTTTAATTTTATGTAACTACCTGACTTTTAATTTTTTCCCGATTTGTAAAATAGTTGTTTCCTTGATTTTGTTCAACTTGCACAATTTGGCCACGGAGGTGTGGTATTTCCGTGCGATGGCACTCAGCGTGTCACCTTTTTTGATGGTGTGATACTGGGCGCTGCTTTTGGTGGGTGCTGCTGCCGGAGTGGTTTTCACCTCTTCTTTTCCGGTTTGCCCGTTCACCGTGGCGATGCCCGTGTTGCGGTTGATGTTCTGGTAGGCCTCCGTCATCGTGTTGTTGTTGATGTCGATTTCCTTGTTGACGGAGCGCACCGAGTCGGTGCGTGAGTGGGCGAAAAGCCATTCGTAGGTTTCGTCGAGGTAGAAGATGCGCGCAAGGTCGGAGTGGTTTTTGCCAGGCAGTTTGGTGAAACGCAGCAAATCCGTGTCGCCGCACTCTTTCATCGCATTCACCACTTTTTGAGATTCGGAAACGGAAACCGCTTTGTCGGCGGTACCGTGCATAATCCAAAGAGGAACTTCGTTCAGCCCGCAGTATGACTTGAGGTGCCCGCCGCCGCACAGGGCCATCGCCGCTGCCACCTTCTCTGGATAGGTTCCTACGAAGTCAATCGTCCCGTAGCCGCCCATACTCATCCCAAGTACATACATTCGATTGGTATCGGTAACGTATCGCTCTCTTACCCAATTGATTACATTCATAATTTTACTGGATGTCCAACCGCCTCCTGGCGTTTGCGGCGCCACAATCACGGCGTCGATTTTACGGCCCATCTCCAGCGCGTCAAGCGTTCCATAACGGCGGACACGGCTTAAATCGCTGCCACTCAGACTGCTACCGTGCAAGAAAACAATCAGCGGTTTCTTGTTCGATGAGGTGGAGTCGTAATCGGCGGGCGTGTAAAGCCAGAAATTGTATCCATCGGGAACTACATTGCGGAATGCTGCCATTTTTTGCGCCCACATCAGTAGCGGGCAAAGCAGAGTAAGTAGGAGAATCAGTTTTTTCATTGTTGGATTTTTGATTAGTGAGATGTGTTTAGTGAACTGTGAACTGTGATCAGTAATCAGAGAACTGAGTTGGAAAAGTCTCAAGTCTGAAGTCTCAAGTCTTCTATAATCTACGAGCGGAGCGAGATAGTTGTCGGGCTCATTGCTTTTTGTTCAAGATGTAATCTTCGATGGCTGCTGCTGCCTTTTTGCCTGCTCCCATCGCTAAAATCACGGTGGCGGCACCGCTCACAGCATCTCCGCCCGCAAAAATGCCGTCGCGGGTGGTGCGTCCGTCGGCGTCGGCTTCCAGACAGCCCTTTTTCGTTACGGATAGCCCTTCGGTGGTGCTGGCAATCAGCGGATTAGGCGAGGTTCCCAACGCCATAATCACCATATCAACGGGAAGTTCGAACTCGCTGCCGGCAATCACTTCGGGACGGCGGCGCCCACTCGCATCGGGCTCTCCTAACGCCATTCTTACGCAGGTCATCGACTGCACCCAGCCATCTTCGTTCCCATTGATGGTCACGGGATTGCACAGCAAGTTGAAGTGGATCCCTTCTTCTTTGGCGTGATGAACTTCTTCTGCGCGGGCGGGAAGTTCAGCTTCGGAACGACGATACACAATGTGCACTTCGGCTCCTAAACGCAGCGCAGTGCGTGCCGCATCCATCGCCACATTGCCCCCGCCTACCACGGCTACGCGCTTGCCAACGAAGTTGGGGGTTTCATAACCTTCTCTGTATGAGAATAATAAATTGTTTCTTGTGAGAAATTCGTTCGCGGAAACCACGCCGCACAGGTTCTCTCCAGGAATGTTCATAAAATTCGGAAGTCCGGCACCACTTCCCACGAAAACGGCTTCGAATCCCTCTTTTTCCATCAACTCCTGAATGGAGACGGTGCGTCCAATCACGACGTCTTTTTCAAAATGGGCACCCAGTTGGCGGATTTGCTCGATCTCGTGTTTCACAACGGTCTCTTTGGGCAGACGGAAGGAAGGAATCCCATATACCAGTACGCCGCCCAACTCGTGCAATGCTTCGAAAACGGTGACATCGAACCCCTTGCACAACAGTTCTTTAGCACAAGTAATGCCTGCGGGACCGCTCCCCACCACAGCCACTTTGTGACCATTGCTGGCGGCTTTTTCCGCCACCGAAAGGTTGTTGTCGCGCGCATAGTCGCCCACGAAGCGCTCCAGCTTGCCGATAGCGATGGGCTCAAACTTCTTGCCCATCACGCATTGCCCTTCGCATTGCGATTCCTGCGGACAAACGCGGCCGCACACAGCGGGCAGCGCCGAATCCTTGGCGATGATGCGGGCGGCCTCGGTGAAATTGCCCTCCGCCACCTGCTTCACGAAGGCGGGAATGTTGATGTTGACGGGACAGCCCTGCACGCACGACGGATTCTTGCAGTTCAGGCAGCGGCGCGCTTCCACCACGGCTTCGTCGGCACTGTAGCCCAGACAAACCTCATCGAAATTGGTGGCACGCACTTTCGGATCCTGCTCGCGAACGGGAACGCGGCGTTTCTTGTCGGGCAGCTCCTCAGCGATTCCACCAATGTGGCAAACGTGTCCTTCTGCTTTCTCCTCATTTTCCAACTGCTTGCGAGTCTGTACGTTATTGTACATTGCCTGACGTTTCATTGCTTGCGCGAAGTCCACCTGCGCGCCGTCAAATTCGGGTCCGTCCACACAGGTGAAGCGCGTTTGGCCTCCCACGCTCACACGGCAGGCACCACACATACCCGTGCCGTCCACCATCAGCGCGTTCAAACTTACGGTGCAATGAATGCCGTATTCTTGCGCCAATGCCGCCACGAATTTCATCATAATCATCGGTCCGATGGCCACAATTTCGTCGTAATGGTTGCCCGCCTCAATGAGCGTGCGCAACTGGTCGGTAACCAGCCCTTTGGAGCCGTACGATGCGTCGTCGGTGGTGACGTACAGATTGCACACCGAACGGAGCTCCTCTTCGTATATCAGTAGCGACTTGGTTTTCACGCCCACAATCACGTCGGCTTGGATGCCGTCGTTGTGCAGCCATTTCACTTGCGGATAGATGGGTGCGATGCCTACGCCACCGCCTACAAACACATAACGTTTGGCTGCGCGCGCCTCGTGCGTTAATTTTGTGAATTCGGCAGGGCGTCCCAATGGCCCCACTACGTCGGCAAAGGCATCGCCCACTTGCAAATTCGTCATCTCGCGAGTGGATTTTCCAATGGCTTTGAAAACAATGGTGACAGTGCCTCTTTCTAAATTGTAATCGCTGATTGTCAGCGGAATACGCTCCGACTGGGGGGCTTGTTTTACAATGAGAAATTGTCCCGGAAGTGCCGAATGGGCAATGCGCGGAGCCACGATTTCGTAAAGATAGGTGTCCTCGGCCAGAACTTTCCGGTCCACAATGTTAAATTGTCCCGGACGGATTTCCGCAGTTCGGGAAGCCGTTATTTCAACCTTGATGGTATCTTTCGGCGTGACTGGGTGAGCAATGATGTTATGCATAAATTTCAATTTTGAAAACGAAAAGAAGAATGCAAAAATACAAATTTTCTGCGTATTTTTGCAACAAATTCACAATCGGATGAACATTAAAACGAAAGGCATTGTGCTCCACAAAACAAAGTACTCGGAAACGAGCGTGATTGTGCGTATTTTTACGCGTACTTCCGGGGTGCAGAGTTTTATCGTGAAGGGCGCATTCTCTAAGAAAAATCGCTCCACCGCCGCCCTGCTTGAGAATCTCTCGCTTGTGGAAATCGTTTTTGACGACACCCATCATTCCATACAATATTTGAAAGAAATCGCATCGTATCATTCCTATTCGCTCATCCCATTCGATATGGTGCGCAGATCCTTGATGATTTTTTATAATGAATTGATTTATAAATTGTTGAGGGAATTTCAAACCGACTCAATATTGTACGATTTTATTGAAAAGTCAATTTTGGAATTGGATGCAGAGGATACGGTACTGACGGATGTCCACCTGCGTTTTATGGTTCGGCTGTCGAAAGTGATGGGATTTTATCCGCAGGATAATTTTTCGGAACAGAA
Organism: Bacteroidales bacterium; assembly: GCA_045627805.1. GTDB lineage: Bacteria > Bacteroidota > Bacteroidia > Bacteroidales > WCHB1-69 > UBA1756. The sequence continues at coordinate 11,248 of JAZQOJ010000096.1, forward strand.
CTGCCATTTTTCAATAGAAGATGCCTGTTTCGTGCGTGAATATTTCGATTATCCGACTTTTTTGAGCCGCGACGCTTCGGCTTATCTGCACGGAATGATGTGCGAGGAGGTGTCGGAGATTCCTCCTAAATCTGTGCGCAACGAACTGTTACAAGGTTTGTTAAACTATTTTGAAATTCACAACGACCAGATTCGAAAAATTGAGTCGGTGACGATTTTGTCGCAGATTCTCAATTAGTTGAAAGGTGGGAATGACCGTGTGCTGAAAGGTGCGTCGGTTCGCTGTCTGCCTTGAAAGTGCGCCGCTACAAAATGAAATCCGCGATTTCGTCGATGAAGCGGAGCACGGGCGCCGTGTCGTCAACATCGGTGGGTAAATTCACCATCAGTGCGCTGTATTTCACTGCGTTCGGGAATTGTTTTCCGTCGAAATCCCACGTTTCCCAGTGATCCATCACGGGATGGATGGGGCTGCAAAACCATTCGCCCAACGGAATTTGGTGCGTTTCTGCAAGTTTGAGTACCTCTTCGCGATTTCGTACCAGCAAAGGATATTTTAAGAACGAGTGATTGGGAAATTGGTCTGGTGAAACAGCAGTCTTCCCTTTGAAAATCAAGTAGTTGCTGTATGTTTTTGCATTCTGCTTGCGTCGTTGCAAAAGTTTCTCCAGCGTTGCCATATTGACAAGCCCTTTTCTCATCTGTGTTTTAGAAAGCCCTTTGAAATAGTGTTTTGGCATTGTGGCGCTCTCGATTTCAATTCCGGAAGAGGAACCCTGCACCAGTTTGTATTTGCTGAGCCACCGGTAAAGTTTAATCATACGCCAATAGCGTCGATTTGTCAGTATTTTTTCTCTTACAAAATAAAGAATGGAGAGCGAAATGGCATCTTTCAGGGTGGTTTTTTCCAGTTTTTCGTTCACTTTTAGCAGTTGCTGTCGCAAGGTTGGGTGTGAAACGAGTGCGAAACCGCCCACGCCTGTGCTGAAGGGCTTGTTCCATTGTGTCGAGTAAAATGCTGCATCACAGTAACTTCCGTTAGGTTTTCCTTCAAAACTTCCGCCGAAACCGTGTGTGCAATCTTCTATTGTAAATAGGTGATGCCGCTCGGCAATTTCCAGTAGTTTCTCAATATGCGATGAAAGACCAAAAGTGTTTTGGCAAATCAGCACTTTTGTATTTGGGGTTATTTTAGATTCAATTTGTTGAAAATCAATATTGTAAGTATCTGGTTGAATGTCCACATATACAGGTTTTGCACCCAAATATTTGATGGCGTTGGGCACAACCACGCAAGTGAAAGCAGGTAGGATCACCTCGTCGTCAATGCCAACTCCCATTGCTTTGAGGATGGCATAGAGGGCGACACGGCCTTTCCAGTAAAGGAAAATGTCGTCGGGAGAGGCGTTGAGCCATTTTGCCAATTCGGTTTTGTATGTTTGTTCAACCTCTTTTTTCATCGTGGAATTGGTTTGAAAATACCTATCAATGAACCAGTTGCGTATGAGAAGTGCAGTACGATGAAGGTCCAAAGTAAGAGATGGATTTTGAGATTTTTGTCGGATTTGTGGAGTTGATGGCTGGCGACAGCGAGGGCGCCGATGTAAGCGAGGAACGAGGCGATTGAGATGAGTAGGAGGGGAGCCCAAAGGAGCGAGGCGAGGGCGGGAATCACCAGCGAAAGCAGGAAAATGAGAGGCACAAAATGTCGCAGCGATAGGGATGAGAAATTATGTTTCATTCTGACAACCAGCAAGTTCCAGAGTCCGTTTTGGTAATTGTTGTGCGCGATGGCGCTGAAAGTTTCGCGGGCGAAATAGGTACACAGGGCATCTGGAATCAGGAGGATTTTGCCTCCGCCTGCCGTGATTCGCTTGTTCAGTTCTATGTCTTGATTGCGTGTGAGCCGCTCGTCGTAGTAGCCGTATGTTTCAAAAACGTCGCGGCGGAAACAGCCGAATGGAACGGTGTCAACTTCCATCACTCGGTCGGCTCCGATGCGGAAAGTGCTGTTTCCGACTCCGAGTGGACTTTGGAGAACTGCTTTGATTGCTAATGACTTAGGAGTCGTATGAAGTACATTCGTTTTCCACACGCAGCCCACGTTGTCTGCGTTGAGCGCGTAGAGTTTTTGGGTTAAGGTTGAAAAGTAGTTGGGCGCATATTCGGCGTGCATATCAAGGCGGAGAATCACGTTCCCCTTGGCTTCTTTGATGGCAAGGTTCATCGCGTGCGGTACGATGCGTTTGGGATTGTCGATGATTCTAAAATGCTGATTTTCTGTGCAATACTTTCGAAGAATATCGCGCGAGCCATCGGTGCTCATTCCATCCACGAAGAGAACTTCCATATCGTCAGCGGGATAATCTTGCCGCAAAATCGACTCAATGCATCGCTTGATATATTTTTTCTCGTTGTATAATGGGCAAATGACAGACAGCATACCGGTGGGATTTCAGGGTGATGGTCGGGGTGTGATAGGGGAGCGTGGGTAGAACTGGTATAAAAAAAGCGCTCAAACATTTGTCGTTCAAGCGCTTGGAGTGTCTCAGCTGGGATTCGAACCCAGGACCCCATCCTTAAAAGGGATGTGCTCTACCTGCTGAGCTACTGGGACCCCTCATTTAGAGATTGCAAAAGTACCATTTTTTTTTGAATTGTCAACGATAATCAAATATTTTATTGATATTTTTTTAAATCATTATAAATGAATAATTTATAATTGAAATCAGAGAGGAAACTTCTGAGATACTTTTTTTTGACGGGTATTTCTATGAAAGAATTTGGAACTTTTCCAATACTTCTTTGCGCAAATAATATTCCAATGTTTCTTTGCGCAAATATTAAAATTCATTATTGATAAAAAAAACGTATCTTTGCACCCCAAAATATCATCAAAATGAAAAAAATTCTCATCACTGGTGGAGCTGGTTTCATTGGTTCCCACGTAGTACGTCTTTTTGTAAATAAATATCCTGATTGTCAGATATTTAACCTTGATAAATTGACTTATGCTGGCAATTTGGAAAATTTGTCTGACATTGATTCGAAGCCCAATTATCATTTTGTAAAAGGCGACATTGTGGATGCCGATTTTATTAATCATCTCTTTGAGAAAGAGAAGTTTGATGGCGTCGTTCATTTGGCTGCCGAGTCACACGTTGACCGCTCAATCACCAATCCGATGGAATTTATTTTCACCAATGTGGTGGGCACTGTGAATTTGCTCAATGCAGCGAAAAACATTTGGAAAGACAATTACGACGGCAAACGCTTCTACCATATTTCCACTGATGAGGTTTATGGAGCACTGGGCGACACGGGCTCTTTCAAGGAGACCACACCCTACTCTCCGCATAGTCCGTACTCCGCGTCCAAGGCGAGCTCCGACCATTTTGTGCGCGCCTACCACGACACATACGGTCTGCCCACTGTCATCTCCAACTGTTCCAACAATTATGGGCCCAATCAATTCCCTGAGAAACTTATTCCATTGTTTATCAATAATATAAAGCATAATAAATCGCTTCCTGTTTATGGAAAGGGTATAAATGTGCGCGATTGGTTGTATGTGGAAGACCACGCCAAGGCCATCGATTTGATTTTCCATCAGGGCAAAGTGGGTGGCACTTATAACATTGGTGGCAATAATGAGTGGAAGAACATTGACCTGATTAAGAAACTGATAGAGATTTTAGACCGCAAGTTGGGGCGTCCGGAAGGCACTTCTTTGTCGCTCATCACTTACGTCACCGACCGTGCGGGTCACGATCTCCGCTATGCCATTGACGCATCCAAGTTGCGTGCGGAACTGGGCTGGGAACCCACCATCAAGTTTGATGAGGGCTTTGAGGCCACAGTTGATTGGTATTTGAAGAACGAGAAGTGGTTGGAGAATGTGACATCGGGAAGTTATCAGGATTATTATCGTAAAATGTATGGCGAATAGCGAAACACGGCCGTTTCAATATCTGATTGCTGGTCCGTGCGCAGCTGAAACAGAGGAGCAGGTGTACGAAACCGCGCATCAGTTGTCGGTTCAGAATTTTCCCGTTCCACTAACATTCTTTCGTTGTGGCGTTTGGAAACCGCGTAGCAAGGCGGATTCGTTCTGTGGCGCTGGCGAGCCGGCTTTTTCGTGGTTGCGCCGCGTTCGGGATGATTTCGGTTTCAAAGTTTGTGTTGAGGTTGCCAGTCCGAAACACGTTGAAACGTGCTTGAAAAATGGTGTCCGCTGTATGTGGGTGGGCGCACGCACAGCTGTCAACCCGTTCGCTGTTCAGGAAATAGCCGAAGCGGTGAAAGGGGAGGAGGTCGCCGTAATGGTGAAGAATCCGGCTATCCCTGATTTGCAGTTGTGGATTGGCAATATAGAACGTTTTGAAAAGTCGGGCTGCACACAAATATTTGCCGTACATCGGGGTTTCGCTGAGCAATCAGAAAATGTGTTGCGCAATGCCCCGCTGTGGGAAATTCCTGTCGCACTGCGGGTTGCTCGTCCAGATATCCCTCTGATTTGCGATCCTTCGCATATCGCAGGACATCGTGATTATGTGAAGTCCATTGCGCAAGTGGCCATCGACTATGGCTGCAACGGACTAATGTTGGAAACGCATTGCAATCCTGCTGCCGCTCTGAGCGATGCCCGCCAGCAATTCACTCCCGCTGATTTGCTTGATTTGTTCAGCTCGTTGGTGTTCAAGAAGTCAGTGGCAGACTCCGATGATTTGCTTCGTCAGCAGCGAGCACTGATTCGCAATATCGATATTCAGGTGAGCCAATTGCTGTCCAAGCGCCTGTCCGTCGTTGAAGAGATAGCTCGTATCAAAAAGAGTCACGATATTCCGCTTGTGCAACCTTCCCAATGGAATCAAGTGGTGGAGTTGTATGAGCAGAATGCGCTCAAGGATGAATGTTATCAAGAATTTCTGAAGAAATTCCTGCATTTATTGCATCAATATTCGCTGAAAATGCAGCAGAATATTGATGAGTAGCAAGTGATTACACTATTCTGCGTTCCAAACAGCATTTCCGCTTTGTGTTCTCGCCTCGGGAGCAATTCGTCGCACCAGTCCTTGAAGTACTTCTCCGGGTCCGAATTCTACGAATTCTTCCGCTCCGTCTGTCACCATATTTTGTACTGATTGAGTCCAGCGAACAGGGTTCGTGAGCTGCTCTCGCAGATTTTTGCGCACAGTTTCAATATCGCGAGTCGCTTGTGCTGACTTGTTCTGGTAGATGGGGCATCGTAAGGGATGGAAAGTGGTCTCTTCGATTGCTTTTGAGAGTTCTTCTTGTGCAGGCATCATCAGGGGAGAATGAAATGCTCCGCCAACTTTTAGAGGAAGGATTCGGCGAGCTCCCATCTCTTGCAACAAATGGATCGCCTTTTCAATGCCAGTCATCGAACCTGAAATCACCAGTTGTCCAGGGCTGTTGTAGTTGGCGGGAACCACCACATCATCAGTGATGGAGGCACACACTTCTTCCACTTTTGCGTCATCAAATTTCAGTACGACGGCCATTGTAGAGGGTATCGCTTCACAGGCGCGCTGCATAGCGACCGCACGTTTGGCAACAAGTCGAAGGGCATCTTCAAACTCCAGCGCGCCGCACGCAACCAAAGCAGAAAATTCGCCTAACGAGTGACCTGCTACCATATCGGGTTCTGAATGATTTTCGGAAGCTATGTATTCAATAATAGAATGCAGAAATACAGCGGGCTGCGTCACTTTTGTCGTCTTTAATTCATCCTCAGTACCATCAAACATAATGTCGGTGATACGGAATCCCAGCACTTCATTGGCACGCTCAAACAGCTCTTTTGCCTTTGAATGGTGGCGGTATAGCTCTTTGCCCATTCCGGGGAATTGAGCCCCTTGTCCCGGAAAAATGTATGCTCTCATATCTAAAGTGTTTATTTATAATAATTTCGCAATTGAAAGTAGAGTCTGCAAATTTACAAAAATCCTGTTGAAGAGGAAATTTGTGGCGGCTGTTTGTGTAGTTTATCATAATAGTCCTTCCGCCAGGAAACTGTAGCCGTGATTGCCACTTACGATGACGTGGTCTGCGATCTTGATGTTGAAGAGTTTCGCTGCTTTCACGATTTGTTCGGTTAGTTTAATGTCCTCGTTGCTTGGCTCAAGGTTCCCAGATGGATGGTTGTGGCATAGGAAGATTCTGTTCGCGTGAACATCTAATGCGGTCTTGATAGCGGCTTGTACGTCAACAATGGTGGAGTTTTGCCCTCCTTGACCAATTTTCTTTTCGCGAAGGATGGCGGCGGCGTTGTTGGCATAGAGAGCCCAGAATTCCTCGTGCTTGATATCGGCGATTTTGCTTTGCATTAATTCCACAATGTCATCCGAAGAGGTGATTTTTTTCTGTTGAACAACATCTTCCGCTCTGCGCCGCCGCCCCAATTCGAACGCGGCGAGAATGGTTATGGCTTTGGCTTGTCCAATTCCATTGATTTGCATCAGTTCGTCGAGATTTTTCTCCGAAAGTTTATTCAAACTGTTGTCACATCCAGCAAGTATTCTTTTAGCCAGGTCCAGCGCGGAAATTTCTGGGGTTCCTGAGCGGAGCAAAATGGCAATGAGCTCGGCATCGCTGATGGAACTGCTCCCGTTCGCAATGTATTTTTCGCGTGGACGGTCAGCCGCTGCCCATTCCCGAATGGATAATCTCTCAGAACCATACTTGGCGGTACGGCTTACTTCAATCATAAAATTGAGTGACTAATTGGATTTCTGTCGTTTCAAAACGTACGGAAGTAGAATCTGCTCAAATCCCATCGTGATGTCGCACGGAATCATATCAATCTGGTATTGGCCGCACTTGACTTTCAATTCTTTGAAATAATTGCCTACCTCAGCTTTGTAGTAGTCTCTGATTTGATTGGCGTGGATCTTCAATTCATCTCCAGATTCCATATCAACAAAGCGATACAATCGGTTTTCAAGTGCAAAATCAAATTCAAGTTTCTTATGATAGGTGTGAAATAGAATGACCTCGTGCTTGTTGTGCTTTAAATGTTGTAAGGCGAGAAGAAGTTCTTCTGTGTTGGTATTCGATTCAAACATATCACTGAATATGATGACCATAGAGCGGCGGTGAATCTGTTCCGCGATTCGATGCAACGTGTCGGTTACCATAGAACGGCGTTGAACTTCATTGGAGATGGGCCGTAAGAGTTTTTCCAATTCCCTGTAAATCATCTTCTGATGAGTTTCTCCTCCTCGGGATTGCGTGTGCAGTTCCAATTTGTCAGAGAACACGCTCAAACCCACCGCATCACGTTGGTTTTTCAGCATTTGCATAATGGCAGCTGCAGCATATATCGAAAAGAACAACTTGTTGGGTGTCGCCAAAGAATAACTGCTCTGCAATGGAAAATACATTGACGAAGAGTTGTCGATGATTAGGTGACAGCGCAAATTGGTCTCTTCCTCAAAAGTCTTGACGAATAGTTTGTCAGTCTTGGCATATAGTTTCCAGTCAATGTGTTTGGTCGGTTCTCCGGGATTGTATTGGCGATGTTCGGCGAACTCAACGGAAAAACCGTGCATCGGACTTTTGTGTATGCCAGTGATGAAACCTTCAACGACTTGCTTGGCTACAAATTCCAAGTTGTCAAACTGCGTTATTTTTGAGAAATCAATATTGTATTCCATTATGCTAAATTGAGTGGCAAAAGTACAACTATTTTACAAAATAAGGGACTACTTTAGAAAATGGCGCACATATTTCTGCGTTTCCTCACGAATGGCACTGCTACTATAATCGTCAACATAAAGTTGTTCGCCTGACAACACTTCGCACCTCCCTTTTTCATTGTCAAATAGCAAGAGCGCGGGAAACGCTTCCATAGTGAATAATTTGTTTGTTGCGACCATATCTTGTTGGGAAACGAAAAGAACTTGGCAGCTTCGGAAACCATTCCGCTCCGCTTCCGATAACTTCTCGCGTTTTTGAAGATTGTTTCCAATTCCGTACCAAACAATGAAGACATTGTTGTCTCGTGGTGAGTATTGCTGGATGAATTGGTTCAGCGTCTCCTCGCAGGAATGACACTGAGGATCTTTGTTGAGCACGAAAATATATTTGCCTGAGTCATCGTCAGAAAGTTCTATTGAAGTTCCATCGATGAAATGGAAGGGCAGTTGTCGACAGCTGATTTGCTGCGCCTTTGCTGTAAAAGGAAGCACGCAACCGACAATCGCAATGAGTTCCATCACCACCATCAAAATAAGGAGTATGTATTGCAAAACATTCCTTGTAGAATCCTTCTGTTTGAAACTTTTTTTGTGAGTTTTTTCACTATTCGATTGCTGGACGCTTAAAATGGTCATTGTTCTAAATTTTGAGTTTTCAATTTCATCACACGGATTTTCATTATAGGGTCTTTGTCTTGTAAATATGCCTCGCTTTTATCCTTGTATTCCTTGCCGGTGTTTCCGCGATAGTCAACGTTGGCTTCTCTAACTAACTGTACGCAATACCCATTTCCAATTGCAGATAAGCAAAGCGCTAACTCGTTGTAGTACATTGGAAACTCGTCAGCAGTGATTGCTTGTTCCCAGGAAAAAGCAGTGCACACTGGAATACAATTCCTTATTTTTTGCTCCTTGATCTCAATTAAATGTAGCGCAAGAAATGGTGTTTCGCGTTCGCTGTCGTATTGGTGCGACACAAGAAGCATCCGGTTCGCCGAGTAGGGAATGATTTCCAGTGGAAAGGAATAAGTCGTGCTCGTATTGAAAACGTGCAACGCACGGTCCGGGCCATACGGTAGTTTCGCGTTTCTTTCAATGTAGTCGGTTGGCATCGTCTGCCAATTCGCAAAATTGAGGCCGATTTCCGAAACTTGCGCGCCCGACAAATCATATATGAAAATCTGCGGATTGGGAGCGGCAAGGAAAAAGAAGAAGTTATCATAATGTTTCAGAAAACCATTCGGACCATATTGCAAGAGAAATGCGGCAGGAATTGGTGTCGCAAACAAAGAATCCATCCGATCTTTTTGCAAGTGAGGCCTCTTTACAATAAACCCGTAGTCGTTTCTTTGTGAAATCCCATACAACTCGTGGCCTATGCGAAAAGTGTAATCTGCCTCTTCCGTCTCTATGGTTTTGCGATAAGCGAACTCGCCACTGGAGGTCTTATCGTACTCGAAAATCTCGTTTTGGGTTGTGATTAGCAATCCAAGGGAGTCTTCAAAAATGTCGTATATCCAATACTTCTGATCCCAAATCGCAGGTCTCTTTTTCTCAGGTAGGACAATGCTGACAATTGCTTGCTCTCCATTATACACATTCACTCGGTGCAATTTCAGCGTGTAACCTTTCTTCTTGTCTTTGACGACTTGGTGGTTGCAAAAACTCAAAGTATTGTCGTATAAACATCCCCGCCAATGTTTGGTGTACACGTCAACATTCTCCAATGAAAACTCATTTTCCAATTCAAAGAAATGCGACAGGTGTACTTGTCCTTGGCTGTGGGTGAAAACCAGTAACGTGAGCCCTAATATTATGATGAACTTCTTCATATCTTTTCAAAAAAAGGGGATGTTCGCAAAACACTATTCCATTTTTCCTTTATCTATCAACACCGAAAGAAATTTCAAAAAACATCCCCTGAGGGTTGAACTTATAGTTTAGCGGGTTTTGACGTTCAATAAGTTTGAGTCGTCTTCTTCAATCGTGATGACAAGACTGCCTTTGGTATAATCGCCTTTCTTGTAATTCCAGGTTGCCCTGACAAAATACACTTGCGATTTGTTATTGGTCCGGACTGCGATCTTTTGAGATTCGCTTCCAATGAGACTGCCTTTCTTGCATACGTTTTCTGAGGATGCAATAAGGACATTAATGGCATCAACGACCGCAGGAATCCTTAAAACGTTCGTCTCGCTGACTGCTCCAGAAGTGATTTCTCCGACTTCGCGCGAAGCGCGGCAAAAGTTGAAGCCATTCCCCAGACAGTCAAGCGTGACGTAGGTCGTCCCGTTCTCAATCCCGTGGAAGGTCGTGGACACTCGCTCGTAGCAGTTGAAAAAGTTCTGCCAACCGGTGCCCTCCTTGTTGACTTCGATTACCACGACTTTTTTACCGAATGATGTCAGTGCCAATGCACAAAAGCAGAGAATGAATAATAATTTTTTCATAATTTGTAGGTTTTGAGTTGTTAATTGAGTTGTTGTTGGCTTACACTATCGCAGTATTACATCTAAATTAGATGCAGTATCATCGTCCAAAGGGAATTGGAATTACATTTGTTGTGGTAGCTACAATTTTTTTCGGTTCATAGTTTTGTGAGTTTTTTATGAGTGTTTTTAGACTTGAAAAGGGGAGCTAACCCTTTTGTTGTTAGACGCTGCAAAGATATAGTAAAGTGGGGGGCGATTTCAAGAGGGGAACGCAATTTTTTTAAAATTTTTTCTCGTTGAAAATCAGAGCATTAAAAAAACAGCCATCCCTTTATTAAAAAAATGGCTGCGAATTTTGGAAGAAATTGAGACTTTTGACTAGGAAATCAAATTCTCAAATCGTCTCAAGCACGCGCGATATTTTTCTGAAATGGGAATGGAACATTCCTTCTCTCTATCAAAGCCAGCTAAAACGCTTTGGCATACCGTTTTAATTTGGTTATCTGAAATGCTGCGAAGCCGCTGAATCATTCTGAGACTCTTCTCCCCTAAATCGTAAACTAATGTCTCACAAATAATTTCATCGTGAATTTTGATGGGCCGATAAAAATCTATAGTCATATGTACAAGCACGAGCTCCATCGTGGTCCAGTCAATGGGCTCTTTTAACACTTCTTCAAAATATTGACTCCTTCCGTAATCGAAATAGTTGCACTGCACGCCATTGTTAACGTGTGCGAAAGGGTCTAAGTCGCACATCTTGATTTGGATGGGCACCGAAAAGTGGTAAAGATTGTCTTCTATTTCTTTCATATCAGTATTTTAAAATAATGTGGGTTCCCAATTTGTAAATCCTTTTATTTTTTTCCCGGAAGCAGATTCGTATTTGAGAAATTTCAGTTTTTCTGCGATTCCCCAATAATAGCCACCCATTTTCCCATTTGTGCAAATCACTCTGTGACAAGGTATTACATACGCAATCGGATTCTGAGAAACAACTTTCCCTACGGCTCTCGCAATTTTGGGTCGCCCAATTTTCTCCGCCAATTCCCCATACGAGCAGACTTTTCCAATCGGTATTTCCAATAGTGCTCGCCATACTTGTGCCTGAAAATCAGTGCATTTAACGCATATTTTGATCAAAGTGTCCTTCCCCCACGCGTGATTGAAAAAATCTTGCAAGTGTCGGTGAGGAAGCAATCGACGCTTTTTTATCTCAGCATAAGGATATCGATTTTGCAAGTCATTCAATATCAAATCAGTATCCTCGCCGCATCCTAAAAAACAGATGCCATCGTGAGCCACTCCCGCAATCATTTTCCCAACCGGAGTATGGATGTTGCTATAGTAAATTTTGATTTTTTTGCGAGCGCTTCCCCACGCTGATTTAGGAAATTGTTTCAACGTAACTACTTCACTGTGAGCACGCCCAAAATTGGCAATCTTTTTCATACTATATTATAATATATGGTTGCGCTCCATTTCGCTTTCCAGTTGTCGCACTGGGATGGGCGTAACGCCAGCATATTCGCAAACAATCCCGCCTGCCAGATTCGATATCTGTGCAACTTCAATGGGCGAATATTCTGATAATAAGCACAATGTGGCTACCGCTATGACGGTGTCGCCCGCTCCCGAAACGTCGCTGATCTTGCGAAGATAGGCCGGCTGATGGTAGAATCGGTCTGTCTGCTTGTGATATAAGGCAACACCGCGTTCAGATAACGTGGTGAAAAGGTATTCTATGTTATTGATTTTCGCAAAGTTGCGCATTGCCTCCTCAATCTCGCTTAACGTCAGTTCGCTTTTTTGCAACTTAATCCCTTCGCGTAGTTCTTTCAAATTCGGTTTGAACAATGTAACTCCTTGATAATATTGGAAGTTGCGCTTCTTCGGATCAACAGTTACAATGATATTGTGCGCTTGTGCCTTCGCAACAATCTTTTGAATCACTTCTTCAGATAAAACACCTTTGTCGTAATCTTCTAAAATAATGGCGTTAATTAGTTGATTATCAATGATATCTGAAATAGAAGAGAGCAATTGCGTAGATTCATTTTCGTCTAAATACTGCAAATCTTCCTCATCAATTCGCAACATTTGACGTGAATTGCCGATGATCCGGTATTTGATGGTGGTTTTGCGTTCTTGCGAATGAATCAGAGCTTGCGTGCTGAGGTGTTGCTCCTCCATCAGTTGCTCAAAGAGATGTGCCTTCTCGTCATTGCCAATGATTGAACATATAATTGCTTGTGCTCCAAGTGATTGTAAGTTTAATGCTACGTTTGCCGCACCTCCGAGCCGATAGTATCGTTTTTGAACATCCACGATGGGAACGGGTGCTTCTGGCGAAATTCGGCCCACACTGCCTTCCAGATAGGCGTCAATCATTACATCGCCGACTACTAAGACACGATATTTTGAAAATTTCTGTAAGTTGTTGTTAGTCATTTTGTTGTAAACTCTTTCTAAATGTCAATGTCGTGTTCAATGACCAAATCTGCGCGTTCGCATTTGACCTCTTGCGGAATTTGCCTATTGATACGCGCCATAATTTCTTCGTCACTCATTTCCGGATTGCGACGCCGGATGCGTGCCATACGGACGGGCAGCGAGGCGTTGACTACGAATACTTTATCGAAATATTTTTCCAGATGGGCCTCAAAAACAATGGCCGATTCCATCATCACTTCTTCGCTCTTTTGCTGCGATGTCCACTTCGAGAATTCCTCCATTACTCTTGGGTGGATGATCGCTTCTAATTTTTTCATTTCGGCATCATTTTCAAATACGATGCTGGCTAACTTGCTGAAAATCAGTTTCCCTTCGTGGAAAATGGAGTCGCCAAATATTTCACGAAGGGCGGCCAGCACTTTTTCATCTGAATACAGTTTCTTGGCCTCTTCATCGGCATAGAAAACGGGAATCCCATTCTGCAAAAACCTTTTGGATATGAAGGTTTTACCAGTTCCAATGCCGCCTGTTAATGCTATTTTAATCATAAAAATTCATAAAAATACATCCAATCGCATTTTTCAGCCCGCTTTTTATACGAATTTTATGTAATTTTGTTGCTCAAATTAGTAAAAAAATATTTACATCAAAATGAAGAAACTTTCAACACTTATCTTATTGATTGTCTTGTGTTTCACTGCATTCGCACAGCAGCAGAAATCCATTCAGACAGTCACCATTCAAACCAATGGAGTGTGCGAACAATGCAAGAAAAGAATGATGGACAACGTGCCTCAGTGGGCAGGCGTGAAGGAATGCAGCTACGACGTGAAAACGGCCAAGCTGACGATCACTTATGATACGAAAAAGACTTCCGCTGACAAATTGCGCCAGTCGGTCAGTATGATTGGCTATGATGCCGACAATGTGAAGGCGAATGCCGAGGCGCGCGCTAAAATCCCCGCCTGCTGCCGCCAGGAAAAGAAAACCGAAAGCCATAGCGGCTGCGGTGGCGGTTGCGGTGGCTGCGGTCATCATCACTAATCACTTGATTATAAGTATGAAGGGAGTCGCTGTCGGGCGATTCCCTTTTCATTTTTCTTTACTCGCATTCCTGAAAATTTCTTTCATTGAATGAGCAACAAACTTCTTTACGAAATCACAATCATTCGCCCGCTAATCATTTTTTTATTGGTGGTCTATCATTGTTTGTGCGTTTTTACGGGCGGTTGGACGGCTCCGTCGGGAGTCGAATCCCTCAAAGTTTATTGGTGGCTGGGCAAATTTATCAGCGGATTCCGTATTGAGTGTATCGCTTTTGTGGGCGGCTATGTGATGGCGTATCAGTTTGTTGAGCGGAAAAAAGACCAGCTGTTTTGGCCTTTTGTCTGGAAAAAAGTCAAGCGATTGCTCATTCCTTGCGTCATTTTTGGCTTGTGCTTCTGGATGCTGTTCCGATATGACGGCACTTGGCATTGGAAATCAATGTGTTACCGTCTTATTGGCGGCGTGAGCCATTTGTGGTTTCTGCCAATGCTGTTCTGGAATTTTTTGGTGATGTGGCTGGTGGCGCGCTGGGTGCGTCCTGAGCAGCGCCCGTGGCTGGCCGCCGCCTTGTTCGTCGCTTTGGCTGTGCTATCAATGTTTCCCAATCCCAAACTTTATTTCGGGATGAGCCAGGTGAACCATTTCTTTTTCTATTTTTATGCTGGATATGTGCTGAGGTGCTATGCGTCCAAAATCCTGCCTCAACTAAATCTTCGGATGGCGGCAGGTGTCCTTTTCATATTGTATGTGGGATTGTTGCTATTGCGCTTGAAAGTTGCGATTCCCGCACATTGGTCGCTCTGGGCAATCAGGATAATGAGGTGGGGGCATATTTGTTGTGGAATTGCCGCACTGTACTGCATCGTTATGGACTTTTTGAAGCGCAATCCCGATTACCTGCCCAAACCCTGGCTACTGTGGTCGAACAGCGTTTGTTACGGAGTTTACGTTTTCCATATGTTTTTTCTGCAATGGCTTTATTACAAAACTCCGCTGCCCGCAGTGGTCAATTCCTGGCTTCTGCCGTGGCTGGCGCTGACCATTACAATGGCTGGCTCCTTACTCATAGCAGCTGCCTTTAAAAAACTGAAAATCAATATTATCTGATTTATTCTTTGAATTCGTTGGCTGGAAACGTGACGTTGGTTTGGTGCCTCGTGAAGGTGATGATCGTCACATCGCCATTTTTCTCATTGAGCTTCACTTTCGTGGCGTTGAATTTTTTCGGATTCAGATAGACTTCGATGGATTTATACATTCCTTGCAGTCTTTTATTGGTGGGCTGCATAAATGCCACAATGTCTTTGTTTTTGTAAAAAGTGATTTTGAAATCCTTGTTTTGCGTAAGGCCGTCGCCGCTGATGGTGCGTGCGATAAGTCCTCCCAATTCGCCCAGCGCTTTGTTTTTCGTGCTCCCCTTCGCATTCTTTAAAAATGCGCCTTTTTCATTTAAAATGATGGAATATGCGGTGGGACTTGTGTAGCTCCAGCGCAAAAAATTGCTCTTTTTGTACGACATTTTCCCTTGTGAAACCACTTTGTCGGTAAATGCTTTGGAAGTTTTCTCCTGTTTGAAGTCCACTTTGAGGGTCGTCACTTTGGAAGAAAATGCGTTGATGGCTTTCACTACTGCCGCTGCATCGTTTTCCGACAATTTCGCATAACCTGCTGGCTGTGCGTAAAGTATTGATAAACTGAATATTGCAAAGAAGAGTATGCCTATGATTTTTTTCATCGTCGTATGATTTTGATTCATTAAAACGAAAGTATGCTGCGTTTATTATTTTTTTTGCAGTTTCTGATTGTCGATAAGCCATCGCATTACGTTCACAATGTCATCTTCCTCAAATCTCGCACCCAATTTTGTAACAATTTGCTTCACATCGTCAATGTCGGCGCCACAGTTGATGATGGCATTGGCAATTTCGTTGAAATCTTTTTGTCTCAGTTGTTTTTGCTGTTTGGTTCGGCAGATGTCGCAGTCGCCGCAGGGTGTGCTATTGGTTTCGCCAAAATAGGCCAACAGCTGCTGGCTTCTGCAAATTGAGTCGCAAAGTACATATTTTTCGACCGATTTCAGGCGTTTTTCGGCCACTTCTTTCCTTTTTTTGTAAAAAGCGGGGTCAAAAAACAGGTATTTCGCCTCAATTCTGTCGTAAATGAAATGAAGGTGAGGCAGGGAAGTGGCGGATTGGTAGTCGATGAATCCCAGTTCTTTGAGCCGATGTAGTTTTGCAATGACTTGTTGTATGGAAATTCCGGCTCGTTTGGCAATTTCTTTCTCGTTGATGATCACATAGTTGGAAAAAACGCCGCTGTACGAGCGAAGCAGCAGCTTGATGAATTCCTCTTCCTGCAAGTAGTTGGCGTTTGTTCTGTAAAGGTCGAAATCCTCCCGTGTTAGCAGGAACATCAGCCGAGCGGGTTCGTAGCGTTCATCGTCCAAAGCGAGGTAGCCCGTTTTTTCAATCAGTTTGATGGCGTTGTAAACTTCCAACGGATTGAGTTTTTGGCTTACCGCGAATTCGCCCACGTCGATGGGAAAGGAGAGGTCTTGCCCGCTACCAACGGCGATTTGAAAATGGCTGCACAACTTGTTGTAAACCATTTCGATGAATTCCATTGGCGGGAAGGTTAGCTGGAAATTGCGCCGCAGTTCGCGCAGGTCGCTGTCATCGTAGAGCATTATCGCCACCGATGGTTTCAGGTCGCGGCCACCGCGTCCCGCCTCCTGAAAATAGCCCTCCAGTGTGTCGGGAATGTCGATGTGAATCACAAAACGGACATCGGGCTTGTCGATGCCCATTCCGAAAGCGTTGGTTGATACGATGATACGCGTTTTCCCATCCATCCATTCCTGCTGTTTTCGGTCGCGTTCAGCGCTGTCGAGCCCAGCGTGGTAGAAGTCGGCGCTGATGCCGTTTCGCCGCAGAAACTCCGCTGTCTCCTGCGTCTTGCGCCGGTTTCGCACATACACGATCCCCGTGCCAGGGTAGCGTTGGATGATGCGGAGCATTCTTCCATTCTTATCTTGTTCTTTAACAACGAAATAGGTTAAATTGTCTCGCTTGAAACTTTTTTGAAAGACATTCTCTTTCTTGAATTTCAACTTTTCTTGGATGTCTTTTACTACTTCAGGCGTCGCAGTGGCCGTGAGCGCCAGCACGGGTGCCGTCGGGAAAAATTGTCGGATTTCCGCAATTTCCAAGTACGGCGGTCGGAAATCATAGCCCCATTGCGAAATGCAGTGCGCCTCGTCAACCGCAATCATCGCCACTTTCATCCGCTGTAAATTCGTCCGGAAAAGATCGGTTTTCAATCGCTCCGGTGACACATATAGAAATTTCAACTCCTTGTCAAACAGGGAGTTGTCAATGGTATTCATAATCTCCTTGTGCGACATTCCAGAGAAAAGCGCTGCGGCTTTGATTCCCTTTTTTCGCAGGTTCATTACCTGATCTTTCATCAGTGCGATGAGCGGTGAAACCACGATGCACAATCCCTCTTTCGCCATCGCTGGAACCTGAAAGCAGATGGACTTCCCTCCGCCTGTGGGCAGTAGCGCCATTGTGTCGCGGTTTTCCATAACGGAGAGAATGATGTCTTCTTGCAGCGGGCGAAACTGGTCGTAGCCCCAATGTTTTTTCAGGATTTTGTGGATGAGTGCGGAATTTTGTTCGCTTGTCGTCATTGTGAGGGAGGTTGTGTTCAGACTGCAAAGATATGATTTTTCGCTTAAACGCGTGAACGATGAGACGGTTATTTTTTTTCTCTAAAAAAATGTATATTTGCGTCTTGATAATTGATTTTGCATCGTTCAACTGAAAGTTATGAATAAGAAATCCCGTTTCCTCGCTTTCTTCTTTTGTGTTTTAAGCTATTTGCTTAATGCTCAAGATTTTAGTAGTATCTCATTGACCAATATGGTTTATGTTGATGGATTGAAAAGTGTGCAACTCCGTCCGTCGGAATATTCTTTCGGTTTTCCGATTATTACTTTGAATAGTGCAGAACGGCTGACGCTTTCGTTTGATGATTTGGAAGGAGAGAGCCGTTATTTGAAGTACACATTCATTCATTGCACGCACGATTGGAAGCCCGATGGGATGAATCAAATCGAGTATTTGGATGGCTTTATGGAGGATGAGTTCACAGAATACAGCTATTCTTTCAACACCATCACTTCCTACGTTCACCATTCGCTCACTTTTCCTGGAGAGATGATGCGCATCACGCGTTCCGGCAATTATATATTATATGTCTATGATGACACGCCCGACCAGCCAGTGCTCACGCGGCGTTTCGTGGTGATTGAGCCGAGCCAGGCGTCGATAGAGGGAGAAGTGCAGCGCGCCTCCGACGTGAGTGAGATGTATCGCAAGCAGGAAGTTGACTTTGTGGCTCAGACGGGAGGCTGGAACATTCGCAATCCTGCGCAATATCTTCACGCCACCATTTTGCAAAATGGCCGTTGGGACAAGGCGGTGACGGGCTTGCGCTATCGTGCGGGAAAACCAGGCGAGTACAGTTTCGATTACGATGACAATAGCAATGCTTTTGATGGAGGGTCGGAGTTCCGCGTATTTGATACAAAGAGTTTGAAATATAATGGAACTCACATTGTGTCAATTGATTATAGGAATAAGCAGAATCAGGCCTACCTGTTGGAAGATTTGGCTCGGCCTTACGGTCCGTACGTTTCGGGTTCCACGCTGATGGGAAAATGCTATTACAAGAACGAGGATTTTGAGGGCGAGAACCGCGAGGATTATGTGCAGACGCATTTCACGTTGAAAAGCGAATATCCGATGGAGAATGGTCGCGCATATGTTTTTGGTGAGCTGACCGATTGGCGGCTTCTCCCCGAAGCGGAATTGTATTATGTTCCCGCTTTAGATGCTTGGGAATCAATTATTTTGCTCAAGCAAGGATATTACAATTACCAATACGTTTTTGTAAAGGACGGAACTTCCAACATTGATGAAACGTACATTGAAGGCACCCATTGGGAAACGCAAAACGAATATTACGTCCTGCTTTATTTACAGGAAGAAGGAACTTCTTACGACCGCTTGATTGGATATAAAGTGCTTAAGAATTAGGCGTTACTTTAGCCAGTCGGGCCAGGCGTAGGGCTTATCCTCCAAGTTGAACTGCCCCTTGTTGTATCCGTACATTCCGTAGTAATTCTTTTCCAACTCGGCGAGGTCGTTTTCGTAATCGCCTGTGGGATAGAATGCTGGGAGCACGCCGCCTCGTTTGCTGCGGAAATCTAAATAGCCCGGCACAATCGGCACTCCCGCTTCCATTGCAATAAAATAGAAACCTCTTTTCCACGGAACCGAGAGTTTCCGGTGTCCTTCTGGAGAAATAAGGAAAGCGCATTCTTCCTGCTCTTTGATGAAATTGGCCGCATAAATGGGGAACTTTTTCACGTGCTTCCGGTCAATCGGCATACCGCCCGCTTTGCGTAGCAATTTCCCCAAAGGCCAGAAAAACGCCTCCTTCTTGATGAGCAATGTCGCCTTGAAGCCCATCACGTAAATGGCCATCGCCCCAATCACGAAGTCGCAGTAGCTGGTGTGCGGCGCAAACAAAAGCACGCATTTTTTTATCTCCGGTGGAATGTTAACAGTGTCAATTTTGAATCCTAAAAGCTTGAGTATGAAGTTGAAAATTTTCTTTTTCATTGTCCTGATTTTGTTCGCAAAGATACTATTTTTTGAGGAATGTTCTTATTCCTTTTCGCTTCTTTCAAAAAATCATAGAAAATCCCTATCTTTGCAAATTATTTCTCACGAATACAAATCATCACATTTATGGCAGAAGAAATGACGAGAAACGAAATCTCAAAATTGGGCAAGTTTAATTTAATCAATAAGTTAGCAGAAGGAGCAGAGCTGAGCGAAGTGACCACTACCTCTGGGATTCGCGACGATGCGGCCACCGCCGATTTTGGCAATCTGCAAACCGTTTTCGCTTCCAAACTCTTTCTGGAGCGCGTGCATTTCGATCTGACCTATTTCCCACTGAAACATCTTGGCTACAAGTGCGTTGGCATTGCCATTTCCGACATTCTGGCAATGAACGCCACCCCGCGCCAGGTTTCGGTTAACATTGCTGTTTCAAATCGCTTCTCTATTGAGGCGGTCAACGAACTGATGACGGGCATTAAGGCCTGCTGCCACAACTATAAACTTGATTTGGCGGGACTTGATGTCACATCGTCAGTGATTGGTTTGGCGATTGGCGTGACCGCGGTAGGTGCTGTTGAACCCGACCGCATTGTGCGTCGCACGGGTGCGAAGGAGAATGAGCTCATCTGCGTGAGCGGTGATTTCGGCGCGGCTTATGCGGGCTTGCTGATCCTTCAGCGCGAAAAAGAGATTTTTGAAGCCACTCACAACGCGCAGCCCGAGTTGGAACAGTACGACTATCTGCTTGAACGCCAGCTGAAACCGGAACCCAGAGTGGATATCGTCAAGGCATTGCGCGAAAAAGAGGTCCTCCCGACCAGTATGGCACTGGTGAGCGATGGACTGGCTACCGCACTTTTCCACATTTGCGACCAGTCGGAACTGGGCTGCACGGTTTTTGAAAACAAAACGCCCATCGACCAGCTTACTTTCGACACTTTGCGCGGAATGAAAATCGTGGCAGCCACCGCAGCATACAACGGCGGCGAAGATTACGAGTTGCTTTTCACCATCCAGCAGAGCGATTACGAAAAAGTGAAAACGATTGAGAATGTGTCGGTTATAGGATATATGACCGAACCGCACGGCGGCCGTTACCTCATTACCAACGATAATGTGCAAGTGGAATTGCAGGCGCAAGGGTTTGTGAGCGAGCAACCCGCCGACTAATTGTCGCTGAAAAGTTCCGCAGCCACTGCATCGGCAAAAAGTCGTCCCTGATAAGTCAGCACCATTCGGCTCCCTTTCACTTCGTAGTGCGCAGGATTCACTTTTTTTAACTGCTTTTTCAAATATTGTAGTTTGAAAAGTCCAAATTGATTCTCAATTTCTTGAAAATCAATTCCTTGCTTTGTCCGTAGCCGGAGTAGCACATATTCGTCGTACCGCATTTCATCTGTCAGAATTTCTTGCTCAATGATGGGCTTTTTTTGCTGCATCGCATTGATATACTGCTTGATATCGGCGATATTCCAACTTCTTACGGGTGTCTGGAACGAATGGGCGGCAGGTCCCAGTCCGAGGTAGGGATCGCCTGTCCAATAGGTGAAATTGTGCCGCGAGATGGCTCCGTTTTTAGCGAAATTTGAGATTTCATATTGCTCGAATCCTGCTTTCTGCGTCATTTCAACCAAAAGAGCATAGTCGCGTTCCGTGTCGGCATCGTTGGGTGTAAAATGCTGTCCGTCAGCAATTTGTTTTGCTAATAAAGTGTTCTCTTCTACGGTGAGCGAGTAGGCGGAAAGGTGTTGTATGGGAAGCCGCAGCGCAGTTTGCAAATCCTGCCGCCACATCTCTTTCGTGCGGAAAGCGATGTCGTAAATCAGGTCAATGGAGAGGTTGTGGAATCCCGCCGCCGCCGCATTTTCCACTGCGGTATGCGCTTCCTCCGCGGTGTGCCTCCTTCGCAAAAGTTGTAGAATCTGGTCGTCAAAAGATTGTATGCCAATACTTAATCTGTTGATTCCTAATGATTTCAGATTGTAAAGGTAGTCTTTTGTCAATTGCTCCGGATTCGCTTCCATCGTGAATTCCAAGTCATCTGCAAAATCATAAAATTTGTGAATTTGCCCGATGACCTTTTCCAATTCTTCTGGCGCAAAAAGCGATGGCGTTCCACCGCCAAAATAGAGTGTGCGCAATTTTTTTTCTGCAAAAAAATGCTGAGTGAGTTCGATTTCGGTGCAAAGCGCATTCAGAAAATCGGATTTCAATTGCAAATTGGCAACCGAATAAAAGCTGCAGTACAGACACTTGCGTTTGCAAAACGGAAAATGTACGTAAATGCTTGCCATCCTATTGCACCATAATTTTTTTTGAAACGCCTCCGCAGCGCACCACATACAAACCGGTTTTCACGCGTGCAACGCAACTCGTCCCATATTCACGAAGTATGCTTCGCCCTTGAATGTCAAATACTTCCATTATGGTGGCGGCAGGACATTCTATCACGATTTTCCCGTTTTCAGCGTGAACGGCGAAGGTGAATGTGTTTGCCGGATTATCCTCGATTCCACTCCCGCCATCAATCGTAAATTCTTGATAGTTAGCATTGAACGCGATGTTTTTCAATTCCCAGCCAGGAATGTCGCTGGAAGCCAGCACCTCGTATTTGAAAGCGAGTGTAACGTGCGGATTTCCCTGGAAACTTGCGGGCAGCAGAATCTCGTTGTCTTGCCATTCCCAGTTGTGCGTGGGCATATTGGGAATGGAGAGTTGTGACCAATTGGCAGTGTGCAAATCACCATCGTAATTTTTGGAAATCAATAATTTGCAATGCTGTCCCCAGGAATTTTCGGAACCATATCCGAAAGTGTGTGTGAATCGGAGAACGGCGGAATCCATTTCCGATAGGTCGAAAGTGGGCAGCACCAGCCAGTCGCGGTTCGCTCCAGCGTTCACGCCATTGATATAAGCGCAATGGTAATTGGCGTAATGAAACCAGAAGTCGTCGCCTATTTCGCTGATTGCCAGTATGCTACCAAATGTTGAGTCCATACTTTCAAAGTAACGGATGTCGTGCCGTTCTGGCGCCTCTTCGGCTGTTTGCAGATGCAGCCCCACGATGATGGGGTCGTGGTCGGAGTAGCGGTACATCGACGTGTCGTCGCTGTAATTGTAATGCAGCAAATACGACTCGTCGGCGTTGATGTGGTAGGGCGCGACTCCCGTGATTTGCGCTGATAATGAGGGAGATGCGAGGGCGTGGTCGAGGTATTGCACTTGATTGCTAAAGGTGTAGCTGTATTCATCGGGCGAAAATCTCGTGAGCTGGTTCTCGTAGCCCGCCGCCTCCAAAACGCGGATGGGCTCTTCCATCGTGGAACAGTTCAAATCGCCCATTATGAGAATGTCGGCATCTTCATAATAATCATTAAGTAGCTCATTATTAAGAAAATGGATAAGATAATCCGCATTCTCAACGCGGTCGGCGTTGTAGTAATGATTGGTGGTGTCACCGCCCGATTTCGACTTGAAATGGTTCATACACAGGATGAATCGTTCACCAGTGGAGATTTCATCGAATGCCTGCACCTCTTCGCGGCGCAGATCGTTGATCTGGTTCAGATAAACGGACGATTTGGGGGCGTAGGGATGACCTAAAATCAGCGCCGGTCGCACTTTGTCGGTGCGGTAAATGAAGCCCACCTTGATGTACTTGCAAGTGATGGAGTCGTCATCGTTCACGTAGGCGTAGCGGCCGGGTGCGGTGGCTGCATTCATCGCATTGACAAGCATTTCCAGACCGATGGGCCCTTGCTGTAACTCGGTCAGAGCGTAGATGTCGGCGTCAATGTTGAGGAGTGCCTTCGTTGTTTTAAGATGTTGCAAATCAAATTCTTCATCGCTTCCTGCTCCCAATGTTCCATTCCAGTCGGGACAATAGTATTGGAGATTGGCGCCACACACGATGAGGGAGGCATTGCCCACGTCGGGGCGCTGGGTGGGGCGTGGATTTTGGCTGATGGACGGCGTTTCGTAAAGTCGCACAAAATGGTCGCCCGCCACAGTCGCCACCATATTGGTAATGGTGGAACCAGTGCGCACATTGTCGAAATAATGTCCTGGACAATAAGCAGATAGGATGCCGTTTTCGCATTTCAACCGCGCGGAATCGAAGGCGTCGGTTCCTTCAATCGCTACCTCTTCTGGCTGGCGCAGCCGCTCGTACGACAAATAAAGATTGCCGCCGTACTGGTTGCCGCTTCGCCCGCACACATACAGCGTCTGATTGAATATAACTTGCTGATCCATATAGGGTTCCAACGATGCACCGTTGAAAACAATCGGCGTCTGAGCGAACGAGCTACCGAGCAGGACGCAAATTAGAACGAAGATATGGAGGTTTTTCATTGTGACATAAGTCTTTTATAATCATTTTGTTAACTTGCGAAACTTGAATGAAAAGTTAACTGCTTCATCCTTTTCTCGGCTTCTCAGTTCCAGTCCCAGCAGAGTAGGAGCAGGTCTTTCCACGGCAAATTCAGGTTTTCCCCGATGATTTTGTTGGCCAAAATGCCTTTGTAGCAATAGATTGCCTTTAAAAGTAAGGGATTGGTTTGCACGGCATAGCGGATGTTGCTGTTGAGAATGAGCGGGAAGATGAGCGATAGCAGGAAGTCGCTGAGGTAGGCGCTGGCAGCGATGTTGCCTTCGGGCTGGTGAAGGATCGTCTCCAACTGCTCGTTTCCGTTCTCGGTTTTTACAAAACGGAACGATAACGCAGTGATTCCCTTCGCTTTCAGCTTCTCAAAATAGCGGGTGGTGGCATCTGCATCGGAAAAGGGAGAAATGATGATTTGCTGTTTTTTCATTGCGTCCACCTCTTCGTCGGAAAAGGGTGCCAGACTGACGAGAATATCGACTTTTTTGCAGATTTCAACTGCATTATCTTCGATTTCAGCGCCCGAATCGGCATAGTCAAGGTCGGAAAAGCCAGCTTTTTCACCCAGCTTCCGCTCCGTGAAGACAGGAACGTGGTTCTCTACCAAAGTTTCCACAGCGTAGGGAAGTACTACCACGTTCTTTGGGGAAGTCAGCGAATTGCCTTTCAAAAAGCCGACAGAGAAATTCCGTTGTGCCGTTGACTGGCCAACTTCTTCTCGCTGGGGGTTCAATTCAAAAGAGGCATCCATTGTGTTTACAAGTCTTTGTGCGTGGTAATGCGGCGTGTGCCGTCGGCTTGAACGCGGATTTCAACTTTTACAAAGTCGGGTCGGATGATTTCGGGCACATTCTCCGGCCATTCGGCAAAACAATATTCGCCGCTGGAAAAGTAGTCGTCGGCCCCAATCTGGTAGGCATCCTCCACTTTTTCAATCCGATAGAAATCAAAGTGATAGACGGGCGCATCGTTTTCCGTAACATATTCATTCACAATGGCAAAAGTGGGACTTGAGGTGGTGTCCAGCACGTTCAGGCAGCGGCATAACTCTTTGATGAAAGTGGTTTTGCCGGCCCCCATTTCGCCATAAAAACAGAATACTCGGTCGTCGGGAAATTCGGTCAGGAGTTGTTGGGCGGCATCCGCTAAGGCAGGTTCGTTGGGAATTAGAATGTCCATAATAAATATGTAAAAACGTGCAAAGGTACAAAAAAAACGGCAAATCGCTGGAGTTTTTCTTAAAATTCGTAATTTTGCATCTAAATTTTTTAGGATGAAAACGAAGCAGGAAATCGTAGAAAACTGGTTGCCGCGGTACACCGGCGTTCCGCTGAAGGATTTCGGAAAATACGTGATTCTCACAAACTTCAAGGATTATGTGACACTTTTTGCGGAAATGATGCAGACGGAGGTTCACGGCTTAGACCGCCCGATGCAGACCGCAACCAAAGACGACATCTCCATCGTCAACTTCCAGATGGGTAGCCCGATGGCGGCCACGATTATGGACCTGCTGACAGCTGTGATGCCGAAGGCAGTGCTCTTTTTGGGAAAAACGGGCAGCTTGAAGTCGTACATCGGCTTGGGCGAGCTGATTCTGCCCATCGCGGCCATCCGCGGGGAAGGTACTTCCAACGACTATTTCCCGCCCGAGGTGCCCGCCCTGCCCGCATTCAACCTCCAAAAGGCCATCTCCTCTACAATCCGCGACTTCGGCCGCGAGTACTGGACCGGTACCGTCTATACCACCAACCGCCGCGTCTGGGAACACGACACCGACTTCAAAGACTACCTCAAGAAAATCCGTACCACCGCCGTCGATATGGAAACGGCAACGCTCTTCTCCGTCGGCTTTTTCAACCGCATCCCAACCGGCGCTCTGTTGATGGTTTCCGACCAACCCACCCTCCCCGATGGTATCAAGACCGAGGCCTCCGACAAGATGGTGACCGCGCGTTTCGCCCGACAACATCTCGAAATCGGGATAGAATCATTGCGCCAGCTGATTAATAAAGGATTGACAGTGAAGCATTTGCGTTTCGATTATTACGCAGAATAACACCAGAAGAATTTCTCTGCAAAAAAAAATCTCAACAGCACGCCTCGTATTAAAAAAAATTGTATTTTTGCACACTTTTTCAAACCAAGCAATCACAATGGATATTACCAGTGCAAATTTTGAAGAAATTAGCAACACCGATAAATTGGTGATTATTGATTTTTGGGCTACTTGGTGTGGTCCGTGCCGCGCACTCTCTCCCATTATGGACGAGCTCGCCGAGGAATACAAAGATCAGGTGGTGATTGGCAAATGCAACACGGAAGAGGATAACGATCTGGCAATGAAGTTCGGCGTCCGCAATATCCCGATGTTGGTGTTCTTGAAAAATGGCGAATTGGTGGAAACCCTCGTCGGTTTGCAACGCAAACCCGACTTGGTGAAGCTGATCGACTCTTTGAAATAATGTAAGCCCGGGTGGCGGAATGGTAGACGCGCTCGTTTCAGGTGCGAGTGTTGAGAGACGTGCAAGTTCGAGTCTTGTCCCGGGCACCAAACAAAAGGCCTTGAATCCGAAAGATTCGAGGCCTTTTTCTTTTGGGAATTGTTTACCAGTAATCTTTTATTGGTCCTCAATCCGCCTCTTCAACTCTTCTGCTACATATTTCGCAGTTTTCAGCGACCAGTGCGTGTCGTG
>JAZQOJ010000097.1:0-3076 GCA_045627805.1 Bacteroidales bacterium
CAAATTAACCGTTTAACCGACGTTAACCGTTTCCACGTCTCACAATTCCCATTATCGGAAGATCCTGAATTTTCAGCGTATAAATCAACAAGACTAAATGGGATAATTCTGTTTTTTTTGTAAATTTGCAGCCGTTTTCAAAATCAGGACTTATGAAGCAAGTTTTCACGTTTCTCTCTGCAATACTGATAGTTAGCGCAGTTTCAGCGCAAGATACGCTCAAGACCTATTGGCCGTCGGGGCAGCTCAAGTCGGTCGGTCTCGCCAACGATTCCGTTCCCACGGGGCACTGGACCTATTATCATCAGGGCGGCCGGGTGAGTGCGGAGGGCGACTTCCGCGACGGACAGAAGGTGGGACTCTGGAAGGCCTGGTACGAGAACGGGCAGCTCTCGCAGGAATATCAGGCCGTGGACGGACCGTTCAAAAGCTGGTATTCCACCGGGAAGGTCGAGTCGGTGGGCACTTTCAAGAACGGCTTGCGCCAGGGCGACTGGAAGTTCTACTACCAGGACGGCGATCTTTTCCGCACCTGCCATTACGAAGCCGACCAGTTGCAGGGCAATGTCATCGAATACTACATTGGCGGACAGAAATCGTTTGAAGGCGACTACCAGGACGGAAAATTGAACGGATTTGCCCAGTGGTGGCGTGCGAACGGACAGTTGGAGATGGAGGGCAACTCTACCGACGACTTGCAGGAAGGGGAGTGGAAGTTCTACAACGAGGACGGCTCGCTGGGCAGCAAGGGCGAGTTCCGTGGCGGGCTCCAGAACGGCCCGTGGACCTATTACTACGAGAACGGCAAGGTGTGGAAGAAAGGCCAGTTTCGCAACGGAATGCGCACCGGCGTGTGGACCGCCTGGTACGAGAGCGGTGAGAAACAGCGCGAGGGCTCCTTCAATATGAACAAGGAGGACGGCAAGTGGGTGCAGTGGTTCGAGTCGGGCGTGGTGAAAGACCAGGGCTTCTTCAAGGCCGGACAGATGTGCGGACTGTGGGAGGGCTTTTACGACGACGGCACGAAGAAATACGAGAGCGAATACAACGACAATGTGCGCGACGGGGTTTACAAATATTGGAACGCCAACGGCAAGAAACATTCCACCGGCTTTTACAGCAAGGGCGAAAAGCACGGCAACTGGGTGGAGTATGCCGACAACGGCCAGAAGACCGAGGAAGGCAAGTACGTGAACGGGAAGAAGAATGGTCTCTGGGCCTACTATAACGAGCGCGAAGTGAAAATCCGCGAGCAGAATTTCGTTGAGGATGCCGCCACGGGCCGCTTCGTGGAATATTACCCCACCGGCAAAAAACAGATGGAGGGCTCCTACAAAAACCGTATGAAGGACGGCAAGTGGACCTACTGGGACGCCAATGGCAAAGTGATGTACAGCGTTGAGTTCTCTAACGGTAAAAAAGTGAAGGTTTATACCGAACTGAATGAGGAATACGCCAAGCCCTTCTAATATTTTCTTTCAGGATGGAAATACGGATTTTTAATTTTAACCCATTGCAGGTCAATACGTTCGTTTTGTACGATGAAACGGGCGAAGCCATCGTGGTTGACCCCGGTATGAGTTCGGAGCAGGAAGTTGCGGAACTGGAGGCGTTTGTTGAGAAGCAGAACTTGTCGGTGAAATTCATTGTCAATACGCATCCGCACGTGGACCACGTTTTGGGCAACAACGCGTGCAAACTGAAGTTCGGCGCGCCGTTGTTGGCGCAAAAGGAGGGAATGAAGGTTTATGAAAGGGCGTACGCGTACTGTATCGCCTTTGGGATTCCGGTGGCGCAGGACCTGTTCCCGAATCCCGACCAGTTCGTGACGGACGGCGACACGATCACTTTCGGAAACCAGTCGCTGCTTGTGCTGGAAACGCCGGGACACTGCGCGGGCAGCATCTCGCTGTACAGTGCCGCCGACAAGGCGGTTTTTGTGGGCGATGTGCTGTTTGAGAACAGCGTGGGCCGCTCCGACCTGCCTACCGGCGACCCGAACGAACTGTTGGAGAGCATTCGCGCGAAGTTGCTTTCGCTCCCCGACGACACCACGGTTTATCCGGGACACGGTGCGGCCACCACTATCGGCAACGAGCGCAGGTTCAACGCTTTTTTAATTTGATTGAATATTTTAGCAATGAAAAGATACGAGAAACAGGAAATATACGATTTGGAGAAAATCGAACATTTAAAGAAGATGTACCACGGCATCTTGGTTGACATCAACGAGGATCCCGGCCGCGAGGGCTTGGTGAAGACGCCGGAGCGTGCGGCCAAGGCGATGCAGTTTCTGACGCACGGCTACGATATGGATCCCAAAGCGATTCTGGAAAGCGCTCTGTTTAAGGAGGATTACAGGCAGATTGTGGTGGTGAAGGACATCGAGATCTACTCGCTGTGCGAGCATCATCTGCTGCCGTTCTTTGGCAAGGCGCACGTGGGCTACATCCCCAACGGAACGGTAGTGGGGCTGAGCAAGATTCCCCGCGTGGTGGAGGCCTACTCGCGACGCTTGCAGTTGCAGGAACGCCTGACCACCCAGATCAAGGACTGCATTGAGGAGGTCCTGCATCCGCTGGGCGTGGCCGTTGTGATTGAGGCCCAGCACCTTTGTATGTCGATGCGCGGCATTCAGAAACAGAATTCCGTGACCACGACGTCGGAGTTCACGGGTGCTTTCCTCAAGCAGTGGAACACGCGTCAGGAGTTTATGCACCTCATCGGTGCCGACCTGCACTAAATTCTGCTTGGATGCTCAGGTTGCACTATTCTGAAGGCGCGCAGTTGGTGGAGTGCGGCTGCGACGAGGCCGGGCGCGGATGTCTTGCGGGGCCCGTGGTGGCTGCGGCCGTTATACTTCCTCCTGATTATCAGAATGATATGATTAACGATTCGAAGCAGTTGACGAAGAAAAAGCGCGAACTGCTTCGAGCTCAGATTGAGCGCGACGCCGTTGCCTATGCCGTATGTTTCGTTTCGGAAAAGGAAATTGACGAGATCAATATTCTGAATGCGTCGATTGCGGCGATGAACCGTGCGGTGCAGCAGCTTTCGGCGAAGCCGGAATTGTTGC
>JAZQOJ010000098.1:0-11485 GCA_045627805.1 Bacteroidales bacterium
ATCGCCTCTTCCGGCGTCCACTCCAACGGTTTCAGCTTGGTGCGCAAGATTGTGGAACGCAAGGGCTTCGCTTACCGCCAGCGCGTGAGCGACTGCGACGAGGATTTCGCCCGCGCTTACGGCGACAAAACGCTCGGTGACGTGCTTCTTACACCCACCCGCATTTACGTTAAGCCGGTGCTCGACGTCATCCGCCATTGCGATGTTCACGGCGTGAGCCACATCACCGGTGGCGGCTTCGACGAAAACATCCCCCGCATCCTCCACGACGACCAAGGAATCGACATCCGCGAGGGCAGCTGGGAAATCCTGCCTGTCTTCAAGATGCTTGAAAAGTGGGGCAAAGTGCCGCATCGCGAAATGTTCAACATCTTCAATATGGGCATCGGAATGGTGCTCGCACTTCCCGCCAGCCAAGCCGCCGAAGCCATCGCCATCCTCGAAAGCCACGGCGAACGCGCCTCTGTGATTGGCGAAATCGTGGAATTTGTGGAAACGTCGAAACGTGAAAACGTGGAATTCGTGGAAACGTCGAAACGTGGAAACGTGGAAAGAGTTTACATCCATTAACCGTTTAACCGTTTTTAACCGTTTTTAACCGAATGAAAATAGCCATTTTCGCCAGCGGGACTGGCACCAACTTCGAGGCCCTCGCACAGGCCTGCGCCGACGGCAGAATCGATGCCGAAATTGCGCTGATGGTGTGTGACAAACCAGGCGCTCTTGTTATTGAACGTGCGCAACGCTTTGGTATTGAGATATTTGTATTCTCGCCGAAAGATTATCCATCGAAAGCCGACTACGAGCGCGAAATCGTAGCCCGTCTGCAAGAAAAACAGGTTGACTGGATTTGTCTGGCCGGCTATATGCGCATCGTTTCCAACGTGTTGCTGGATGCCTACCGCGGACGGATTGTCAACATCCATCCGTCGTTGCTGCCCGCCTTCAAAGGGGCGCACGCCGTGGAAGACGCCGTCGCCTACGGCGTGAAAGTCTTCGGCATCACCATTCACTATGTTGACGAAACCCTCGACGGCGGCAGAATCATCGCCCAGCGCGCCTTCGACTACGACGGCAACGACCCAGCCGAAGTCCACCGCATCGGACAGAAAATCGAGCACGAGTTGTATGTTTCGACGATATCGAAACTCGTGAAAACGGTTAATGTCGTGAAAACGGTTAACTTTGGTGAAAATGGCTAATCGTTTAATCTATTCAGTTTGTACGAACGTAATTTGTTCATCATCATCGCAATATTATCAATCATCATTTTAGTATTTGTAAAATCCTCATTATCAATATAATTTAAATCCAACGAAACCAATAATTGACAATAAACTTCCATTAAAGAACCATACGCAATTCCCAAGAAATGAAGTTGTTCTTTTACAGAAGCCCGTCCACTTCCTTCCGCGATATTCGATGGAATTGAAATAACTGCCCGCCGTAACTGATCACACAAACCGAATTGTTCTGATTTTGGAAACTTCGTCAGCAACTGATAAATATTAGTCACCAATTTTCTTGACATTTGCCATACATCCAATTTTTCAAAAGAGTAAATAAACATAGTAATGAATTTAGTAAGTAAAAAATGAACACTGCAAATATACGATATCAGCTCCCGATTTTCAACTGTTTTTCTTTAAAAAATCATAAAATTTCCCCTAAAATACTAACTCATTAATCCTTAACCGTTTAACCTAAAAAATAACCAATTTTAACCGTTTGACCGTTTAACCGTTTTTAACCGACTTTAACCGTTTAACCGATTTTAACCGACTTTAACCGACTTTAACCCTTTAACCCATTCCACCTTTCCACCTTTAACCCATTAACCGAAAACCAACCGAAAATGAAAGCATTAATCAGTGTAAGTGACAAAACCAACCTCGTTCCATTCGTGCAGGCATTGCAGGAAATGGGATGGGAAATCATTGCCACAGGCGGCACCCGCAGTCTGTTGGAAAAGAACAACATCAAAACCACCAACATCAGCGATGTGACCGGATTTCCGGAAATTTTGGATGGCCGCGTGAAGACGCTCCACCCGAAGGTGCACGGCGGCATACTCGCCCGCCGCGAACTGCCGGAACATATTGAAACGCTCAAAGCCAACGGCATCGAGACCATCGAGTTGGTATGCGTTAACCTCTATCCATTTCGACAAACTATTGCGAAAGAGGAAGTTACATTTGAAGAGGCCATCGAAAATATTGACATTGGCGGGCCTTCAATGGTGCGCAGCGCCGCTAAAAACTGGCGCAACGTCTCTATCGTGTGCGACCCCGCCGACTACGACCGCGTGATTGCTGAAATCCGCGAACACGGCAACACCACCCCCGAAACCCGACTCAAACTGTCGGCCAAGGCCTACACGCATACCGCCGAATACGACTGCTGCATAGCAACTTATATGCGCAAGCAGGCCGGCCTGAACGAGAAACTTTTTCTGGAATATGACCTCAAGCAATCTTTGCGCTACGGCGAAAATCCACACCAGTCGGCTAACTTTTACGCTGCCCGTCAGCCCGTTTCGTATTCACTCGCTTTCGGCCGTCAGCTGCAAGGTAAAGAGTTGTCTTACAACAATATACAAGATGCCAATGCTGCATTGAACGTGGTCCGAGACTTCGATGAACCTTTCTGCGTCGTTCTCAAACATACGAATCCGTGCGGCGCCGCCGTTGGAAAAACCATCGAAGAGGCCTGGCAATTGGCTTACGAAGCCGACAAAGTAAGCATTTACGGCGGCATTGTGGCCGTCAACCGTCCGCTCACCAAAGAGGTGGCCGCCGGAATGAAACCGATTTTCCTTGAAATCGTCATCGCGCCCGCATTCACTCCCGAAGCGCTTGAAATTCTTTCCACCAAAAAGAACCTCCGCCTGATGGAAGTCGATATGACCCAAAGCGATGCCGTCATCAACCAGTACATCGGTGTAAATGGCGGTTTATTGGTGCAACAACTTGATGCTCAGGTAGAAGAAGTTAAGGAAGAAATGTGCGCAACGGCGGTAAAACCCAATGCGGCGCAAATGGCCGACCTGAATTTCGGCTGGAAGATTGTGAAGCACGTCAAGTCGAATGCGATTGCGGTAGTGCGCGAAAACCACACCATCGGCATTGGTGCCGGACAGACGAACCGCGTGGGCTCTGCGGAAATCGCGCTCAAGCAGGCGCGTGCCGCTGGCTTCACCGACAACCTCGTACTCGCCTCCGATGGTTTCCTCCCGTTTGACGACACCGTGGCTCTGGCTGCTCAGTACGGCGTGACCGCCATTGTGCAGCCCGGCGGCAGTATCCGCGATGAGGACGCCATCCGTAAGGCCGATGAATTGGGACTCGCGATGTTGATGACAGGCGTGCGGCATTTTAAGCATTAACCGCCAATTTCCGAGCGCATTTTTTCCGCTTCTTTGATTTGGTCGCGGAGGTTGGCGGCTTTTTCAAAGTCGAGTTCTTTCACAGCACTTTCCAATTGCTTGCGTAATTGCTTGATCCGGTTTTGCAATTGCTCGGGATTCAGGTATTTGAGGTCGGCTTTTTCGGCTGCCTTTGCTTCTTCGTGCTTGGCTACCGCGTAATCTGATTTGCTGTTCACGAAGTTGTCGGCACCGATGGTCACGAGGTCTGCTTTTTTCACACTCTGGGGCGTGATGTGGTTTTTCTCATTGTAAGCCAGCTGTTTAGCACGCCTACGAGCGGTTTCGTCAATGGTGGCCTGCATTGATTTCGTGATGACATCAGCATAGAAGATGACTCGGCCGTTGACGTGGCGGGCGGCACGTCCCGCTGTTTGAGTGAGTGAGCGTTCGCAACGGAGAAAGCCCTCCTTGTCGGCATCGAGGATGGCCACCAGCGATACTTCTGGCAGGTCGAGCCCTTCCCTCAGCAGGTTCACGCCCACCAGCACGTCAATGGCGCCCGCACGCAGATTCTGCAAGATTTCCACCCGTTCAAACGTATCGACGTCGGAGTGAATGTATTGTGTTTTGATACCGCTGTTAATCAGGTAAGTTGACAATTCTTCCGCCATTCTCTTGGTGAGCGTGGTCACCAACACGCGCTCGCCTTTTTCCAGGGTGAGTTCGATTTCTTCCATCAGGTCGTCCACTTGGTTTTCGGCGGGCCGTACCTCGATGGTTGGGTCAAGCAGGCCGGTCGGTCGCACTACCTGTTCCACGATGACCCCTCCCGACTTCTTGAGTTCATATTCCGCGGGTGTCGCGCTCATATAGATGGTCTGTCCTGTCAGCGCTTCGAACTCGCTGAATCGCAGCGGCCGGTTGTCGAGTGCGGCGGGCAGGCGGAAGCCGTAGTCCACCAGGTTCTGTTTGCGCGCGCGGTCGCCGCCGTACATTGCGTTCAGCTGCGACACGGTGACGTGGCTTTCGTCAATCACCATCAGAAAGTCGTCGGGAAAGAAGTCGAGGATGCAGAAGGGGCGCTCGCCTGGTTTCCGTCCGTCGAAGTAGCGCGAATAATTCTCAATGCCAGTGCAGTATCCCAGTTCCTTCATCATTTCGATGTCGTAGTTCACCCGGTCGTCGAGACGTTTCGCCTCCTGGTATTTTTCAATGGAATTGAAATAGAGCACTTGCTGGTTCAAGTCTTCGCGAATGTGCTCAATGGCTTGTGTCATAGAGTCTTTCGAAGTGATGAAGATGCTGGCGGGATAGATGGTCAGCGCATTGCGGGCTTCCAATTTTGCTCCGCTAATTGGCTCTATTTCAGTAATTTGTTCAATTTCGTTATCCCAAAAGACGATGCGGAAGGCAGTGTCGTTGTAGGGTGGAAAGATGTCCACGGTATCGCCCTTCACGCGGAACTTGCCGGGTTCGAGTTCCAATTCTGTTCTCGAGTACAAACTCCCCACGAAAGCCAGCAGCAGTTCGTCGCGGTTGATGGTCATTCCCTTCTTCACATTGATCACGTTCTGCGCGAAGTCGTCGGGATTGCCGATGCCGTAAATGCACGACACGGAAGCGACCACGATGACGTCGCGGCGGCCCGACAGTAGGGCGCTCGTTGCGCGCAGACGCAGTTTGTCAAGCTCCTGGTTGATGGCCAAGTCCTTCTCAATGTAGGTGTTGCTGGCTGGCAAATAGGCCTCCGGCTGGTAATAGTCGTAGTACGAAACGTAATATTCCACCGCGTTTTCCGGAAAAAACTGCTTGAATTCGCTGTAAAGTTGTGCAGCAAGCGTCTTGTTGTGACTCAGGATGAGCGTGGGACGATTGGTTTGCGCAATGACATTGGCAATGGTAAAAGTCTTGCCCGACCCCGTGACACCCAGCAGGACTTGGGCATCATCGCCAGCATCAAGTCCCTGCACAAGTTGTTGAATGGCAGAAGGTTGGTCTCCAGATGGGGAAAACTGCGAGTGTAATTTGAAATCCATTTGAAATCAAGTATGTTAAATTGGCAGTGTTGGGGTAGAACGCTGCAAAGTTAAATAAGATGGGCAAAATTTGCCGTACCTTATAGTTTCACGACTTTTTTCACCAATCGGTTTCCCGCTTTGTCAGTGATTTTTACAAAATAAACCGATGGCCGGAATGGGAAATCGATGCTGAATTCACTCTCCGCATCGGTAGAATGCGTTGCGGTTTTCAAAAGTTTACCGTCAATTGAAAATATTTGTATGTTAAGTTGTTCTGGATGAGAGAATTGCGTAGTGATTCTTAATTGGTCGCTTACGGGATTCACCACACTGATATTCATATTGTCAGCCGTCTCGTGGATGTCGAGAGAAGCATCAATTTCGTAGTCCATCAACACAGGAAGGTGGTCAGACATTGCGTAGAGTGCGTTGGCGATGGTAACGGGAACGGCTGTGTTGGTCGGGTCGTTGATGGCTCGGTTGAAACGCAGTCCGTCCTGCCCGTATGCTTTGTAAGTATTGGGCAGACAATGCACCTTCTGGGTTCCATTGAGAACGAAGTCGGAGACGAGGATGAAGTCGAAACGGTTGTCCATACCGCCGTTTGAGAAGCATCCGTTAGAAGATGTGTGCGTTGACTGCGTGAATATGTCGGCAAAGGCGGGATTGTTGTCCCACTCGCCCTCGCGGTTGATGGGGTCGTAGAAACGGATTAACGGATTGGTGTGGTGAACCAGGTGCTGGTATGCTGGCTCCGAAGCGTTGTACACGTTGAAGTCGCCGCTCAGCACGTAGTTGTCGGCCACGCCCAGATTTTGCAGCTTGTTCATCAGTTTCTGCACCTGTGAATAGCGGTCGGACTCGCATCCGGTGCCAGCTTTCAGGTGGCACACAATGAAAGTGATGAAGGCGGTGTCGCCCTGGGCGAGATTTTGCGAGCGGTAGTACATCCGATAGGCGTTGAAATAGCTGACGGTGGTGGCCACGTAAAATGTCTTCTGCAAGACGAGTTTCCGGGTGTCGTAGAACAAGCCGTTTCCGATGGTGAGCCCCTGGTTGGGATTGGAGACGTTGGGCGCATAAGCGAAATAATTCACGCCATCGGTGTTGAGCACGTTGTTTAAAATGCGCTGCGCATAGTCGTTGCTTTTTCCCATCTCATTGACCGTCAGTACGTCGGGCTTCGCATTTTTCACAATACATTTGAACGCCTGGTCCTTGGTGTTCAGGTTGTTGGTGGTCTCGTCGCACTCACCCACGCCGTTTTCCGTGTAATACATCAGATTGTATTGCATTTGGCGGATGGTATCGGCCATTGCTGAGGTCTGCAAGCCGATAAGCAAAAATAGTCCCAGTAAGAAGATTTGTGACTTTTTCATTGTTAGATAAATAGAAGGTTGTTGTTAGAAGAAAACGAGGTCGAAGATTTTCCATTCGTCGTCTATGCAGCGCCAATAGAGGTCAGCGCGGCGGACTATTTCATTGTCGTCGTCGTCGGAAAAGGCGGTGATGTAAATTCGCACGCGTGCGGATTCCCCCTCATTGATTTCGCAATATTCCACCTGCCACTTCCATTCCACGTTCGGCGACTTGTTGATTTTCTTTTTGTAGAATGCGCGGAACTCCTTTTCTGAGCCGTCGTATTGTTTGGAGGCCTTCATATAGTCGCGTGAAGTCACTTTCGACATAAAGTCGTCCACGTCCAGTGTCAGCTCCGATTCCTCAAAGCCGGTGCTGTCAACGGCAACGGGGCAGTCGTCATCGTCATTCCCGATGGGTTTGTGCTTGTCGGCGTGCCCGCAGGCGCAGAATGTGAGTATGGATGCTGCCATCAGAAAGTATGCGTAAGTTTTCATCATTTTCAATTTGAATTTAAGTTTGCAAAGTTACACGAAAAAATCATTTGATGATTCGGTCTTTGTTTTGAGCCAAAAAAGCTTCCCAACTATTTGATTTACTTGAATTTCCTAAGTCGATTCGGCATTGCAGGTGGTGGCATACGGCAGCGGCGAGGGCGTCGGTGGCATCCAAAAAGCGGGTTTCGTTCGTGAAATCATACATTTGATGCAACATAGCGGCCACCTGTTCCTTGGCTGCGCCGCCCTTTCCGGTAATGCTTTGCTTGATGCGGCGAGGCGTGTACTCAAACACTTCAAGCCCGGCGTGTAGGCACGCCCCGATGACCACGCCCTGCGCGCGTCCCAGCTTCAGCATCGATTGCGGATTCTTTCCGTAAAACGGCTCCTCAATGGCCAAAATGTCGGGATGATATTGTTCAATAAGCGCTTGCGTGCTGTTGTAAATGTGTAGCAGCTTGCTGTTCTGGTCTGGCAACTTCTTCATCTGCACCACGTTCAGCGTGATGATGTCGCTGTTGCGCAGATGCGTGTGCAACACAGCATAGCCCATCACGTTGGTGCCAGGGTCAATGCCTAAAATGATATGGTCGGTTGTTTCCAATGTGTGATTCTTTTGTTGTTTCCCTATTGCAAGATGATTTTTTTGCGCACGACTTGTCCGTTTTGCCCCACGATATGTGCGAAATAGGTTCCGCGGCTCCAGCTGCCACATTGGATGGCGGCGTGATCGGAATTCTCTTTCAGGCAGACTTGTCCGACAGCGTTGTAGATGATGATTTGCTGGGCGTTGGGCGCTTGTATGGTGAACTGGTCGTGGGCGGGATTGGGGGCGATGCGCACCTGCTCGGCGAGGAAGGATGCGATGTGCGAAGTGCCATCGTCATTGTCGTTTCCGCCTCCGGAATTCGTATTGGGCGCAACGGTGAAAATGTGCGGGTCGGGCTGCCCGATCCACGGGTGGAACTCGCGTCGGCCCGACTGGTCGGCGGCTGTCAGGTAGTACTGCACTTCGCAGGTGTCGCTGATTCCGCCGATGTTCCCTTCCCAGTTTCTGCCTCCGACGGGATGCATCGGCGCCGACTGCCAGTCTGATGTGTCACCGCTGGCGATGATGCGGTAGAGGATGCGGACCGAATCGGCGATGATGGATTGTCCGCTGTACGCGTGGATGTCGGCCGACAGGGTGAAGGCCGTGTCAAAGGGTTGCGCGCCGAGGGTGGGGTAGTGGCGGAGCAGGAGCATCCCGAGGTCGGGAATCTCGTGCGTGCGGCAGTGCAGCGCATCGGTGTTTTCCCACGGCGTGCTGTTTTTCTGCATTATGGGCACGATGGTGTAGCCAGGCATCGCATTGCGGTAGCACTCGATGGCGTCGTCATCGTAACTCGCACCTGTGACGGGAACGAAAACGTGGTCGTTGAGTATCAGGCAGTTCGTATATGGAGTGACGGCGTTGGAAACCACGCTCCCGGGCTCGAAAACGCGGAAAACCTGGTACTTGTTGCCCCAAGCGGAAGTGGCGTTGGCGAAGTAGTTTGCCACATCTTCGTATTGCTGGTACCGGCTGTCGCCAACAGGCAGCTGCGCCACCATTATCTTGTCAACGTCCAGGAACTTCCCCCAGCAGTCGATGTGGGCGATGTAATCGCCTTGCGGGTCGATGGTGAAATGGTAGTTGTCAATGCCAAGATAGTCGGTGCACATCTGGCGGATTTCGGCTTCGGTAAGGTCGCTGTTCTCGTCAAAAACGAGGTCGGTGGATGCTGACGACCCATAGCCGTCGGTCATATAGTTGCCTCCCGTGTGCACGAGCGGCATATCAAAATGGTTGATGTTCAGGTAATTGGCCATAATCGCCATATGCGCATCGTCGTCGGGGCGTGCGGGACGGTTGTAAGTGAAGTCGATAACACCGAACTCGTCGTTCCCGTCAATGATGAACCACGGGCCATAGTCGCGCGTCCAGTAACTGTCGATTTCGCCCGTCACGAAGCTGATGTTGTCCATATTGGCGCCGCTGCTTTGCAGACTCTGGGTGATGGTGTTCTCAAACGAACTGGCCTTGACGGCGATGACGACGTTCACCATTTGCGACATTTGCGCGATGAGTGTGTTCGGGATGCCAAAGCCACTTCCGTAGTATCCGTACGGATAGGCGACGAGCACGCCCTGCGAGGTGGAGAATTCCGGAATGTTGATCACGGGTGCGGTTGGCGGCGTGGATGTGCGCATTCTTTCCGAAAGTCGGTGCCATTGCAGCACGTCTTCGGCCGTCAGCCCATACTGTGGTCTCTCGTTTTGCCCGAGAATCTGGCTCAGGGAAAACAGTATCAAGAGAAGGAAAAGTGATTTTTTTGCCATCGTTAAAAGATTTTCTATTTTATTTTTGTCTTGATAATCAAATGTTTACATATTATTCGTTGACGATTCCGCATCAATCGCAAACTTACTAAAATTATGCGAGATAGGGGAGCGGAAGACATTTTTTTTCCTGTTGAAAAAAAATTTTCAAAAATAATGGAAAAATGTTGGTGGAATTGAAAAAAGTTGTATTTTTGCAACCTCAAAATGAGCCCAGGTGGTGGAATTGGTAGACACGCCACTTTGAGGGGGTGGTGAGCGTTAGCTCGTGCAAGTTCGACTCTTGTCTTGGGCACCAATTTGAAAAAAAAGGCCTTGAATCACAACGATTTGAGGCCTTTTTGCTTTTTCATCCAGTCAATGTGTTTTGCCACCGAAAAAAACGAGGGATTTCTTCTCGAAAAAGTTCAACCCCAAAATTCACTCATCATTTAACTTTCGCGGGTCGTTTTTTCTTGCTGTAATGGAGACTTGCGACTTTTGACTTGCGACTCCACGTCGCATAATTCCCCTTATGCGAAAATCTCGCGCAATGCGCTGCCGGATTTGCAAGATGAAAGGGGTTGATTCCGAAAATTTTTTATTCGGTCTGTTCTTCTAAAGTCACGCCGTCCGCATTCTCTTCCAGGAATCTTTTCGCGGCTTCCGCCTGCGACGCTTCCACCTGAACCAGCACGCAGGGCGCGAGGCCCATCGTGGGGGCGTTGGGCGACGTGATGTACGCTTCAAAACCGCCATCCTCGAGGATGCTGCGTATGACTTCCGCCATCGCCGCATACGCGGGAGTGGCTACCGTGACCAATTTCAGATTGTCTTTCATAATGATTTGGTTTTTAATTTGTTACAATGGTTCAATGTTGCGGCTGCAAAATTAATAAATAAATATGAAAAATCGGGCTCGTTTGGCGATGTCGCCGCGGATTTTTTGTGCTTTCTTGCAATATTGCATTCATCATACTAAAGCCATAAGAATCTCGTTAAGAGATGTGCGCTTTTGTGCGCAATCCAATTCAAAATATTATGATGGAACCAGGAATCAAAGGACAGAAGGAACAGGTTGTTACCGAAGAATTGACGGCCGCCCATATCGGCAGCGGCCTGGTGCGCGTTTTCGCCACCCCGATGATGATCGCCCTGATGGAGGGCACTTGCGCCGACAGTGTCGCGCCGTTTTTGGAGGCGGGACAGGGAACGGTCGGCACGCACGTCAACGTGTCGCATTGTTCGGCGACACCCGTCGGGATGCGGGTGCGCTGCGAGAGCGAGCTGCTGGAGGTGGACCGCCGCCGGCTGGTGTTCAGGGTGGCCGCATACGACGAGCGCGGACTCATCGGCGAGGGGACACACGAGCGGTTCGTCATCGACAGTGCCAGGTTCCAGTCGAAAATCGACGCGAAGTGATTTTTTTCGAGAGCAGATTTGAGAAAGACTTAGGACTTGAGACTTAGGACTTTAGTCCCAGTCGTTGGCCACGGGGAATTTCTCTCTTAACGATTGCAGGTCGGGGAGGGAGAGGGCGGCGCTGACAAGGTGTGATAATTTATTTGTTTTGCGGTGAGTGGACCGGCTGGCGCACCGCAGCGTTAGGGATTGCAGCACATTTACGAGGGCGGAATGGGCGAAGGGACGAATGGACGAAGGGGTGAATGGATGAAGGGGTGAATGGATGAAGGGACGAGATGAATGTGGCGCGGGGGGCCGAGCCCGAAGTTAGTGCGGAAAGCCCGACGGCGACCGCAGGGAGCCGGAACGCCCAAGGAAACGAGAAAAACGAGAACTGACGAGAACGAAGCGGTCGCAAAGACAAACTCGTATGGGCTTTGCCGAGCAAGGAGTAGGGAATCAAGCGCAGCTTCGTACTTGGGACTTTAGTCCCAGTCGTT
>JAZQOJ010000099.1:0-22710 GCA_045627805.1 Bacteroidales bacterium
GAGGTCAAGGAATCGGGTGAGCTCGTACCAGCTCAGCCCGCCCGGCAGCGGCGTGCCCGTTGCCGGAAGCACCGACGGGTCAAGGCCGTCCAGGTCGATGGTCACATACACGTCGTCGGTGAGGCGGTCGCAGGCACGCCGCATCCATTCCGCTGACTGCCCGACAATTTCGTGCGCATAGAAAATGTTGTCGCCCACAATGTGCGGTTTCTCCTCGATGCACACGTTGCGGATGCCCACTTGCACCACGTTGGCCCCCATTTGCTGTGCGCGGCGCATTACACAGGCGTGGTTGTAAATGCTTCCGTGGTAATCGTCGCGCAGGTCGGCGTGAGCGTCAATTTGCAATACCGAGAGGTTGGGATGGCGTTCTTTCATCGCTTGAATCGCACCTACCGAAACCGAGTGCTCACCGCCTAACAAACCAACCCTTTTTCCTTTGTTAAGCCATTGATTCACACGCTGATATACGGAACTGACCATTTTGTCGGGTGCGGAAAGGTCCAACGCCGGCACATCCGTGTGGATGCCCGCAGTGTAGGCCTCTATGCCGTAAACCACGTCGTATAGTTCCAGACTGTCGGAGGCCTCAATGATGGCTCGCGGCCCTTTGTCAGCCCCTTTAATGAACGTGCTGGTGCCATCATAAGGCACTTGCATCAATACATATTTCGCCTTCGCTTCGTCGGCGAACTCCTCTTCCATATCAAGGAAATAGTCGGTGTCTTTGGGTGTTTTTTGCATAATTCTTCGTAGAGTTTGCCTTTTCAAAAAAAATTATTTCAGTCCGGTTCGTTTGAGCAGCGCGTCAATTTTGGGCTCTCTGCCGCGGAAACGGACGTACAGCTTCATCGCTTTTTCGGAACCGCCCTTCGAAAGGATGTTCTTTACATACGAATCAGCAACCTCCTTGTTGTAAACGCCTTTCTCCTGGAAAAGTGAGAATGCGTCGGCATCCAGCACTTCGGCCCACTTGTAACCATAGTAGCCGGCAGCGTATCCGCCTGCGAAGATGTGCGAGAAGGCCGTGCTGATGCAGGTTCTTTCCACCGTGGGCAGCAGTTCCGTCTTCTTGATGGCTTTGCGCTCAGCCGTGGCCACGTCTTTCACCTTCGCCGGGTCGGTGGTGTGCCACATCATATCAAGCAGACCGAAAGTGAGCTGACGGCAGCAAGCGTATGCGGCCTGGAAGTTCTCGAAATCCTTGATTTTGCGTACCAGCGTGTCGGGAATGACCTCGCCCGTCTGGTAATGATGAGCGAATTTGGCCAGAAATTCCTTCTCCGTTGACCAGTTTTCCAGCAGTTGCGAGGGGAGTTCCACGAAATCGCGAGCCACGCTCGTGCCCGACAGACTGTTGTAATGCACTTCGGAGAGCATTCCGTGCAACGAATGACCGA
The DNA here is from genome assembly GCA_045627805.1 of Bacteroidales bacterium. Taxonomy (GTDB): domain Bacteria; phylum Bacteroidota; class Bacteroidia; order Bacteroidales; family WCHB1-69; genus UBA1756. The sequence goes on from JAZQOJ010000099.1 coordinate 1,401, forward strand.
ACTCGTGCATAAAAGTGCGCACTTCGTCGAAAGTGAGCAGCGACGGAGCGTCGGCAGTGGAGGGCGTGAAGTTCATCACCAATGATACGAGCGGACGATGGTCAACGCCTTTTTCGTCAACAAATTGTTCGCGGAATGCGGTCATCCAGGCACCTCCACGCTTGCTGTCGCGAGGATGGAAATCCAAATAAAGGACTGCCATAAATTGCTGGCCGCGGTACACTTCGTAAACCTTCACGTCGGGATGGTAAACGGCAATTTTGTTGTTGGGCACGAAACGCAGACCGAACAGGTCGGTGGCCAGCCCGAAAACGCCGTCAATCACATTCTCCAACTTGAAATAGGGCTTCAGCATCTCGTCGTTCACATTGAAAAGCGAAGTCTTGTATTTTTCAGAATAATAGCCGAAATCCCAACGCTGAATCGTCTCCTTGAAACCCAGCGACTTGGCGTACTGCTGCAAATCCTTCATCTCTTTTTGTGCAACCGGGTAGGCGCTTTTCAGCAGCTGGTTCTCCAAATCGTACACGTTCTTCTCGTTTTCCGCCATCCGCTCTTCCAAAACGTAAGCGGCGTAGTCGGAATAGCCGAGCAGTTGTGCCGTTGAGTCGCGCAAGCCAATGATTTTCTTGATGATTTCCTGATTGTCAAACTCATCGTTGAAGGCACGCGTGTTGTAGTGCATATAAAACTCGCGGCGCAGGTCGCGGTTGTCGGCGTAGGTCATAATGGCAAGGTAGGAGGGCATTGAAAGGTCGAACAGCCAGCCGCTCTGTCCTTTCGCCGCCGCTTTCTCCTTCGCAATGGCTTTCGCCGACTCCGGAATGCCACTCAGCATCGACTCGTCGGTGATCAGTTTGCTGTACGAATTGACCGCTTTCAGCACATTCTGACCGAATTCCAGCGAAAGGGTGGACATCCGCATACTGATGTCGCGGAATTTCTCCTTGTCGGCGTCCGAAAGGTTCGCCCCTTGCCGAACGAATGCCTTGTAAGTGTTGTCGAGGAGCATTTGCTGTTCGGGTGTCAGCTCTCCGTGATTGTTGTAAACCGCTTTCACCCGGTTGAAAAGCGCCGGATCCAGATACATATCGTTGCTGAACTGGGTGAGTGCGGGACTGATCTCTTGTGCGATTTCCTGCATTTTTTCGGAAGTGTTGGCTTCCAGAAGATTGAAAAAGATGCCGGAGATATCGCCTAAGAGTTTGCCCGAGCGGTCGAGCGCTTCGATAGTGTTCTCAAAAGTGGGTTTCATCTTCACCGCTTTGATGCGGTAAAGCTCGTCGCGTGCCACGTCCAGCGCGTACGCAAAGGCAGGCAAGTAGTGTTCTTCCTTGATTTTGTCGAATGGAGGAGTGTTGAAAGGTGTGTTCCACGTCTCCACCAGCGGATTGTTGACAGGTTTTTCCATTTTTTGTGCGTTTAGGTTCATTGTGATGAGAAGTACTGAGGCAATCGCCAGAATTCTTTTGTTCATACTATAATTTATTAATGTTAAGATTCTTTATTGAAAAAGACGAATTTTCCGTCGCCCAAAGTGTCCACCATAATGGTGCCCTTCTTTTCAACGTTTCCTTCCAAAATATATTTTGAAAGTTCATTTAAAATTTGTTTCTGGATGACTCGCTTGAGCGGACGCGCACCGTAAATCGGCTCGTAGCCGAGCTCAACAAGCAGGTCGAGCGCGTAGGGGCTCAGTTCCACTGTCAGATCTTGCTGCGACAGCAGTTTGTTCAGATTGTCAATCTGCATATTGACAATGCCTCTGATTTCGCGTTTCGATAACGGCTGGAACATTACGACCTCGTCGATGCGGTTGAGAAATTCCGGACGCAAGGTCTTCTTCAGCAATGCGTTGACCTCCGCCTTTGTTCTTTCCAGCACCTCTTCTTCGTTGTATTCAGCAGCATCTGAATAGTTGCCCTGAATGATGTCGGAACCCATATTGGAGGTCATAATGATGATGGTGTTCTTGAAATCTGCGATTCGCCCGCGGTTGTCAGTCAGTCGCCCGTCGTCAAGCACTTGCAACAGGATGTTGAAAATGTCGGGGTGTGCTTTCTCAATCTCGTCAAACAGCACTACCGAGTAAGGTCTGCGGCGGATTTTGTCAGTCAGCTCGCCGCCTTCGTCGTAGCCGACGTATCCTGGAGGCGCTCCGATGAGTCGGGTGGCAGATATTTTTTCCTGAAACTCGCTCATATCGAAGCGCACCATCGCCTCCTCCGTATTGAAGAGGTATTCGGCGAGGGCTTTCGCCAGCTCCGTCTTGCCCACGCCCGTCGTGCCCATAAAAATGAAGGAGCCGATAGGGCGTTTGCTGTCTTGCAATCCCGCCCGGCTGCGGCGGATGGCGTCGGCAATGGCGCTGATGGCCTCGTCTTGCCCCACCACTCTTTTATGAAGTTCTTCTTCCAGATGAAGCAGCTTCGATTTCTCGCTCTGCATCATTTTGCTTACCGGAATGCCTGTCCAGCGGGCAACCACTTCCGCGATGTCGTCCTCTCCCACCACTTCGTCAATCAGCGCGTTCTCGGCCTGTACCGCCTTCAATTCCTCTTGCAACTTCTCAATTTCGTTCTCCGCATTCTTGATGAGTCCGTAGCGCAATTCGGCCACTCGCCCGTAATTGCCTTGGCGCTCCTCATTGGTCGCTTCCAGTTTGTAGTCTTCAATGAGGTGCTTGTTGTGCTGGATCTTGTCAACAATGTCCTTCTCCGAGCGCCACTTCGTTTCCAAGGAGTTGCGACGGTCCATCAGTTCTGAAATCGTTTTGTTGAGGTCGCTCAGCTTCTTGGGCGTGTTTTCGCGCTTGATGGCTTCGCGCTCAATCTCTAACTGGCGGATCTTGCGCTCAATCTCGTCCAATTCTTCGGGCTTGGAGTTGATTTCCAACTTGAGTTTGGCTGCGGCTTCGTCAATCAGGTCAATGGCCTTGTCAGGCAAAAACCGGTCGGTGATGTATCGCTGCGACAGTTCCACGGCCGCAATCAGTGCGTCATCCAAAATCCGAACCTGATGGTGGTTTTCGTATCTCTCTTTCAAACCTCTCAGAATGGAAATGGCCGCATATTTATCTGGCTCATTGATGAGTACCGGTTGAAAACGACGTTCCAGCGCTTTGTCTTTCTCAAAATACTTCTGGTATTCGTTCAGCGTGGTGGCGCCGATGGAACGGAGTTCGCCGCGCGCCAGTGCCGGTTTCAGAATGTTGGCAGCGTCCATCGCGCCATCGCCCGACGCGCCCGCACCCACCAGAGTGTGAATCTCGTCAATGAAAAGGATGATCTCGCCATTCGAGTCCACCACTTCCTTGATGACGCTTTTCAAACGCTCCTCAAACTCGCCCTTGTACTTCGCACCTGCCACCAATGCGCCCATATCCAATGAGTATAACTGCTTGGATTTCAGATTTTCCGGAATATCGCCGCTCACCAATCGGTGCGCCAGCCCTTCCGCAATGGCGGTCTTGCCGACACCCGCCTCTCCAATCAGGATGGGGTTGTTTTTGGTGCGGCGCGACAAAATTTGCAACACGCGGCGGATCTCTTCATCACGCCCGATTACGGGATCAAGCTTGCCCTTGCGTGCCGCCTCGTTGAGGTTCGTGGCGTATTTGTTCAGCGCATTGTACGTTTCTTCGCTGCCGGCGGAGGTCACTTTTGACCCGCGGCGCAACTCCTGAATCGCCGCCTTGGTCCCCTTTTCAGTCACGCCAGCGTCTTTCAAAATGCGCGAGGTCGCATCGTCGGCCATCAGAATCCCGTAAAAGAAATGCTCCAGTGAAACATATTCGTCGCCCTGCTCATTGGCAAAAACAATCGCTTTCTGCAACGCCGACTGTGCACCTCCCGAAAGATAAATGTTGCCGCCACTCACTTTTGGTAAGCTTTTGATTTGTCTATCAAGTATTTGTGAAATGACTTTGGTGTCGGTTTCCTGTTTCTTTAATAAAAATGAGATGACATTTTCATCTGTCTCAATGAGGGCTTCCAATATGTGACAAGTGTCAATCTGCTGTTGCTGATTGCGGGCAGCGATCATTTGCGCTTTCGCAATCGCTTCCTGCGATTTAATCGTTAAATTATTAAGATTCATTGCGTTGTAATTTTTTTGGGGTTAAACGGGGGCTCTTATTGCAAGAATGTCGCCAAACGATTTCTACTGACAAATTGGCAGACGTTTTTTTCATTCGGAATTGTCCCTTTTCGTCTTGCCGGTTTATAGGTGGAAAATTTTTGCTTCCTTCCGATATTGGGAATCGTGAGAACCTGAATTTGTGTAATTTTGCAGCGCAGCACGAAGGTGTTCCGCAAGTTAACAAAATAATTATAACAGGCCTAGGACTTGTGGCTTATGGCAGATGAAGAAAAGAAACGTAGCTTCTTAATAACGAGAACGACGAGAACAACGAGAACGACGAGAATGAATGATTTGCCATCCTATTTCCAATTCCGACTTGAAAAGTCGTAAGTCAAAAGTCGCAAGTCTCCATTACACCAAGAAAAAACGTCCTGCGAAAGTTGAGTGAAATGAATAATGAATATTTTCAAATGAACGAGCATCAGAAAATAAACATCGCCTGTCAATATATCCAAAATGCTATTCCTGAGCGACCTCAAACTGCTGTTGTATTGGGTTCGGGTCTTGGTGGTTTGGTTGATAAATTATTGATAACCAAGAAAATACCTTATGGTGATATTCCCTTTTTTCCCGTCTCTACAGTGGCAGGCCATTCAGGTGAACTGGTCTTCGGAACGCTTTCCGGTACGGAAGTTTGTGTGCTGAACGGCAGAAAGCATTATTACGAGGGTGTAGCCATTCGCGAGGTCGTCTTCCCCATTTTGGTTCTGCACGCCATCGGTATTCGGAATGTCATCCTGTCGAACGCTGCTGGCGGACTGAATCCCTCTTTCCAAGTCGGCGACTTGATGGTGATGACCGATCACATCAACCATTTCTGGAATACGCCTCTTTTCGCTGATCCCAATGCTTTCCTCTCAAAGAAATCCGCCACTCCCGTCTATTCCACAGAAATGATTTCACTGGCACTGCGTACCGCTGAAAACTTGCAAATCCCCCTCCAACACGGTGTCTATCTTGCTCACTCTGGTCCTTATTACGGCACTGCCGCCGAAAGCCGTATGCAGCACCGACTCGGCGCTGATGCCGTCGGTATGTCCACAATTCCGGAAGCTATTATGGCTAAATCGTTGAATATGAATGTGCTTGCGTTCTCTGTCATCACCGACCTCGCCTACAATGGCGTTGACATTCATCCTTCTCACGAGGTCGTTCTGAAAGCCGCACAGTCGGCGGGCAGCAAATTGGTGCAAATCGTTACCGACTTGCTCCCACAGATTCGTTGAAATGATGAATCCCTCCAACGAAAAATGAACCGAATAACCGGTTAACCGAATAACATCGCCAACTCTTCGTCGCTCATCCCGAACAACTCCTTGCCAGTGGCGAGGCATTTGTTGAACGCATCTTCGTCGGCGAGCCCGCGGTAGCATTTCAACTCGCAAATCCAAATGTCCCACAGCGTTTTGCCTAACCCTATTTTCGCATTCTGCAAGGCATTCAAAGCGTCTGCGTATTGTCCCGCCTCCGTCAGCGATTTCCCAAACAGCACCCAATATATCGGATCGTCGCCTGTATGGCTCATCAACTGATTCATTATATCGAACAAATTTTCTATTTCCCTGGTGCTCGCATAATACGACATCGCGTGCGTCAGGAAAAAGCGCTTGTCGGCCTGTTGCTGCTCAAGCCATTCAAGGTCGGAGATGTATTGCTCCGACACGTTGCGCAATCCAATCAGGTAATACATATTGTATGCGGGGTATGTCTTTGCTAATCCTGGATTCTCTTTCAACAGCTTGAGCATCGCCGAGAAGTCGCCAATATTGTGAAGCAGAATTACTTGCCCCATCAGGTTCGCGGTCGAATCAAGCGACTCCATATTGCGCATTGCGTTGTAAACGATTTCCGACTCCATCTTTTCGGTCAGCCAGCACGAAAGATTGTAGATGAAGCAGTCTTGAATCTTGAGTTCTCCCGCCGCATTCTGCCCGATGGTGAAATCGTCGAACTCAACGCTCCCCAGCGTGTCGTAAATGCGGAAAACCGCGTGAAACAGCTTCCCGTCCCCATAGCAGGTGTCCAGGCGGAAGTCGCCGCCGTTTTCTACTACTGCTACTGCGCGCGCCCCATAGTTCAGGTTGCCCTCGAAAATCTCCTTCCCATAGTCCAGGTCCATTGCGCTCGCTGCAATCGAGTTCTTCGCAATTTTCTTCTTGATGGCCACCGTGTCAAACGCGCAGTCAAAGATTTCCGCTGTCGGCTTCTCTTGCAACACCGACTCCTCCAGCATCTGTGCGTACTCCTTCACTGCCTTCAAAGTCACCTCCGTCGGCCCATTCTCCTCCTCAACCTTTTGCCCCTTCGGATGGCATCCTGTAAACAATGCTATTGATAAAATGCTGATTGTCAATTTGATAAATCTGTTCATCTGATATTTTTATTCAAATTTCAAATTTCAATTCTCGTTTCTCGTTTATTGATCATCAGGGCGTTCCGGCTCCCGCTGGTCGCCGTCGGGCTTTCCGCACTAACTTCGGGCTCAATGCATTGTTGCCACCTTTTCACCATCGCACCTTCGCTCTTCGGCTTTCAACTCTTCGGTCCTTCGCCACAAAGGCCGCCCTCGTAAATGTGCTTCAATCCCTAACGCGCGCTACGCCAGCCAGTCAAATATTCGCCTGCCATTCGTTTATCCGTACCATCGCTCCCTCGTCCATTAACCCATTTGTCCATTTAACCGTTTAACCGAATAACCGATTAACCCATATAAGTCAGCGATGAGAAACGTTCGGGTACCAAAATACGGTTCGCTGCCTCCATTATCTCCTCCGCTGTGATGGCTTCCACCATTTGCGAGAAGGTCGCGTATGTTTCCACCTTGTCCGCCACCAGTGCGGCACGGCCAATCGCGATCAATTCATTCAGCTTCGACTCGTTCGTGATGGCCAATTGCCCCAAGAATTGTTTTTTCGCAATATGTAGTTGCATTGTTCCGAGCTTTTGGTCTGTGAGTTTTTTTAATTCTTTGAAAGCCAATTCATTGCATCTTTCAATGTGGTCTTTGTCGCAGCCAATGTAAATGGTGAAGAGTCCAGTGCGGGTGAAAGGTGTGTAACTGGCCTCCACCGAGTAGGCAAGCCCTGCCTTTTCACGGATCGCCATATTCAGCCGCGTGCTCAGCGCTTGCCCCCCTAATAGGTTTGTAATCAGCGTGAAAGGAAGTCGAAGTTCGTCACGGATGGAGAATGCCGGGCACCCTAACATAATGTGCGACTGCGAGGTCCGTTTCGGCACTCGGATTTGTTGGGGCCGGTAGCCCTCAAATGCGAGTCGGGCGCTTGGTTCCGCTGTCGGCAGACTCTCTCCGAAATACCGCTCGCAGTACTTGATGAACGTTTCCGTGGAAATGTTGCCTACAGAGGCCAGCACGAGGTTGTTGGCGGTGTAGTGCTCGCGAATGAACTGCACGATGTCGTTGCGCTTCAGCTTCCGCACCGACTTCTTGTCGCCGAGAATGTTGCGGCCGAGCGGGTGCCCCTCAAAGACCACATCCTCAATCTCGTCGAAAATGAGTTCCGACGGAGAGTCGCGGTAGTAGTTGATTTCTTCCAGCACCACCTCCTTTTCCTTTTCCAACTCCTTTTCGGGGAAAGTGGCGTTGTAAAGGATGTCGGCGAGAAGCTCCATCGCTCGCTCGTAGTCGGATGACAAAAAGGAGGCGTGCATATACGTCTCCTCTTTAGCTGTGTATGCGTTGAGGTCGCCCCCCGCATTCTCCATCCGCTTGGTGACCTGGTAACTGTTTCGTTTAGAGGTCCCCTTGAAAAGGGTATGCTCCACGAAATGGGCCAGACCCGAACGGTCATCCGGCTCGTCGCTCGTCCCAGCATTCACTATGATGCCGAAATGTGAGATGGGCGACGAGACTTCTTCGTGGATGACGCGGATTCCGTTTTTTAATGTGATAATGGGAATGAATTCCTGCATTATACAATATATAATATGTTATTCAGCTTTGATGTTCGGTTCTTCCAAACCCAAACCTTTCTTCTTGTCAACGGCCTTGAGATAGACACCGATGAGCAGGGCGGCAATGCCCAAGCAAGCCAGCATCACGAGAGGCCATTTGTAGTCGTAAGGTACGAAAACGCCTTCTGCGCCAGCTTCAATCTGCTGTTTTGCTGCAATAACAGCTGCATTGTTGGCATTGGTGGATTCCAAAACATTGCCAATCAAGAGCGGGAAGAGCCACAAACCGATATTCTGAATCCAGAAAATCAGAGCGTAAGCGGAACCGATGATTTTTTCATCGACCAACTTCGGAACGCTCGGCCACAAAGCGGCAGGAACCAAAGAGAAAGAAGCACCCAACACGAGGATGGTGACGTAAGCGACGATAGTACCGCCAACTGCGCTTCCTTTGCACAAAGGCAGAACGAAAGCGAATGTCAAGTGACAGATAACCAAAAGAATAGAACCAATCATCAACATAGAAGCGGCTTTACCTTTGTGGTCAACATAGTTGCCCAAAATAGGAGTAATGGCAACTGCCAGCAACGGGAATACGGCAAAGATGGTTTCAGCCGTACCACGCATATAGCCCATATAGCAATAAACAATCAGAGCAACCACGGCCATAGCCATCAAACCGACTTTAGCGGTTCTTTTCTTGGCAAAATTGCTTGCGAAAGAACCGACAGCCACCAACAACATAATAAGATATTGCACGATAGTCACGGCGGGACTTGCCCAGAAACCTTCACCGGGTACCAGCGTAAGGTTGCATTGCAACATATTCACGGCGTATTTTTGGAACGGGAAGATTGCGGAATAATAAAGCACACAGAGGAGCGCCACCAACCAGAAACCAAGACTGGAGAGGATCTTGCCGAGGTCGCTGATTTTGAAAGGATCGTCTTGCTCTTCGGCTTCACCAGTTTGAGCATCCAATTTCTTATCCATAAAGAAATAGATGATGAACATCATCAAAGCGATGCAAAGGAGTACGACACCGAATTTCACAGAGTTGTCAACGTGAACCTGGCCGCCCAACTTAGCGAAGAAGGGTGAGAAAATCATACAGGTAGCGACGCCCAGACGAGCGAGTGCCATTTCGGAACCCATAGCCAGAGCGGTTTCACGACCCTTGAACCATTTCACAATACCACGGGAAACGGTGATGCCGCCCATTTCAGCGCCGCACCCGAAAATCATAAAGCCGATAGCGGCGAGTTTGGCGGATGCGGGCATTCCCTGATAGAACGGCAAAACGTCGTCAATGAATCCGACGCCCGTGTGCCAATTCAGATTGTTTGTGAACCAGGTTTCCAAAGAACTTCCCATAAAATACTCTGAAATGGCGTAGAACTTGATCAAGCCACCGACGAGCATTACGGCACCAGAAAGAATGGCGGTGAACCGCACGCCCATCTTGTCCAAAATGATGCCGGCAAAAATCAGGAAGAAAACGAACACGTTCAAGAACGTCTCAGCACCTTCCATCGTGCCGAAGGCCTTGGAGTCCCAGCCACGGGTCGATTCCATCAGTTCCTTGATGGGGGAGAGAATGTCCATAAAAATGTAGGCGCAGAACATCGCCAGCGCCAACAGCAACAACGCAATCCATCTGACGGCCGCATTGTCTCTTAATGTTGCTAATTTTTCTGTCATAATAAGTATTGTTTAATAATGAATAAAGTTTGCTCAAAATTAGTCTGCAAAAGTACATATTTTTTCTTTCTCATTCTCTTTTTTTTATTCAATTTTCATTGTTAAAAACTTTCATTTCCCATAAAGATTCGCTGCGTGTTGTTCTATTAAAATTTTTTGTATATTTGCAAGCTCAAAATAAATGTAGAAAAATATCATAAATAATTAAAAATCAAATAATTAGCTCTATGCGAAACAAGGGTTTAGTCTTATTTTTTACGATACTGATTGCAGTAACCTGCCTGTATTGTCTCTCATTCACCTTCGTTACTTGGAAAGTGGAAAAGGATGCTGAAGCGTATGCTAACGATGCGAAAGCACAAACCGAAATCAAGAACGCCATTTCTCGTTCTGGCGCACAGGATGCAATGACGAAGAAGCTCATCACCGACTCAGTCATCAACAGCCGCGAGCGTGAGTACCTCAACAAGAAGAACGACGAAAAGGTTTATTTCGGCTTCACTTACAAGGATTGCAAGTATAAGGAATTGAATCTCGGCTTGGATTTGAAGGGCGGTATGAACGTTACCCTCGCCATCGCTACTCCCGACGTAGTGAAAAGTCTTTGCTCTTTCCCTGAACAGGAACTCTTCACCGCAAGTTTTAATGCTGCCTTGAAGGAATACAACAACGGCGCAACTGGCGAAGATTTCGTTGACGTGTTCGCAAAGAATTTCGCTGCTCAGCAGAAGAAACTCAACAGCCAGAACACCAACCTCGCAACCTATTTCGGCGAGCGCGTTGGCAAGACCAGCGGCAGCGATGCTGAAATCGTGCAGGGTATGAAAGACAAACGTGACGAGGTCCTCGACCAGACCTTCCAGATCCTCAGCACCCGTATCGACCGTTTCGGCGTTGCACAGCCCAACCTTGAGAAACTTCAGGGCGGCCGTATCCTCGTTGAACTCCCCGGCGTGAAGGAGAAAGAACGTGTTGAAGACCTCCTCAAGAGCACCGCTCAGTTGGAATTCTGGACTGTTTACACCGAATATACCAGCCAGGGCAACCTCTTCCCGATGAAGTTCCATTCCGCTATTGAGAATGCAATGAAGAATGCAGCTACTCCTGAAGATTCCGCTGCACTCGCTAAGATTAACACGCTTGGCGCTGGCCAGAACGATGGTCTCGCTGTTGGTTACTATGCTCTCGCTGATACCGCTCTCGTAGGCAAGTATTTGAGCGCCATCCGCAACGAAATGTCTAACGAAGACATCGTTTTCTACTGGGGTATCGCCGACCGCGAGTCAAAACTCCTTCCCCTCGTTCCTCTTATCAAGAACACTCCCGAAGTGGGTCCCGTGCTTTGCAACCAAACTGTTGATGGCGCTCGCATCATCCGCAGCGCAAGCCAGAACGTTGACGAATATCAGCGCGTAATCGTCAATATGTCGATGGAAGAGGCCGCCGCTAAGGAATGGCAGCGCATCACCAAAGACGCTATGGCAGCCGGTCATCCTGTCAACATCGCCATCGTCCTCGACCAGATGGTTTACTCATATCCTCACATTCAGAATGAGATCGCAAACGGCTCATCTCAGATTTCTGGTAACTTCACTGTTCAGGAAGCTAAGGACTTGGCTACCGTTTTGAATTCTGGTAACCTTGAAGTCGGTTTGGATATCATCGCTTCTGAAGTTGTCGGACCTACACTCGGTCAGAAATCAATCAACGCAGGTTTGATGTCATTCCTCGTTGCTTTCGTCCTCGTGTTGTTGTATATGTTTCTGTATTATAGCAAAGCAGGTTTGGTTGCTGACCTCGCATTGCTTTGCAACGTTTTCTTCATCATTGGCGTGCTCGCTTCCCTCGGTGCAGTCCTCACCCTGCCTGGTATGGCTGGTATCGTTCTTACCTTGGGTATGGCAGTCGATGCGAACGTGCTTATCTATGAGCGTATTCGCGAAGAGGTGCGCAATGGCAAAGGCCAGCGTCTTGCTGTTGAAGAAGGTTACAAGAATGCTTACTCTGCCATCATCGATGGTAACGTCACCACCCTCATTACCGGTATCGTTCTTTATATCCTCGGTTCTGGTCCCATCCAGGGTTTCGCTACCACTTTGATCATCGGTATCCTCTCATCCTTGTTCACCGCTATCTTCATCTCTCGTATGGTGTTCGATACCCAGTTGAACAAAGGCAAGGAACTCCGTTTCGGTACGAGCAAGACCCTCAACGCATTCTCAAATGTCCATTTCGATTTCTTGAAAACTAAGAAGTTCTTCTTCATCCTTTCCGGCTCTTTGATCGCTGTAGCCATCATCTCCTTCTGCACCTTGAAGATGCAGCCCGGCATCGATTTCACAGGCGGTCGTACCTATGTTGTCCTCATCGACCAGGATGTTGACGCATCAGCGGCAGCCGAGTCTGTTACCGCCCAGTTCGGTGGCACACCCCAGGTGAAGACCTTCGGTAATGCCAACCAGCTCCGCGTCACCGTCAACTACAAGGTGAACGACAATTCGCAAGAGGTTGAAAAAGACTGTATGATGAAATTGTACAACTCTTTGAAGGGTTTCTACAAAGAGACTCCCACTTATGCCACTTTCGCAGAACCTAACGCTGGCGAAGCCGGTATCCAGAGTTATCAGAAGGTACAGGCCACCGTTGCTCACGAATTGCTGGGCAAGGCAGCACTCTCCGTCTTTATCGCTTTGATCTTGATTTTCATTTACATCGCCTTCCGTTTCCGCAATTGGCAGTTCGGTGCTGGCGCTATCATCACTTTGGCTCACGATACCATCCTCACCATCGGTATTTTCTCACTCTTCTGGAAGATTTCTCCCTTCTCAATGGAAGTTGACCAACAGTTTATCGCCGCTATCCTTACCGTTATCGGTTACTCTATCAATAACGTGGTGATTATTTACGACCGTGTACGCGAGAACTTGGCCACTTCACCGAAGAGCGAACATTATGTGAACTTCAACAACGCTATCAACAGTACTCTGGGCCGTAACGTGAACACTTGCGGTACCACTTTGTTGACCTTGCTTGTTATCTTCATCTTCGGTGGCGAAGTGATCCGCGGCTTCGTGTTCGCTATGCTCGCTGGTATCGCCATCGGTACTTATTCAGGTATTTTCATCGCTCCCGCACTCGCATTTGAATTGCTCAAATCAAAGAAGAGAATTAAAACTGCTAAATTAAACCTCATCAAGTAAGGAGCGTAAAATAAATTTTAGTCAGGTTGCTGAAAATTGGAAAATTTTTCCTAATTTAGCAACCTGATTTTTTATTGTATAAATTTCATTACTATGTGCATAAAAAAGTTATTTGTTTTCTTGTTAACTATTTTATTTACAAGCATTTGTAGTGCTCAAGCGCCTTTAGTAAAAGACGCGGACAATGCTTTTAGAACTTGCAAGTATGAGAAAGCTTTGCAGGAATATAAGAAAGTTACAGGTAAAATCAAGAAAAACAAGGTGGAATCACGCCGTGTTGCGTACCAGATCGCTGAATGTTACCGCATTATGGGCGATGTGAAACACGCCAAGAAACAGTATGAGTCTTTGTACAAGAAGAATTATCAGAAAGATAATCCGCTGCTCCTTTATCACTTGGGCAATATTTATATCGGTGAAAATGATTACGAGACCGCTTTGAAGTATTATCAGGAGTTCAAAAAACGCGCTCCAGAGGATACTCGTGCCGACGTGATGATTGAATCTTGCGCCAGAGCGAAGACATGGAAGGAGACTCCCACCCGCTACGAGGTGTTCCCGCTCAAGAAATTGAATACCCGTTACGACGAGTGGGCTCCCCGCTGGGGCAATCCCGATCGCCACACCCAGATTATCTTCACCTCCAACCGTGAGGGTTCCAATGGAAAGGGTACCGATCAATGGACGGGTCAGGCGTTTTCCGATATCTATATTTCTGAACTTCCGAAGAGCCGCAATACCGAGTGGCCCGGCGAATGGTCTCCAGTTGCTTCATACGACGAGAATAGTGTGATTAATACTGGTGTCAATGAAGGCGAGGCCTGCCCCAACCAGAAAGCAACCGCTGTTTACTACACTTTCTGCCCTCAGGATAAGAAAGAGGTAAAGGGGTGCTACATTTATGTGGCTAATAAGAAAGGCAAGGACTGGACCGAGCCCGAACAGATTGTTTTGGGTACTGACTCGTTCAATTATGTACATCCCTTTGTTACAGGCGACGAGCTGACTCTTTACTTCGCATCCAATATGCCTGGCGGCTATGGCGGCTACGATTTGTATAAAGTCACCCGCACCAAGAAAACCAAGCCCTTTGAACAAAGCAAGATCGAGAACTTGGGCAAACAGATTAATACCGCAGGCAATGAGGTCTTCCCCGCGCTCCGCGGCGACAGCATCCTTTATTTCTCATCTGATGGTCATTATGGCTTTGGTGGACTCGATATTTTCTATTCTGAAATCGTGAATGGAAAATTCAGCGCTCCTGAAAATATGCTTTCGCCTATCAATTCTGAGGCCGACGAGATCGGTATTATGTTTGATGATGCTCCCGCCTTGGACCCCAAGTCGAAATCTCCTTATGTTGACAAAGGGTATTTCTCTTCCAATCGTGCTGGTGGCAAGGGTGGTGACGATATTTACTACTTCCTGCTCCGCCCGTTGGTTTACACCATCGCTGGTTTCGTGAAAGATGCCGCCAACCTGCAGCCCATTGATGGCGCCGAAGTTGAAATCATTGGCTCCGACGGCAATTCGTACAAAACCAAAACCGATGTAAAGGGTTACTACAAGTTCGACAAGGATAAGATTGCTGGCAATACCACTTATCAGATGGTTGCCACGAAGCCCGGTTATTTCAATGAAAACAACACCGCCTCGCAGACCACTGTCGGTTTGACTGAAAACACCGACCTGAAACAGGATTTCCGCTTGACTCCTATCCCCAAGGAACCTATCGTTTTGCCCGAAATTCTTTACGATTTCGACAAGTGGGATCTCAAACCTCAGTATGAAGACTCGTTGCTTTTCGTTTACAACATTATGACGCAGAACCCGACACTCGTGGTTGAACTGCGTTCGCACACCGATAACCGTGGTAATGACGAATACAATGAGAAACTGTCGCAGAATCGTGCCCAGTCTTGCGTTGACTACCTTATCAATGTGAAAGGCATAGATCCTAACAGAATTCAGCCCAAGGGTTATGGCGAATACTTGCCGCGCAAGTTGAGCAAGGATATGACTGTTGTTTACAACCGTAAGACCTACACGTTCCCAGCCGGTACTGAATTGACCGAGGCGTATATCAACAGCTTGTCGCCGAAGGATTATCAGGAAGCCGCTCATCAGTTGAACCGTCGTACCGAACTTTATATCGTAAGAGACGATTATGTTCCTGGCGGCGATAGCATCGCCCCCGTTGTGGCTGGCCAAATCAATGTTACCAGTCACAAGTCGATTCCCGTTCAGATTTCAAAGGGCGTTGTGAAAGGTACTTGCTATGCTAACAACAAGACCTTCAATTTCGAGATGGTTCCCGGCGCGGAAGTTTATATGAACTACAACGATGCAATGAAGTTCTTAAAAGACCTCATCGTCACCGTGGATGATTTCGAGGGCAAGGCCGCTGCTATCAATGAGGAAGACGGCACCATCATCGAGAATGCAGTGCTTACCATTCATAACTTCAAAGTGGGCGACAATGAGACTCAGGACATTAAGGTTATTGTCCGTAAGGGTTTGACCTCCTCATTTATGCTCGGTGAAGATTTCATCTCTAAACAATTTGGAAAATTCAATGTTGACAAAGCACAAAAAGCAATTATCTTTGAATAAAAGATTTTTCACATTACTTTTGTCCATTCTTATAGCAACTCCCACAGTAGGTCAACCTATTGTGGGAGCCGCTTTAATGGACGATTACCTTCCTCTTATTGAGGGGAAAAAAGTGGCGCTCTGTGGCAATCACACATCTATGGTGGGGGCGACTCACTTGGTGGACACGCTGCTCGCCTGCGATATCAATGTGGTGCGCCTTTTCTCCCCCGAACACGGCTTCCGCGGTGATGCCGAGGCGGGCGCTACCATTCAGTCGGGCAAGGACTCCAAAACCGGTTTGCCTATCGTTTCTCTTTACGGGAAGAATAAGAAACCGCTGCCTGAACAGTTGGCGGGGATCGATGTCATTTTGTTCGATATCCAGGATGTGGGCTGTCGGTTTTACACCTATATTTCCACGTTGCATTATGTGATGGAGGCGGCTGCTGAATGTCATATCCCAGTGATCATTCTTGACCGTCCGAATCCGAATGGCTACTTCGTTGACGGTCCTGTTCTGCATAAGGAGTTCAGTTCGTTTATCGGGATGCACCGTGTTCCTGTGGTGCACGGGATGACAATTGGTGAGTATGGGATGATGCTGAACGGTGAAAAATGGTTGTCGAACGGGGTGCAGTGCGACCTGACGGTGGTGAGAATGCACGATTATACGCACAACACCCGTTACTCGCTGCCCATTCCTCCGTCGCCCAATTTGCAAAGCGACGAGGCCGTTTATTTGTATCCTTCGCTTTGCCTTTTTGAAGGCACTTTCATCAGTGTGGGGCGCGGAACCGACAAGCCCTTCCAAGTTTATGGGCATCCCGATCTCAAGGATGGCGATTATTATTTTACCCCTCAGCCCATCAAGGGTGTTTCCGAGAATCCACTGCAAAAAGGCCTTCGCTGCCGCGGTGTTGACCTGACCTCATCGGCGCACGCGATGCTTGACTCAACGAATTCGTTCACGCTTCGTTATATCATTGATGCTTATCAGAATTTTCCCAATAAGGAGGGCTTTTTTTCTCGCAACAACTTCTTTTCCAAACTTGCTGGCAACAACGAGTTGCAGAAGCAGATTATGTCTGGAATGAGCGAGGCGGAGATCCGCTTGACTTGGGAACCCGCTCTGGGCGAATTTAAGATGCTTAGAAAGAAGTATTTACTTTATCCCGATTTTGAATAATGGAAACAATCATTCATTGGGATACTGTTTTTTTTCTCTTTTTGAACGGGTTGCGTGCTGAGTGGGCCGACAAGTTCTTTTACATTGTCTCGCAGATTTTCACTTGGTTGCCATTATATTTGCTGATCATTTTTCTTTTGGTCAGAAAATGGAAGCGCCGCGCCTGGCTCATTGTGCCGCTCTTTTTTTTGATGATTCTGTGTACCGACCAGACGTGCAATCTGATTAAGCGCACGGTTTGCCGGTATCGTCCGTCGCATACGGAAGAGTTGGTGGGTAAGGTGCAGTTGGTTCAGAAACCCGATGGCCGTTATTATTATGGCGGGAAATATGGCTTCCCATCGGCGCACGCAGCTAATTCGGCTGCGCTGGCTTTTGCGGTGTTTTTCTTCCTTGGTCGTGGAAAAAAATGGGTGCTTCCCGCTATGCTCGCTTGGTCGTTGCTGCTTGCCTATAGCCGTATCTACTTGGGCGTGCATTATCCTTGCGATATTCTAATGGGCTTTGTGATAGGCACTTGTTGGGCTTTTTTATTCCATTTATTCTATTTTAAATGGGCGGAAAATTATTTTTTTCAAGAAAAATAATTTTTTTTGAAAAACAGTGATACATATTGAAATTTTTTATAATTTTGCAACCTCAAAAGTGAACGGGGTGTGGCGCAGTTGGCTAGCGTACTTGCATGGGGTGCAAGGGGTCGGAAGTTCGAGTCTTCTCACCCCGACGTTCAAGAGAGAACACTTACAAGGAAACTTGTGAGTGTTTTTCTTTTATGAGAGTCTAGAATAGAATGACCGAACAAACACATTCAAATCGAAAATTGTGGGGCACACTTGCTGGCATTGCGGCTGCGGTGTGCTACGGCACCAATCCGCTGGGCGCCCTGAAGCTCTATGCCGAGGGAATGCAGACCAGCAGCGTGCTTTTTTACAGGTTCGGGCTCGCCTGGCTGCTGATTGCTTTGCTGATGCTTTTCCGAAAGGAATCGGTGAAAGTGAACTGGCGCGAGTTCAAGGTGCTGACTGGACTGGGACTTCTGTTCATCGTCTCCTCACTTACCCTTTACCTCAGCTTTCACTTGATGGCGGCGGGTGTCGCATCCACGATTCTGTTCACCTATCCGGTGATGACAGCCGTAATAATGGCGGTTTTCTTCCGGGAAGTCATCACCTGGCACACCGTTGTGTCATTGCTTCTTTCGAGCGTGGGTGTCGCCTTGCTTTACTGGGGCGACGGCACTACCACATTGCCGGTCGCGGGCGTGATTCTCGTGCTCGCTTCCGCCTTGTCGTATGCGCTGTACATCATTCTCGTCAACCGCAGCAATTTGCAGATGTCTTCTTTTAAGATAAACTTTTATGTGCTGTTTTACTGTGCATTAGGAATGGTCGCCTATTCGCTGGTGAGTGGCGAGCCGCTGGTGTTGCCACAGAATCCCGTCAGTTGGTTCTATGTGGGCTGGCTGGCGGTCGTGCCTGCCATTTTTGCCCTTGTGCTGATGGTGTATGCGGCCAAGTACGTCGGTTCAACGGCCACCGCCATCTTGGGCGCACTTGAGCCCCTGACCGCCGTTCTCATCGGTGTCTTCGTCTTCGGCGAGGCCTTCACTCCCTTGCTCGCTGTCGGCATCCTGCTGATCTTAGGTGCCGTCGTGCTGATCGTGCTGAAGAAATAGGAAGTCTTTCAGTTTCCAACTTAATGAGCATCGTACCAGCTTTCGCCGTAGTTGACTTCGGTTACGAGCGGCACTGCCATTTCAAGCGCCCCATTCATAATTTCCGGAATGA
Organism: Bacteroidales bacterium; assembly: GCA_045627805.1. Lineage (GTDB taxonomy): Bacteria > Bacteroidota > Bacteroidia > Bacteroidales > WCHB1-69 > UBA1756. The sequence goes on from JAZQOJ010000099.1 coordinate 19,925, forward strand.
GTTCGCTCATCAGTTCAATCTCGTCTTGCGGAACCTCGAACACTAATTCGTCGTGAATTTGCAGAAGCATCCGGCTTCTCAGTTGGCGCCGTGTCATCTCCGCATCAACGCGCAGCATTGCGATTTTGATGAGGTCGGCAGCGGTTCCTTGAATGGGAGCATTGATGGCATTGCGTTCCGCCGCTTTGCGCAACACGGCGTTCGCCGCGTTAATGTCGCGAATGTACCGGCGACGATGCAGGAGCGTTTCAACAAAGCCGTTTTTCCGTGCAAACTCCATCGTGTCGTTCAGGTAAAAGATGATTTTCGGGAAATTGTTGTAATATTCCGATATGAGTTCTCGGGCCTCTTTTTGCGAAATGTACAGGCGCTCCGCCAGGCCGAAGGCGGAAATTCCGTATAGGATGCCGAAGTTGACGGTTTTCGCCACTCGCCGCATATTGGGCGTAACATCTTTTATGTCAACATTGTACACTTTTGCTGCAGTGAGGGCGTGAATGTCTTTCCCTTCTCGAAACGTGCTGATCATCTCTTCGTCGCCGCTGACTGCCGCCACAATTCTCAACTCGATTTGCGAATAGTCGGCCGCCATTATGACGTTGCCTGGCGCAGAAGCCGTGAATGCGCGCCGGATGTCTTTGCCTCGTTGCGTGCGAATGGGAATGTTTTGCAAATTGGGATTGGTGGAACTCAGTCGCCCGGTTGAGGTAACGGTTTGATTCAGTGTGGTGTGGATGCGCCCTGTTGTTGGATTTACAAGCAGGGGAAGAGCGTCAATGTAGGTGGATTTGAGTTTCGACAGTGTGCGCCATTCTAAAATGAGCGGCACAATCGGGTGGCGGTTCGCCAGTTTCAGCAGGATTTCCTCTCCCGTTTGATACTGCTTCGTTTTCGTCAGTTTCGCATTGTCAATGATGCAGAGTTTCTCAAAAAGAATTTCGCCTAACTGTTTGGGCGAGCCGATGTTGAAAGTGGTTCCGGCAAGGGCGTAGATGTTCTTTTCCAGCTCATCAATCTCTTCTGACAATTTTTGGGAACTGTCGGCCAAAATAGAGGCGTCAAGGTGCATTCCGTTGCGCTCCATTTTGGCTAAAACGGCCGCCAATGGCATTTCAATTTCTTGAAAAAGTTTTCTTAAATCATTGTTGTCCAATTCTTTATTGAAAATCGGATACAACTGGGTGTAGATTTCAACCTGTTCGCTCGTGCGCCGAATGCTCTCCTCCTCTGTCGGAATGACCTTTTTGGGCTCTTCCATCATTTGATAATTCAAATAATTGGTTGCCAAATTGGAGATGGTGTGCGAGTTTTCGGGTTGTATCAGGTAGTGAGCGATCTGTAAATCAAAGAGTTCTGCTTCGTTGCCGATTCCTAATTCCGCCAATAGTTTGTGTGTTTGTTTGCAGTTGTAGGTGATTACGGTCGTGTTTGGGGAAAAGATTTGCTTCAGCAAGGAAAGGGTTTCTGCAATGTTTTCATTTACGATGTGGTAAAAAGTTTTCTCGCGGTTTTCTGCGCAAACAAACCCTTTCATTTGTCCGTTCGCAATCAGCCATTCAAAGAAAATTGTAGCCGGATTTTGAAACTGCAATTCATTGATATTCTGAATATTGTGTTTAACATTATCGTAATTTTCAAAGGGGGAGGGGAGCTCCTCTTCGACTACGGCGGGCGCTTCCACTATGGGCGAGAAAAGGTCGGGTTCGCCTGTGCTGCTTGCGACAGGCGTGGCATCTCCTGCTTTTGTTTGTGACACGATTGCTGGGTCGCTGAAAATGCGGGTGGCCAGCGATTTGAACTGCAATTCCGCAAAAATGGAGCTCAACTCTGCGGTGTTGACCTTCCCGAATTTCATCTCTTCCCACGAGTATTCAATGGGGACATCGAGAATGATGGTGGCCAGTTCTTTCGACATTCGGGCCTGTTCTTCGTTGTCGATGAGGGTTTGTCGCAGTTTGGCGTTTTCCACTTCGTTGATGTGCGCGTAAATGTTTTCCATACTTCCAAACTGCGCGATGAGTTTCTTCGCTTTCACCTCGCCGATGTTGGGGACGCCGGGAATATTGTCGGAACTGTCGCCCCAAAGTCCCAGTATGTCAATGAGTTGTTCCGGATTCTGGAGCCCGTATTTTTCGCAGATTCCTTCCACGCCGACCACTTCCGCTTTCTGTCCGAACTTGCCGGGCTTGTACATAAAAATGTGTTCCGACACCAATTGTCCGTAATCTTTGTCGGAAGTCATCATATAGACTTCAAATCCTTCTATTTCAGCGTGTTTTGCCAAAGTTCCCACAATGTCGTCGGCTTCGTAGCCAGCCAGTTCGAGCACGGGGATGCCGAATGCGCGGATGATGCGCTTGATGTAGGGAATGGAGTTGACGATGTCATCGGGAGTGGCCTCGCGGTTGGCTTTGTAGTTGTCGAAATCGGCGTGTCGCAGCGTGGGAGCGCCCGTGTCGAAAGCCACGGCAACGTGTGTCGGCTTTTCCGTTCGGAGCACTTCGTACAGTGTGTTGGTGAATCCGAAGGTGGCGGAGGTGTTGATGCCAGTAGAGGTGATTCTGGGACTGCGGATCATCGCATAGTAAGCCCTGTAAATGAGGGCCATTGCGTCCAGTATGAAGAGTTTTTTCATTGGTTGTTGAACTGTTGAATTGTTGAGTTGTTGAACTGTTGAATCGACGAACGAAGCGAGTGCAAAGACAAAAATCGTTTGGGCGTTGCCGAGCAAGGAGGAGAAAATCGAGCGGAGCGAGATAATCGACGAACGAAGCGAGTGCAAAGAC
>JAZQOJ010000100.1:0-14170 GCA_045627805.1 Bacteroidales bacterium
CCACATACTTCGACACGGCGGCGTTGAGAAAATCAATCAGGAAGTGCTTGTTCTTCTCCGTGGCGAAAATCTTCTTGAAGGTGAAATCGGTGACGGGCACCATAAAAATGTTGTTTCCCCTGTTCGTGCCGCTCGCTTGAGCTTCCTCGTTGTTAAAAGTCAAACTGTTCATAATCAACAATTTAGTTTGGTTAGTAATTCGGTTAGTTGCCTTATCAAAGGTTATGCAAATATACTGCAAAACGGAGGCGATTTCAAGAGGGCGAACCGGAGGGATGGCGGAGCGGAAAAAAGCAGTGAAAAACTGCATTTTCACTTTCAAAAACAGCATTCTGGAAACAAAAAAAGACAAAAGCGGAGTGTTGAAAAGTTGTTGAAAACTTTTTTTGACTTGAGACTTAAGACTTGAGACGAAAGTCGTAAGTCAAAAGTCTCAAGTCTTACACCTGCGCATTTCCTGTTTCACGCCAACGGCGGCATCCGTCCATGCCACCATTTAATCGCATAACCGTTTAACCGATATCAGGAGCATCTCGCACAATGCGCTGCCGCATTTACAAGATGGAAGGGGATGATTACGAAATGAAATAGGAATGAAAAAGTCCTTTAGAAAACGTAAATGCTTCCGTTGAAGGAGTATTTTTTGTCTTCAGTGAAGGGTTTTGCGAAGGCGCGCCACGAGAAGACGTGGTTGGCGGCAACCTTGCCGTTTTCGCTGCCATTCCATTTGAAATGAGGGTCGTTGGAATGGAAGACCAGTTTCCCCCATCGGTTGTAGATGAAGATTTCAAACTCATCGATGAGGTCGGGGTTGGCCACCTGGAAATCGTCGTTCATACCGTCGGCGTATGACGGAGTGATGGCGTTGGGGAAATAGAGGTAGAACTCGCAGGGGCCGACATCGATGGTGCTCGACACTTGGCAGTTGCCGGAGTGTGCTTTGGCGGTGTAGCGTCCGTAGGCATTGATTTCGATTTCGGGGGTGGTTTCGCCCGTGTTCCAGGTTATGTCTGCGGCATTCGTGTTCACGATGAGGGTAGTGGAGCCCTTTTCGCAGAAATCGGATGCTTGTGAGATTTCAATGTAAAGGTCGTCCATAACGTTGAGTGTCATCTGGTTGCTGCCCGTGCAACCGTTGGGGCCGGTGACGGTGACGGCGTAGGTGCCGGCGTTGTGAGCTTGAATGGACGAGGATGTTTCGCCTGTGCTCCATAAGTAAGTGGAGCCGGCAGTGGCGCCAGTGGCGGAGATTTGGATGGGCAGTTCTTCGTAGGAGCAGACGGTTCGGTCGGCGCCTGTGGAGATGTTGGGAGCGGTGCCCGTAGTGATGACGATGGTGACAGTGGTGGAGTCGTCGCCGTGTCCGGACACGGTATAGGTGCCGGGTTCGGAGTAGGCCTGCCCATTATACCAATAACTTTCTCCCGGGCAGAGAGAAATGTTGATTGTGTTTTGGGCGAAACCGTGTGAGAAAGTTCCGGCGCAGAACAGCGTTACAACGATGGCTAACAGGTTGGCGACTATGTTTTTGTTGTGTTTCATAAGGACTGGGAGTGGTTGCTCTCAAAAAAAATAATAAAGAGGGTGCTCATTTGAGACCCTCTTTATTGTTAGTAACTACTTATTAGAAGTTGTTACCTTTGGTTTTTTTCGGTTGAACAGAGATTTCAGCTTTGTCACCGATTTTAACCTTAGCACCTTCTTCGGTAGCGTCAACTTTTACTTTCGGTTCTTCTTTTGCTTCGGTAGCAGCGGGGGCAGCAACTTCTTCAGTTACAACTTCAGCAACTTCCTGAACGGGTTCAGCAACTTCTTCAACAACAACTTCTTCTTCAACTACTGCTGCGCTATCGGTAGCTTCAGCTTCAGTGTTCTTGTTGCCACAAGCAACGAATAAACCAGCAACTAATACTGCTAAAAATACTTTCTTCATTTTTCTAAATTATTTATTGGTTAATAATAAGGTTCGCATAAAATTATTTAGCGGGAACATAAGTGAATTGGAAAGTCCATTCGCCATCCTGCCATTTTGCCGGGCTGTTAGAAACTTTGAAAGTGTGAGAAAGAACCATCTTTTCTTCGTCAATGCTAATGATGTTGCATTCTTCAGGATCAGCGCTGTAGATAGCGGTTTCGGGTTCATTATCACCAGCTTTGAACATAGGAAGTTGGCATTTCAAAACAGTACCTTCTTCGTTCAATTCCCAAGTACCAACGTATTGGTCACCTTCACCTTCGAAATCATAAGCAACTTTACCAGCATTGATGTACTGCTTGTTTCCTTCAGCTTTGAAGATGATAATGTCATCGTTTTCGAAGCCACCACCTTCGGTGAACATTGCCATAAGGTCAGTAACATTGTTGGCACCGTAACCAGCGGGGCAAGAAGCTTCAGAAAGAACCCAACCCTTTTCAATTGTCAAGAGTTCAGCAACGGTTTTTTGCTTTTCGCAAGAAGTGAATGCGAAGACGCTAACGAGAGCGATTGCGATAACGCTTAAAATACTTTTTCTCATTTTAATTTAATTTTAATTGGTTAGTAATTAATTTTATGGTTGCAAAAATACTACAATTTTTATTATTGGTACCAGTTTGTAGTCAAAATTATTTTTTTTTAACACTTTTTTTTAAATAGTTGGTAATTAGTCTTTTATGATCTGTTCTTTTTGCTTCTTTTTCTTTTTTTCAGTGCCAAAAAACGGTTCTTTAGACGCAACTGGCAAATCGTGGTTTAATTTTGTTGCAAAAATGTTACATTGCTGCCGTTTTCAGTTCTTCTTCCACCTTTTTCATCGCGAAATGATAGGATGATTTGAGCGCTCCCACCGAGGTGTTGAGGGCTTTCGACATCTCTTCGTAAGGCATCTCGTCGTAGTAGCGCAAGGTGAATACAAGTCGCTGCTTGTCGGGCAGTTTCAGAATCGCCTTCTGCAAAAGCTCTTCAATCCTGTCTGACGAGAAGAACTTCTCTTCGGCCGCCACATTATACAAGTGGTCGGTGAACTTGTCGTCGGTGAGCGCCATCGTTTTCTTCTTCTTCTCAATGAAAGTCAGCGACTCGTTGATGCAGATGCGCGTTATCCAGGTCTTCAGGGAGGAGTCGCCGCGGAAATTCTCCAGGTAGCGCCACACCTTGATGAAGACGTTCTGCGTGACGTCGTTGCTGTCTTCGTGCGAATACAGATAGTGGCGGACCGTCCAGTACGCGTCGCGCTGGTATTTCAGCATCAGCTCCCGGAACGCCTGCTCCTTCGTTTTCTCGTCTTTGAATAATTGGAGAATTTGTTCGTCTTCCATCCTATCTTGTTTCTCGTTTCTCGTGACATTACGCTTTGCGTGCGATGGCTTTTTTCGCTGCTTCAATGATGTGCGGCGTGTCGAGGCCAAACTTGGTCATCAGTTGGTCGGGTTTTCCGCTTTCGCCGAAATGGTCGTCAACGGCCACCATTTCCACCGGTGCGGGAAGTTGGCGAGCCAGCAATTGGCAAACGCTGTCGCCCATACCACCGTTCATAAAGTGCTCTTCGGCGGTCACAGCGCAACGAGTTTTGGCAATGCTGCGAAGAATGGACTCGTTGTCTAACGGCTTGATAGTATGGATGTTGATAACTTCTGCGCGGATACCTTGCTGTTCCAGTTCGTAGGCGGCTTGCAGTGCGGGCCATACCAGATGTCCGGTAGCGAAGATGGTCACGTCGCGGCCTTCGTTCATCAACAATGCTTTTCCGATTTCAAAGGGCTGGTCGGCGGGTGTGAAGTTGGGAACGGCGGGGCGGCCGAAGCGTAAATAAACGGGTCCCACGTACTCGGCTGCCGCCAGCGTGGCTTGCTTGGTCTGATTGAAGTCGCAGGGATTGATCACCACCATATTGGGGAGCATCTTCATCAGGCCGAGGTCTTCCATCATCTGGTGGGTGGCGCCGTCTTCGCCGACGGTGATGCCTGCGTGAGAGGCGGCGATCTTGACGTTCAGGTTGGAGTAGGCGGCGGTCATTCGGATCTGGTCGTAAACGCGTCCGGAGACGAAACCGGCGAAGGCGCCTGCGAACGGGATTTTGCCGCTGAGAGCCAGCCCTGCGGAAATGCCGATCATATTGGCTTCGGCGATGCCGGTCTGGATGAATCTGTCAGGAAATTCCTTGATGAAGTCGCCCATTTTCAGACTTCCGATCACATCGGCGCAGAGAGCGAAAACATTGGGGTTGCGGCGTCCGGCTTCTAACAAACCCGCGCCGAAACCTGAGCGGGTGTCTTTTGAATCAGTACAAACAAGCGGTTGCATATCTTAAAAATTTGGGGCTGCAAATTTACGAAAAATTATGAATGGAGGAATTCGCGAATGTCGCTGATGATTTTATTGGCCATATTCTCGGCGAGTGTTTCAGTGGAACTTTCGGCGTAAATGCGGATGATGGGCTCGGTGTTGGAGGAGCGGAGGTGTACCCAGCCGTTCTCAAAATCGATTTTCACGCCATCAATCGTGTTCACTTCGTAGTGGCTGTATTTTTCGGCGATGTGTTGCAATATCCGCGGCACGTCCATTCCGGGACGGAGTTCGATTTTGTTCTTGGAGATGACATAGTTAGGAAACTGACGGCGGATGTCGGAGCAGTCTTTGCCGGTTTCTGCCATCAGTGAGAGGAAAAGGGCGATGCCCACGAGCGCGTCGCGGCCGTAGTGGAGTTCGGGGAAAATCACGCCTCCGTTGCCTTCGCCACCGATCACGGCCTGCGTCTCCTTCATTTTCGCAACCACATTCACCTCGCCAACGGCGGCGGCGTTGTACTGGACATTGTGCTGCTGGCTCACGTCGCGAAGGGCGCGCGTTGACGACAGGTTGGAAACAGTGTTGCCTTTTTTATTCCTCAACACATAGTCGGCCACCGCCACCAGCGTGTATTCCTCGCCGAACATCGTGCCGTCTTCGTTGATGATGGCCAAGCGGTCAACGTCGGGGTCAACCACGAAGCCGACGTGGAAGTCGCCCTTTTTCATACGGTCGGAAATCTCGCGCAGGTGTTGCGGAAGCGGTTCCGGATTGTGTGCGAAAATGCCCGTCGGCTCACCGTTGAGTACCTCAACGTGCTGTACGCCAAGCCGTTCCAGGAGTCTGGGAAGTGCGATGCCGCCCGTGGAGTTCACACAGTCGAGAACGACCGAGAAATTGGCCTTGCGGATGGCGTCGGCTTTCACCAAGTCGAGTTGCAGAATGGCGTCGATGTGGTCGTCAATGGCTTTTTCGTAGGAAGAATATTTTCCCAACAGACCCACTTCTGCGTATGTATATTCTTGTTTTTCAATAATTTCCAAAACTTTCTTGCCGTCTTCTGCGGAAATGAACTCGCCCGAGGCATTGAGCAGCTTGAGGGCGTTCCACTGCATCGGATTGTGCGAGGCGGTGAGGATGATGCCGCCATCGGCGTGATGTTTTACAACAGCCATTTCAACGGTGGGCGTTGTGGAAAGCCCCAGGTCGATGACGTTGGCGCCAAGACTTTGCAAAGTGCTGCAAGCTAACTTGTTAATGATTTCGCCTGATACGCGGGCATCGCGGCCGATGACGATGGTGAGCGGTTTTTCGTCCTTTTTCAAAAAAGTGATGAAGGCGGAGACGAACTGCACCACATCGATGGGAGTAAGGTTTTCGTTAGGTTTTCCGCCAATAGTTCCGCGGATTCCGGAGATTGATTTGATAAGTGACATAGTTATTGATTGTTATTGTTGTTTAATCTGATTTCGAGTCCTATCTGGAGTTGCAGCACGAAAATGCCTTTTTTGTAGTCGCATTCCACGTTGGGATTGCTGGTTTTGGTGGCGAGCGGAATGAGGTAGGAGGGATTCACGCCGATGCCGAGGCGGAAGATGTTGCCAAGTTGCGCCTGTATTTGCGCCATCGCGCCGATTCCCAGCAGATGGGCGTAGTGCGAGGTGGTGGAGATGTGGCTGAGTGCCAGCGTGTCGGCATAATTGGTCACCGTTTTGTGGAGATTGTTGTACGAAATTTCGCCGCCGAGACGAAGGAAAAATCTGTCGCCCAAGGGTTTCGAGTACAGTGCGGCCACACCGGCTTTCAGTTTCGTCATTTTTTGCGCCATTCCGTAAATGTCGGCCACGCCCTTGTGTCCGGCATAGTCGAAATTGATTTGCACGTCGAGGTTCGGATGCCATCCGTCGATGATGAACGAGCCGCCGGTCCCTAAGGTTTTATTGAGCAATGAGTCGTTGGAAAATTCCTTGTTGAATCGCACTTCCAGACGTTGCGCCATTGCTCCAGTCGCCAGCGTGAGCAATGTGATGAGCAGGATGATGGTTCTGTTTTTCATAATTGTTGAATCGTTTGCAGAAGAGAGGTGTCGTACCGAGTTTCATTTTCAATTAGAAATCCTCGCAGTAGTCGTCGAGAATGTAGAAGCGCGTGCCGCGGTCGGCCTTGTAATATGGGCCGCCGGGATGTTTGGCCCACCAGTCCATATTGAGCCAGCAGTTTTGCTGTCGGTCGATGCGGTAATGGATGTTGCCGGTCCAAGTGTCCTTGTAGCGGTAACGGATGTAGTCGGCTACCTTGTTCATATCGGCTTTGCCGAGATTGATTTCCGTGAAGGCGTGTCCGCCCGAGTTGCTTTTCTGGAAGGCGAAATTGATGCGTGCGTCGCCGCCGATGGAGAGGAGCATTGAGCAGACGAGGATGGCGAAGTCGTCGCAGTCGCCGCTAAGTTTGTTGACAATGGTGAACGACGCTTTCTGGTAGATTTCGCGGGCAGTGGGGTCGTTGACGTATTTCCAATTGGAATTGCAGTAATCGAAAATATCGCAGATCTGGCTCAGATTGAAAGTGCCGGGCGATTGGCTGGCGATTTCGAGCGCTTTCCCCCTGACCGTTCCGCTGCGGTAGTCGCAGGCGTTGATGAGCCGTCTCTTTTCTCCCGTGAGGTTGCTGAGGTTCAGAAAGCCGGCGAGCGTGGAGCCGAAGGAAGTGCGGTGGCGCGACACGTGCGTGTTGATCTTGATGTTTTCAACTTTCGGCGTAGAAGTGTTGATGTTGAGCGTGATGCCGTCGTCAACCTTGCTTCCCGTGGTGAATATGATCACGTTGCCATAAGTGATGGGAGCCGAGCGACGTTTGGCGCATGTGCAGACTCGGATTTCGGTATTGGTTGGCAAGCCCGTGAGACTTCCATAAAAATTATCGGAAGTAACATCTTTAATTCCAAGTACATAGTGTTGTTCGTTATTGAGAAGATAAACGAATCCGACCTCATAGATGGAGGTGTCGGGATCCAGCAATTGCCCTCTCAGGGTGGCTCCGTCCTTGGTGATGTTGGAGGGTTTCAGCGTAAAGGTGGCATTCATCGCCGTTGTGTCGTTTTGTGCGGCGAGTGGCCGGATGCCTGTTGCGCAGCATAATATAAATAGTATCGAAATGATGAGTCGGCGATGCGAGTTCTTATTATAAAACATTGTATAAAGAGCAATTAAATGTTGAGGAAAATTTCATTGAATGCGTAAATTCCCTTGTGAGAGGGAAGCCATTTGGCGGCACGCACGGCGCCTTGTGCGAAAATGGCACGGCTGAATGCCTTGTGCGTAAGCACAATACGGTCGCTGCTGGACTCGTATTGAACAGTGTGTGTGCCTGTTTCATTGCCGATGCGGTGCGCTATAATGTTGACGTTGTTGGAGTCGCTATCGTCGGCTAATGCCCAGCCGTTTTTTCTATCTAACTGATTGATAATGATATCGGCGATTGAGATGGCGGTGCCGCTGGGCGCATCTTTTTTTGCGATGTGATGGGTTTCTTCAATCATCACGTCGTATTGCGGTTGATTGTTCATCAATTGGGCCGTCATCTCGTTGACTTTGAAGAACAGATTGGCTCCGATCGAGAAATTGGAGCCGTAAATCAAGGCGCCGCCATTGTCGCGGCAGTGCTTGAGCACGTCGTTGGCACATTGAAACCATCCCGTGGTTCCGCACACGACGGGCACTTGCGCTTCGAAGCAGCGGTAGAGGTTTTTCACGACGGTGGCGGGAGTCGAGAATTCGATGGCCACGTCGCAAGTGCGGAAACTGTCGTATTGTGCGGCCCAATCGTCTTCGTTGTCGATTCGCGCTACGATGGGCAGGTTCTCTTCTTGCAGGATTTTTTCAATTTCCTTGCCCATTTTTCCGTATCCGAGGAGTGCTACTTTGATCATTTTGTAGGATTTAATCGTTAATAATTTCCATAAGAACCACGTTTTCAACGTGTTGAGTATGAGGAAACATATCTACGGGCTGAATTTTGAGCACGCGGTAATGTTCGGCAAGGAGTGTCAGGTCGCGGGCTTGAGTGGCGGGGTTGCAACTCACATACACGATGCGTTTGGGCTTCATTCGGATCAATTGTTCCACCACGTCGGGGTGCATTCCGTTGCGCGGCGGGTCGGTGATGACGATGTCGGGACGTCCGTGCGAGGCGACGAATTCGGGTGTGAGCACCTTTGCCATATCGCCGGCATAAAATTCGGTGTTGTCAATATGGTTGATGTCCGAGTTCACTTTCGCATCCTCGATGGCCATTTCCACATACTCAATGCCGACCACTTTTTTGGCGTCGCGTGCCACGAAGTTGGCAATGGTGCCAGTGCCGGTGTAAAGGTCGTACACCACGTCGTCGGGCGTGATGGCGGCGAATTCTTTGGCTACGCTGTACAGGCGGAAGGCCTGTTTGCTGTTGGTCTGGTAAAACGAGGCGGGTCCCACCTTGAAGTCGAGGTCGCCCATCTTTTCCATCATAAATTCTTTTCCCTTATAGGTGATGAATTTTTGGTCGCCCGTGCTGTCGTTCATCTTCTGATTGACGACATATTGCAGCGAGGTGATTTCTGGAAATTGTTCGGAAATAAAGTTCAAAACACTGATAGACTGTTCGTTGAGTTCTGTTACGACCAAGATGACCATCAGTTCGCCAGTGGAGGCGGTGCGGATTACGAGGTTGCGGAGCAGTCCGGTATGGTTGCGCAGATTGTAGAAGGTGATGCCGTTTCGGATGGCGAACTCTTTGACTGCGAGCCGGATTTTGTTGCTGGGTTCGGGCTGAAGGTGGCAGAAGTTCACGTCCAGCACCTTGTCAAATTTGGAGGGCACGTGAAAGCCGATTCCGCGGGTTTCAATGGATTGTCCTTCCTGCTGCGCCTGCATATCTTCGTTCGAGAGCCAGCGCTGGTGCGTGAAGGTGTATTCCATTTTGTTTCGGTATTCGTACTGCTTTTCGGAGGCGAGAATGGGCATTGGCTCCGGATGCTCAAAATGGCCCAGGTGGTTGAAGTTGTCGATTACCTGTTTCTGCTTGTAAAACAGTTGCTGCGCGTAGTCAAGCATTTGCCACTTGCATCCGCCGCAAAGTCCGAAATGTTCGCACTTCGGTTCCACGCGGTAGGGCGACGGGGTGATGAGTCGTGCGCAGCGGGCTTCGGCATAACTTTTTTTCTGTTTGTAAACCAGTGCGTCAATCACGTCGCCCGGCACGACTCCCGTAACAAATACGGTCAGCCCTTCGTGTTTTGCGACGGCTTTTCCTTCGGAGCCCGCGTCCGTGATTTCCAGATTTTCAATTATGTATTGTTTTCTTTTCATAATTAATAAATAAAAGGAAAGACACGCTTCAACTTGCGGCCTTCCATTTCGGCTGAGAATTCGGTTTTGTATTTTTTGTTCAATGCGTTGGCGCGTGGAACGAGATTGGCAAAAGTCCAGATGAAGAAGGTAAGTCCTGCCAGCGACCAGGTCATCACGGCAAAACCGAGCCATTCCATCAGTTCTCCGAAATAGTTGGCGGAGGTCACATAGTTGAACATACCGCCTTTCGGGAGGTAGTGCTTGGTGTCGGCTGGGTCTTTGCGGAGGTGGCGGATGATGTAGTCGGAGTGGAGATTGGTGACGAAGCCGAAAATGAAGATGGCCACGCCGATGATGAACCACGGTGAGGTGAGCCAGGCGGCTGTGTCGGTGTAGGTAATGCCGAAAGCAGTGTAATTGACGCGGAAAGACTCAAAGAAAATCCAATAACCTTGCATAACGGCGTTCAGCAGGTTGAAAACCACGCCCATCAGCATAATTCCGATTGGCATTTTGCTTTTTCCTTTCATTAAAAAAGGAAAGATGAATACGCGTTGAAAATAGTGTAACTCAAAGATTAAGAAGAAGATAAGGGGAACAGTAACCAATTTGTTGGGGGAGATGCACCAAAGCACAAGCATAGCGGCAAAAACGGGCACCTCCATAAAAAACCAGGCGACTTTGTTGTTGATGAGTTTTCCGAACTTGGAGTTGACCAGCATTCCATAACCCGCCTCCACGAAGTAGAGAGCAATGAAAACCACGGCCGCAATGCCGAGCATACAAAAAAGATAGATATAGAAAGTGCTCATTTGCAATTATTTAATAATGATATCCATAGGCATACGAGCTTGGATGCCTTCCATTTTTCGGATTTGGCGCAAAGCGTGGTAGGCGGGGTACAGGTCGCCGAGTTCGCTTTGCAGGGTTAATTCAATATCCTGTCCTTCTTTTTCTCCAGCAAGAATTTGTGCCCAGAAATCGTTTTTCATCGGATAGCTGACGATGGCGTAATTGTCAACCTGAGCCAATTGGGCTGCATATTGGATGGCGTCGTCGATGTTGCCGATTTTGTCAACCAGTCCCAGTTTCACCGCATCTTTTCCCGACCATACGCGTCCCTGTCCGATGGAATCCACATCCGCTTTTTGCATTTTGCGCCCAGCGGCCACGCGGCTGAGGAAGGTGTCGTAGGTTTCGTCAACGCTGTTTTGCATATAAGCCCGTTCGGCTTCGTCCATCGGGCGGAATCCGTTCAGTGCATCGGCGTGCTCGTTGGTCTTGACGCGGTCGATGGTGATGCCCAGCTTGTTTTCCAGGAATTTCCCGATGCTGGGAATCATTCCGAAAACGCCGATTGAACCGGTGAGCGTGGTGGCTTCGGCAAAGATGGCATCGGCGCCGGAGGAGATGTAGTAGCCCCCGGATGCTGCGTAGTCGCCCATCGACACCACCACTTTCTTGCCAGCGGCTTTTGCCTGCTCAATCTCGTTCCAGATGACTTCGGAGGCGAGGGCGCTGCCGCCGGGCGAGTTGACTCTCAGCACGATGGCTTTCACTTTCTTGTCCTTGTAAACTTTCCGCAACTCCTTGCAGAAGGTTTCGGAAGCGATGACGTCGCTGACGCCCTTCCCGTCAACGATTTCGCCGTAGGCGTAAACCACGGCGATTTTGTCTTTGGTGAAAACGCGCGGCGTCGAAATGTTTTCAATGTACTCGCCCAGATAGACGAGGGAGAGTTTTGCATTCTCGGCGATTCCGACTTTTTCGCGAAGCAACTTGCCATAGTCGGAACGATAGATCAGGCGGTCAACCAGTTTGGCACTCAGCACGTCGTCGGATGAAACCAGTTTCAAACTGTCGGCAATGTTGTTGATGTCTTCAACGGAAATTTTGCGGGAAGCGGCGATTTCCTGGCAGAAGGTGCCCCAGATGGAGTTGAGGAGAACTTCCGTCTGTTCGCGGTTGGCCTCGCTCATACGGTCCATCAGGTAGGGCTCGACGGCGCTTTTGAATTTGCCGCATTTCACCACGTCCACCTCGATGTCCAGTTTGTCGATGAGCCCTTTGTAGAACATAATTTGGCTGGCCATTCCGCGCAGGTCGAAGTTGCCTTTCGGGTTCAGGTAAACCTGGTCGGCGGCGGAGGCGATGTAGTAGGCGCCCTGCGAGTAGCTCTCTCCGTATGCGTACACGAATTTGCCCGACTTCTTGAATTCCGAAATGGCATGGCGTATGGCGGTCATAGAGGCCGGGCTGGCTTGCACGCTGGAAAGATAGAGGGAAACGCCTTTGATTTTGGAGTCTTTGGCGGCGCTTCTCAGTGCCGACAGCACGTCGTCAAGCCCGACGGTGTTCTGGTACGCGGGCAGAAAGGAGAATTCGCCGGCGTTGTTGGCGCGTTCAACGATGGCGCCGTTGAGGGTGAGTTCCAAAACGGAGTTGGAAGAGATGGACGGTGCGTCGCTTGCGACCATACTGACCAGACTGATGATGGCGAGGATGGGGATGACGACCGAAGCGATGATGAAACCGAGCGCGGAGCCGAAGACCACACGCCAGAATTTGCGGGCGCGGCTTTCGGGTTTGTATGGTTTGGGCTGCTTTCCTCTGCGTGAGGTTTCCGTACACATTTCATCAGCGTTTTGCGGATTGGATTGGGTGAAATCTTCCATAATAAATATTGTAAATAAGAACTTGCAAAAATACATATTTTTTATGTAAGTTTGCTTCATTGAACGTTATTATGTAAATCATTATAAATCAAATTAGTAGTTATGGAACTTATCTCCAACAGAGTGAAAAGTATGGCTCAATCCGAAACTTTGGCTATGACACAAATAGCCCGCGAGTTGAAAGAGGCAGGCAAAGACGTAATCAGTTTAAGCATTGGCGAACCGGATTTCAACACTCCCGAAGTGGTGAAAGAGGCGGCCAAGCAGGCCATTGACGAGAATTGGACCCATTATCCGCCGGTTCCCGGTTATCCGGAACTCAAGAAGGCCATTTGCGCAAAATTCAAAAGAGACAACAATCTCGACTATACTCCAGACCAGATTATTGTGTCAACAGGCGCAAAACAATCTATTTATCAGGTAATTATGGCGTTGGTGAATCCGGGCGAAGAGGTCATCATCCCCGCTCCGTTCTGGGTCACCTACAAAGCCATCGTGCAGCTGGCTGAAGGAAAGTCGGTTTACATCCAGACCAAGATTGAAAACGATTTCAAGGTGACGCCCGAGCAGCTCCGAGCCGCCATCACTCCGAAAACCAAGATGATGATTTTCAGCAGCCCGTCGAACCCGACCGGTATGCTTTATTCGAAAGATGAGCTGAAGGCATTGGCGGAAGTGCTCCGCGAATATCCCGACATCGTGGTGGTGGCCGACGAGATTTACGAGCACATCAATTTCGAGGGCAAGCACGAGAGTATGGCCCAGTTCGACTGGATGAAGGAACGCGTGGTGACGGTGAACGGTGTCGCGAAAGGATTCGCTATGACGGGCTGGCGTATCGGTTTCATCGGCGCTCCGCTCGCGATCGCCAAGGCGTGCAACAAGTTGCAGGGCCAGGTCACTTCGGCCACTTGCTCAATCGCCCAGCGCGCCACCATCAAGGCGATGGAGATGGACCCCGCCACTTCGGAAGACATCATCAATATGCGCAACATTTTTATGAAACGCCGTGATATGGTGTACGAATTGTTGCAGCAAGTTCCCGGCTTCAAGGTGCGTTTACCGAAGGGCGCTTTCTACTTCTTCCCCGAAGTATGCAGTTTGTATGGCAAAAATGTGCCCGCCGATTCCGTTTTCGCCAAAACTTACGGCAAAACCGTGATCGAAAACTCCACCGACCTCTGTATGTACTTGCTTTACGATGCCAATGTGGCGCTCGTGCAGGGCGTGGCTTTCGGCGATGACCGCTGCATCCGTTTGTCGTATGCAACTTCTGAAGACAAATTGCGTGAGGCAGTGCGTCGGATCAAAGCCGCGGTTGAAAATATGAAGTAAACGATTGGACAATTTGGGTGAATAAGAATGAAATTTTAACCGATGTAAAATAATTTTAAGGTCGTTGCGTTCTATAGTGTAGTTTTTTGAGAAACAAATAAAATTGCCTATGGAACAAAGTTCTACCCTTTTGAAAAAACGAAGATCGCTGCGGCTTTCAGCACCTCGCAAATTCATCATTGACAATATTTTGAATTATTCAAAGTCGGTAAGCATCATTCGCTATCCTATCGGAAATTCATTTGTAGTAACCAACAATTAAAAAGGTGTCGCTTCAAAGCGGCACCTTTTTGTAATGACTATTCCGACAGTTTTTTCAGTTCCTCTATTCCGAGTCCTGTGGCTTCTGCCACATCGGTAATGGGCAATCCCATCTTCAAAAATTTCATTGCCGTGTTCCGAAGGAGTTCCAATCCCTTTTCCAATCCCTTTTCCATACCTTCGGCAAATCCCTCTTTGGCGGCGTATTCTTTTGCGTAGGCGATGGCGTCTTGCACGTCCTCGTACTCTAAAACACTCTTGTAATACTTCTCTTTTTCCATCTTGTCCAATTTTGAAATTCT
>JAZQOJ010000101.1:0-13312 GCA_045627805.1 Bacteroidales bacterium
CAAATCAACAACATCGAAGACGACGTGCCCCCTACGCCGCCGACCGGCGTTTCCGCCGTGATTGACACCGCCGGCTGGGTGTTTATGAAATGGAACGAAAACCCCGAAAACGACGTCCTCGGCTACCGCGTCTATTTCGCCAACCAACTCGACCACGACTTCATCCAGAAAACCGGCCAGCGCATCGACGACACCATTTTCATCGACTCCATCGCCCGCAACACCCTCACCCAGTACATCTTTTTCTACGTCGTCGCTGAAGACAACAGCCACAACCTCTCCCAACCCTCCGACACACTCGCCGTTCCGATTCCCGACATCATCCCGCCCGGAATCGCCGTTCTCAAAGACTACTACCAGAACAACGAGTCCGTGACCTTCACCTGGAAGCAGAGTGTCTCCAATGATGTCGCCTTCTACTACATCTACCGCAAATTCGACAACGAAAAGCAGTGGAAATGCATCAAGATTTTCACGCCTGACCAACTCGACAACGACTCCGTCATCGTCTTCACCGACTATCCTGAGGCATCGGGCAAGAACTACAACTACTGCATCGAAGTCATCGACGACGGGAAGCTCACATCAGGGAAAACCGGACATACAACCGTTCGTTTCCGCGGCGCCTCCACCATTGAAATTCCGCTCACACTCAAGGCATCTGCCACCAAAGGAAATGCTGTGAAACTCGATTTCACCTACGAATACGATTCCAAGAAAAGCTACTACGGCGTCATCTTCAAGTCGGTGGACGACGGTCCGGAATACGCGCTCGCAAGTTTCCAGAGGGGCGAAAACAGTTACACCGACGGTTCCGTGAAACCGGGACAAAAAGTGACCTACACCATCCAGATGTTTCTCGGCACCGGCAAACGCTCGCAGAAGTCGAAACCCGCAACAGTGACGGTCAAATAAATCGTTGCTGCTAATTCTTGTTGTTTTTTCCTGATTTGGGCGTTCCGGCTCCCGCTGGTCGCCGTCGGGCTTTCCGCACTAATTTCGCTCACGGCCCTGCAAGTCCACTCCGCGTAGTCACTTCTCCATTTCTCCGCATCGCCGCTTTCACCTTTTCACGAAAAGCCGCTCATAAATGTGCTGCAATCCCTAACGCTGCGGTGCGCCAGCTTGATAATTCAAGCTTCTCAATCCACTTCGGCCGCCCTCGTTCGTTGAGGGGCAGCGTGAAGCCAAGCGAACTTCGTCCCTTCCACCAACTACTTTCCCATAAATTCCAGTTCGCAACCGCTCTCCCCTACCCGCAGTTTCGCCGCCGTGCCCAACGGCAAGGCATAGTTCTGCCCGCAATGTCCCGCCGGGAAATCAAAGCAGATCGGGAAATCATAGTCGGCGCATACCGTCAGAATGATGTCCGGAACATCCTGTCCGAAAGGTGTCTTGTTGTCGTGAATCTTGTTCATCCCGCCCACAATCAGTCCGCGCAGTCCACTCAGCTTGTCCGCTCGTTTCAGCGCCCTCATCATCCGGTCAATATGGTAAAGATACTCGTCGGTGTCCTCAATGAACAGGATTTTGCCCTCCGTGTCGATATCGGAGCCGCTGCACAATAGCGAGTAGAGGATGGAAAGGTTGCCACCCA
The DNA here is from genome assembly GCA_045627805.1 of Bacteroidales bacterium. Taxonomy (GTDB): domain Bacteria; phylum Bacteroidota; class Bacteroidia; order Bacteroidales; family WCHB1-69; genus UBA1756. The sequence goes on from JAZQOJ010000101.1 coordinate 1,598, forward strand.
CCACTACGCCTTCGGCCTCACCCACGCGGTTGCGCGCATCGGCCGCAAAGCCGTAACGCAACGTATCGCCACGCAATGCACTGAACATCGACTCGATGTACGGCACGTCCTTTTCCTCGGCACGCATCGTGATCGGCATCACGCTGTGCAAGGTCGGATAGCCCAGCACCTGCAAGTGCGAATGGAAAACGGTAACATCACTGAAGCCACAAATCCACTTGGGATGCTGGCGGAATCGGTCGAAGTTGAGCATATCAATGAACCGCACGGAGCCATAACCGCCGCGCGCGCAAATGATTGCCTTCACCGATGGATTGTCGAGCGCGGCCTGGAAATCAGCCGCACGCTGCGCGTCAGTTCCCGCAAAAATGCCCTCATCGTCCATCACGTGCTCCCCTATCAGCACATAGTAACCCTGCGCCGCCAACATATCAAGAGCCGGCTGAAGCTGCTTCTCCGACAGTCCCCTCGCCGGCGACACAATGGCGACCGTGTCACCACAACGCAATTTCGGCATCTGCTGGGCAGAAGCCATAAAACAACTAATTGTCAGTGTGATAAAGAAAAAAATCGGTTTCATTCATTATTTTTTAAGACTTGGACCGTTTCCGTTCACAGATCACGGATCACAATTCACAGTTCACAGTTCACAGATCACAGATAAAAAAATCCCTACCGTTCGCAAAGAGCGGTAAGGATTACGCATCAAAAAATTATAAAAATTATGCCTTGATTTCAACGTCCACACCGCTGGGAAGTTCGAGGCGCATAAGAGCGTCAATCGTGCTGGCGGTAGTGCCGTGGATGTCTAATAATCTCTTGTAAGTGGAGAGTTCGAACTGCTCTCTTGATTTCTTGTTAACGAAGGTTGAACGGTTAACAGTGAAGATTTTCTTGTGAGTCGGAAGCGGAATAGGTCCAACGATGACGACCTTGCTGTCTTTCACTGCATTCACAGTCTTAACGATTTTTTCTGCGGATTTGTCAACCAAGTTGTGGTCGAACGATTTCAATTTGATTCTGATTTTTTCGCTCATTGTTTTAATTTTTAATTCAATTATTTATTATTTGATTTTTCTTTGTAAAATTCTTGATTAAAGTAATGAGAATCTTCCCACATTGAGCACATAGTCCTGAATGTCGGAGGGGACGGTCTCATACTTGAAAAATTCCATACTGTAAGTGGCGTGTCCGGAAGTAATGGAACGGAGCGTGGTGACGTAGCCGAACATTTCAGCGAGCGGCACCTGGGCCTTGATAACCTGAAAACCGATCTGAGCATCAATCTGCTCAAGCACTGCGCGACGGCGATTCAAATCGCTGGTCACGTTGCCGATGTACTCGTCAGGAGTTTCCACCTCAACCTTCATAATGGGTTCCAGAATGATGGAGCTGACCTCCTTGCAGGCCTCGCGGAAACCAATCTTGGCGCAGATTTCAAACGCCATCACATCGGAATCAACGCTATGGAAACTGCCATCCAGAACCGTAACCTTCAGATTTTCAAGCGGAAATCCAGCCATCACACCGTTGGTCATGGCCTGCTTGAAACCCTTTTCAATTCCAGGAATGTATTCACGCGGAATCGAACCCGCGCCCGACTTGTTCTCGAAAACAAGTCCGTGCTGATCCAAAGGCAGCGGTTCCAACTGGAACTCGACTTCGGCAAAAGAGCCCTTGCCGCCGGTCTGCTTCTTGTAAACCGTGCGATGACGTACGGGCTGAAGGATTTCTTCTTTGTAAGCCACACGCGGTTTCCCGTGATTGCAGCCCACATTGAACTCGCGTTTCAAACGGTCAAGCAGAATGTCGAGATGAAGCTCGCCCATTCCGCTGATAACGGTCTGCCCTGAATTTTCGTCCACGCGCACCGTGAAAGTCGGGTCTTCCTCAGCCAGACGAGCCAGCGCATTCATCAGTTTGTCCTCGTCATCCTTGGTTTTGGGCTCCACCGCCACCGTGATAACGGGTTCGGGGAACTCGATGTTTTCCAGAGAGATGGGATGCTTTTCATCGCAAAGACTATCGCCAGTATGTATCTCTTTCATACCCACGAGCGCCACGATGTTGCCTGCCTCAATGCTGTCGAGCTGCTGCTGCTTGTTGGAGTGCATCAAAAGGATTTTCGCCACGCGCTCGCGCTTGCCGGTCGCCACGTTCAACACGGTGCTGCCTGCCTGAAGCGTGCCGGAATAGACCTTGATGAAGGTGAGTTTGCCGACGAAGGGGTCGGTAGCGATTTTGAATGCGAGTGCCGAGAACGGTGCCTTGGGATCCATAACGCGCTCCTCTTCCTTCTCGCTTTTCGGATTGATGCCCGTGATGGAGGGAAGGTCGAGTGGAGACGGCAGATAGTCAACCACGGCATCGATAAGCTTCTGCACGCCCTTGTTCTTGGACGAAGAGCCGCACAGAACGGGCTGAATCTGGCGGGCGATGGTCGCCTTGCGGATGATCGGAATCAGCTCTTCAGCGGTGATGCTGTCGGCATCCTCCAGGAACTTCATTGCGAGGTCGTCGTCGAATTCGGAGAGTTTGTCAAGCATCTTCTCACGATACTCGTTGGCCTCGTCGATCATATCGGCAGGGATGTCGAATGCCTGAAAAGTCGCGCCCTGGTCTTCCTCATTCCAGACGTAGGCCTTCATCTCGAGCAGATCGACAACGCCGGTGAACTCGTCTTCGGCTCCGATGGGGATGTTAAGGATGACGGGATTGGCTTTCAACTTCTCGCGGATGCGCTGCACGACGCCATAGAAATTGGCTCCGGAGCGATCCATCTTGTTGACGTAGCAGATGCGGGGCACGTTGTACTTGTTGGCCTGGCGCCAAACGGTTTCCGACTGTGGCTGAACGCCGCCGACCGCGCAGAAGATGGCTACCGCGCCGTCAAGGATGCGCAGAGAGCGTTCCACTTCCACAGTAAAATCAACGTGACCAGGAGTGTCAATGATGTTGATCTTGCACTCTTGGTCACGCCGTTTCCACATCACGGTAGTGGCTGCGCTGGTGATGGTGATGCCGCGTTCTTGCTCCTGCACCATCCAGTCCATTGTGGCCGTACCTTCGTGGACTTCCCCGATTTTGTAGTTCTTACCCGTATAGAAAAGGATACGTTCGGTTGTAGTAGTCTTACCGGCATCAATGTGAGCCATTATGCCAATATTGCGAATGTTAGACAGGTTTTCCGACATATAAGATCCTTTTGTTTACCTAAGCGGTAAGGGTGTTGGTATAAAAAACGGGAATGAGATTAGAATCTGAAGTGTGAGAACGCCTTGTTGGCTTCGGCCATTCTGTGGGTATCCTCTTTCTTCTTGAAAGCTGCACCTTCTTCGTTCTTAGCTGCGATAATTTCTGCTGCCAACTTAGCCGCCATTGATTTTTCGTGACGTTTACGGGCGAAGTTGATCAGGTTCTTCATGCCGACGGATTGTTTACGAGCCGGGCGAAGTTCGGTAGGGATTTGGAAGGTTGCACCACCAATTCTTCTACTCTTAACTTCCAAAGAAGGGGTAACGTTTGCGAGGGCCTGTTTCCAGACTTCGATGCCGTTTTCCTTGGTCTTTTCCTCCACGATGTCGATTGCGTCGTAGAAGATCTGGAATGCGGTCTGTTTCTTACCTTTCAACATAATGTTGTTGGCGAACTTGGTCACCATTACGTCGTTGAATTTCGGGTCTGGAAGGATTATTCTACTTTTTGGTTTAGCTTTTCTCATAGTTGTGTAGCTTCAATAAATGATTTTTAATTTACTTACTCTTGAGAACACCCATTTTGGTGCTCAATTTACCAATACTATATTAATATATGTATTAAGCTTTTTTCTTCGGACGTTTTGCACCGTACTTGGAGCGGGCCTGCAGACGGCCTTCCACGCCAGCGGAGTCGAGGGCGCCGCGCACGATGTGGTAACGAACACCAGGAAGGTCCTTCACACGGCCGCCGCGCACGAGCACGATGGAGTGTTCCTGAAGGTTGTGACCCTCGCCCGGAATGTATGCGTTCACTTCCTTCTGATTCTGAAGGCGGACACGCGCTACCTTACGCATTGCGGAGTTAGGTTTCTTAGGTGTAGTGGTGTAAACTCTCAAGCATACACCGCGCTTTTGCGGACAAGCGTCCAAAGCTTTTGATTTGCTCTGGGAAGTCATCTTCTTTCTTCCCTTTCTTACTAATTGCTGAATTGTCGGCATACTTTAATTGATTTAAACTACTAATTTACAGTTATAAACGTCTATATTTTTAGGGTTGCAAAATTACAACTTTTTTCAATACAAACCGCACCTTACCGCTTTTTTTTCGTAATATTAATAAAAAGTGGTGTAAATCAATTACTTACACCACTTTTCAAAATCAAAAATCGCGATTTCACGCGGCTATTTTAGTACTTGTAGAAGCCCTCGCCAGTCTTTCTGCCAAGCAATCCCGCACGAACCATCTTTCTAAGAAGCGGATGAGGACGGTATTTCGGATCGCCAAACTCGTTGTAAAGAACCTCCATAATCGCCAAGTTGACATCGTTGCCAATCAGGTCGGCCAACGCCAACGGACCCATCGGGTGGTTGGCACCCAGCATCATACATTTGTCGATGTCTTCTGCACTTGCAATGCCGTCAGCCAAAATGCCGACTGCCTCGTTGATCATCGGAATCAAAATGCGGTTGACGACGAAGCCGGGTGCTTCATTGACCAACACGGGAGTTTTGCCGATGGTGGTGGCCAAGTCAACGATCTGCTTGCAGACATCGTCGGAGGTCACCTGACCTTTGATGACTTCGACCAGGGCCATTCTGTCGGCGGGGTTGAAGAAGTGCATTCCGATGAACTGGGTCGGACGGCTGGTGCAGGCAGCGATTTCGGTGATGGAGAGTGATGATGAGTTGGTGGCGAAGATGGTTTCGGGCTTGCAGATCTTGTCCAATTCCATAAATACGTCTTTCTTCAACTGCATCTCTTCCACAGCGGCTTCGATCACGAGGTCGGCATCAGCGAAAGATGCGTAGTCGGTGGTGGTGGTGATGTTGGCCATAATGGCGTCAACGGCTTCCTGGGTCATCTTTCCTTTTTCCACCAGTTTACCGTATCCTTTTGTAAATGAAGCCATTGCTTTGTCCAAGCTGGCTTGGGTTCTACTTTTCATAACTACCGGCATTTTGGCAGCGAATGCTTTCACGATGCCTTTTGCCATAGTACCTGTTCCAATAACACAAATTTTCATATTGGTTGATTTGTTTAATTGTTGAAAATATTGAATTGATTTTGCTACTCGTTTTTGAAATTGGGTTTCCCTTTCGTGAGGAAGGCGGTCATTCCCTCTTTCTGGTCCTTCGTCGCGAAGCACTTGCCGAACATCCTGTTCTCGTATGCGATGGCTTCGTCGGCGGCGAGGTCGTACTCCTCGTTGATGCACTGTTTCGCATAGCGGACCGCGATGGGTGCCATCGCACAAATCTTGGCGGCCATCTTGCTGGCGGCCTCCATCAGTTCCGCCTGCGGGTACACGGCGTTCACCAGCCCGATGCGCAACGCTTCGTCGGCGCGGATCGCACGTCCCGTGTATATCAGTTCCTTCGCATAGCCCATACCCACCAGCTTGGCGAGACGGTAGGTGCCTGAAAAGCCAGGAATGATGCCCAAACCGACCTCCGGCTGCCCGAATTTCGCATTCTCAGAGCAGATGCGGATGTCGCAAGCCATCGCCAGCTCGCAGCCGCCGCCCAGCGCGAAACCGTTGACCGCCGCGATGACGGGAATCGGCAGCACCTCGATTTTGCGGAAAACCTGCGCGCCCAGACGGCCGAACTCTTCGCCCTCCTGCTCGCTCAGTCCCTGCATCTCCGAGATGTCGGCACCCGCCACGAACGACTTCTCGCCGTCGCCCGTGATGATCAGAACCTTCACGCTCTTGTCAAGGCCGTCAATGCTTTCGCTCAGCTCCCTCAGGATGGTGGAGTTGAGCGCGTTCAACGACTTCGGGGCCGAAATCGTCAGCGTACAAATTCCGTTTTCTGTATTTGTTTTAATAAATTCCATTTTTTATCCGGTTAAAAGATTAAACGGCTAATCGATTAAGAATTAACCGTTTAACCGTTTTCACATTTCTACGAACTACAAGTCCATCGGTTTGAGGTCGGGAGCGATGATGAGCTCGGCCTCAGTAGCGGCCTGAACCTGCTCAACAGTGAATTCGGGATGGATTTCCTTGAGCACGATGCCCTTGGGAGTCACTTCCATCACGCCCATCTCGGTAATGATGAGGTTCACCTGTCCCTTCGCGGTAAGCGGGAGGGTGCATTTCTTAAGGATTTTCGGGTTGCCCTTCTGGGTATGTTCCATTGCGAGGATCACGCGTTTCGCACCCACGATGAGGTCCATAGCGCCACCCATACCGGGAGTGAGCTTTCCGGGAATCTTCCAGTTGGCGAGGTCGCCGTTCTCGTCCACCTGCATTGCGCCGAGGACGGTAGCGTCAACGTGGCCACCGCGGATGATGCCGAAAGAGGTTGGGGAGCTGAAGGATGCGGCGCCGTCAACAGCGGTGATGTAGCCGCCGCCAGCATCAATCAGGTTTCCATCCTCCTTGCCGGCTTCCGGAGAGGGGCCAACACCCAGCATACCGTTTTCGGTCTGCAAGGTCACTTTCACGCCCGCGGGCAGATAGTTGGGAATCATCGTAGGCATACCGATTCCGAGATTAACGATGTCGCCGTCGTGGAGTTCTTTGGCAGCTCTTTTGGCGATGGTTTGACGAATTTCAATCTTGTCCATAGTTGATATTTTTGATTTATAATTTTAAAAGTTTCACAAATGCGGCTGCAAATATACAAAAATTTTCGGTAAGTGTACACACATTGTGCTCCGTCTTTTTAATGGAATCAACCCGTCCAACATTTTATGCCGCGATGAATCAGTTTCCTTTGCTATAATTGGGCGACTCGCTGGTAATAGTGATGTCGTGGGGATGATTTTCCACCACGCCGGCCCCGCTGATGCGGCAGAAGCGTGCCTGGTGCAACTGTTCAATGGTAGGTGCGCCGCAATAGCCCATACCGGCGCGCAGGCCGCCTGCCATCTGGTAAACCACTTCGAAAAGCGTTCCCTTATACGGAACGCGTCCGGAGATGCCTTCCGGAACCAGCTTCTTGGCGTCGTCAATATCGTTCTGCATATAGCGGTCTTTTGACCCGCACTGCATCGCTTCCAAAGAACCCATTCCCCTGTAAGTCTTATACTTACGTCCATTATACAGGATGGTGGCGCCAGGGGCTTCTTCCACGCCCGCCAGCATTCCGCCGAGCATCACGGTGCTGCCGCCAGCCGCCAGCGCCTTCACAATGTCGCCGGAATATCGGATTCCGCCGTCGGCGATGAGCGGAACGTCAGTGCCCTGCAACGCCTGATACACCTCGTAGATGGCGCTCAGCTGCGGCACGCCCACGCCCGCCACCACGCGCGTAGTGCAGATGCTGCCCGGACCGATGCCCACCTTCACGGCGTCGGCACCCGCGTCGGCGAGGCGTTTCGCGGCATCTCCAGTGGCGATGTTGCCCACCACGACGTCCACGCCCGGAAAGTTCCGCTTGACCTCCTTCAGCGCATTGATGACCCCCGCCGAATTGCCGTGAGCGGAATCAAGCACCAGCGCATCGACCTCGGCACCTACCAGCGCCTCCACTCTGGCCATCGTCTCGCCAGAAATGCCCACGCCCGCCGCCACCAACAGACGGCCGCGCGCATCCTTCGACGCGTTGGGCTTGTCTTTCGCCTTCGTGATGTCGTTGAACGTGATCAGTCCGAGCAAATGCCCCTGCGAGTCCACAACGGGCAACTTCTCTATCTTGTGCTTCTGCAAAAGTTCCTCAACCTCCTGCATATCATTGTAATGCGTCGTGGTGACCAGATTCTCGCTGGTCATCACTTCCCTGATGGGCTTGGCTGGCTGCGTTTCAAAACGGAGGTCGCGGTTGGTGACAATGCCCACCAACAGGTTGTCCTTTTCCACCACCGGGGAGCCGCCGATCTTGTAGTCGGCCATCATCCGGAGTGCATCGCCGACAGTCTGGCTGGGCGACATCACAACGGGATTGTTGATCATCCCGTTCTGCGCTCGCTTGACCGCGGCCACGTTTCGGGCCTGCATTTCTATAGGCATATTCTTGTGTATCACGCCGTTGCCGCCCTCGCGGGCGATGGCAATCGCCATCTTCGATTCCGTCACCGTGTCCATAGCTGCGGAGACGAATGGAATATTGAGTTGAATGTGGCGCGTGAAGCGAGTGCCCAGCTGCACTTGCCGTGGCAGCACTTCCGAATAAGCGGGCACCAGCAGCACGTCATCGAAAGTCAAGCCATCGAACTGTATTTTATCTTCTATAAATGACATATTTTGTTGATTTGTTGAATTGTTGATTTGGAAAGGGAGCGGAAGCGGGAAGCGAATTACCTGAAATAGTTCTGAACGAGGACGATGGGAGTGCAGCGGTCGCCACTGCCGCTCACGAGGTCCATCAAACTGGCGAGCAGGTCGCGGTAAAGGCGGGGCGTGGTTCCCTGACTTTGCATCGAGCCCATCAGGTTGTGGTTCTTGTTGTCGATTTCCTTCTCGATGGCTTCGGCGAGGGCTTCTCCCTGCAAATTGCCGTACTTGCCATCGGCCAGCGCTTTCACTTTCAGCTCATTAGGTGTTCCCTCAAGAATTTCCGGATGGGTATAGGCGGGCATCGAGATGGGGTCGGCAAACTCCCAGATGCCGCCTTTAGGATCCTTGAAACAGCCATCGCCGTAAACGCCGACGATGACGTCCTTTCCGGTTGCCTTGCGCAGTCTCCGACGGATTTCCTCGACCAGTTCGGTGGATTTCTGCTTATTGGGGAACAGCTTGATGCGTTCTTCGTCGGACTTGTTGGAGCCCAGCACGCCGTACTCGCAGCGGTCGGCGAGGATGTCGGCGAGCGACAGCACCTTGTGGCCGGCGAAACGTTGCTTGTGCGCCTCGTAGTTGTGGAGGCACCCGACGATGAGGTTCGTGTCGAGGTCGGCGGCCGATAACTGGGGACGGATTTCCACACGGGCTCCCTCTTCCTCGCAGATCGAGCGGTAGTAGTCGTCGTAGTTCATCTGGGTGAAGGGATGGTTGCGGAGCACGTTCCCCACCTCGTCGCACTCGGGCAGCACCAGCACGACCTGCTTGGCCGCACGGGCGATGCCGCGCAGGATGACCGCGAAGCGGTTGCGCGAATAGATGGGGTTCACGACGCAGACGGTTGCCCCGTCGCCACACTTGGCGCGGACATCGCGGGCGATGTCGTCAACGGTGGCGTAGTTGCCTTGCGAGCGCGCCACGACGGACTCGGTGATGCCCACGACCGCCTTTTCACAGATCTCATAATGATTTTCGGACACCCTGACGGCGTCCAGAACGCTATCCACAACGATAGCCGCAAGGTCGTCTCCCTCCCGCACAATCGGACAGGTGAGACCCTTTGCACATACTCCTTTTGTTTTCATTGACTTTTGGAATTATTATAATAATGAATAATGGATTCCGCTTAATGACTGAAAATAGATACTGAATGACTGAGTTTTGCGTTTCATAATGATCATTCGCAAAAATACTATTTTTTTCGCAATTTTCCACGCCATTTCCCCAAACGGGAAATAATTTTTATCAACAATCTTTCCACCAGGCGAAAGTGGAGCGGGGCGCTTTTCTCACAAAAAAAAGGAAGCGTCCGTTGAGACGCCTCCTTTAACACAAGAACAAACATAATTAATCTTAAAGATTACTATGACCAACTTCAGAGTCACGAGCGTGACTAAAAATCGGTTTGCAAAATTACAACTTTTTAATAAAAAAATACACATTTTCTCAAAAATTTTTCAATTTTTTTTCATCCGCATTATTTCTAATAAATGTTTAACTTTGCAAGTTAAAGAAAATTAGACATTAAAAATCATAAATCAATGAATAGCAACGAGATACGCAAAGCATTCTTAGACTTTTTTGCATCAAAAGATCACACGATCGTTCCTTCCGCGCCGATGGTTATCAAGAATGACCCCACTTTAATGTTCACCAATGCGGGAATGAACCAGTTCAAAGACATCTTTTTAGGGAACACTCCGGCGAGATTTCCACGCGCGGCCGACTCACAGAAATGCTTGCGCGTTTCGGGCAAGCACAACGACTTGGAAGAGGTGGGCAAGGACACCTACCATCACACGATGTTCGAGATGCTCGGCAACTGGTCGTTCGGCGACTACTTCAAGGCCGACGCCATCGCCCACGCTTGGGAATTCCTCACCACGGTAGTGAAACTCGACCCCAACCGGCTGTACGCAACCGTATTCGGCGGCGACGAGAAAGACAAAACCGAGTCGGACGAGGAAGCCAAGAAGCTGTGGCTCAGATTCTTGCCGGAGAGCCGAATCCTTTATGGCAATAAGAAAGACAACTTCTGGGAAATGGGCGAGACCGGTCCGTGCGGTCCCTGCTCTGAGATTCACATTGACCTGCGCGACGACGAGGACCGCAAGAAAGTGGATGCCGTGGAACTCATCAACAAGGACAACCCGCTGGTGATTGAGATCTGGAACCTCGTGTTTATGCAGTTCAACCGGCTGGCTTCCGGCGAGTTGGTACCGCTGGCGGCACGCCACATCGACACGGGAATGGGCTTCGAGCGTCTCTGTATGGCGGTGCAAGGGAAGAAATCCAATTACGACACTGACGTTTTCCAGCCGCTGATCCAGAAGCTGGCTCAGCTTTCCAACAAGACTTACGGACAGGACCAGGCCACTGACGTGGCGCTCCGCGTGGTGGCCGACCACCTCCGCGCCGTCACGTTCGCCATCGCCGACGGGCAGCTGCCCTCCAACACCGGAGCCGGCTACGTGATCCGCCGCATCCTCCGCCGCGCCATCCGCTACGGATACACCTTCCTCGGCTTCAACCAGCCGTTCATCAACCAGCTGGTCAAGGACCTGGTGGCTCAGATGGGCGGGCAGTTCACCGAGCTGAAAGCGCAACAGAACCTGATTGAGAAAGTGATTCTCGAAGAGGAGACCTCCTTCCTGAAGACCCTGGAATCGGGCATCATCAAGTTTGAGAACTACTGTGCAAAACTTTCCGGGAAGCTTATCGACGGCGCCTTCGCGTTCGAGCTTTTCGACACTTACGGCTTCCCCATCGACCTCACGCAGCTGCTGGCTTCCGAAAAGGGGCTGGACGTTGATATGGAAGGTTTCCAGAAGGGACTCGCCGAGCAGAAGCAGCGTTCGCGCGCAGCGGCTGCCGTTGAAACCGACGACTGGGTGGAACTGACCGACGAGATCACGCCCACCGAATTTGTCGGCTACGACAACCTTTCCTGCGATTGCAAGATATTGAAATATAGAAAAGTAAAAGCCAAGAACAAGAGTTTCTTCCAAATCGTTTTAGACAGGACCCCGTTTTACGCGGAATCGGGCGGACAGCTTGGCGACCACGGTGTTTTGCAGAACATCAACGAGAAAATCGTCATTGAGAACACCATCAAGGAGAACAACCTCTCCGTACACATCGCCAATGCGCTTCCCGAGAACCTGACCGCGACCTTCACGGCGCAGGTTGACGAGGAATTGCGCCGCGGTTCGGAAAACAACCACTCGGCCACGCACCTGCTTCACTTCGCCCTGCGCCAAGTGCTCGGCACGCACGTGGAGCAGAAGGGC
>JAZQOJ010000102.1:0-6184 GCA_045627805.1 Bacteroidales bacterium
AAGCCGATAGAATTATTGTTGCCTTGCTGATAGCCAGGATAGCACTCTTTATCTGATGCGCTGCCCGTATAACTGGCCCAGCCGGAAGTGCTGGCAAGTGCCTTGGCTATGTTGCTCGTATTTTCGTTACAGCAGTAGTCACTCTGGCTGCTCACATAATCGGTGAGTTGGCGCCATTCCGCATCGCTCGGCACGTGCCACCCGTCGGGGCAGATGCCCTGCACTCCGCTGGGGTTGGAATTGCTGGAGGATGCGCCGTTCATTACGGTTTCCCAGGAATAGAGCAGGCCGTAGGTGGTGACAGAATTGCTGCCGGGTGCCCATATACCAGAGGAAATGGTGGTGCCGTTGGGCTTCTTCGTGGTCCGCAGGTTCTCGCGCATCCAGCACTGCTCGCCAATCTGCACCGTGTTGTAGGTGTTGCCGTCTATGTCGGTGAGGGTGGGAGTGCCAAGGCAGGGCTGCGCGTCCTGCGATGTGCTGTCTGATATAGGATTAAAAACAATCCCCCAACCAAAAACATAACCATTATCGCCCCCCCATGTATCGCACACTTGAATCTGCCATATTCCATTAATCGGGCACCCGATCAAGTTACTGAACGATTCATAAGGAGTGTAATATTGTTGTCCTTGCACGAAACCAATTTGTCCGGGATAACCATAAGCTATATGGGAAGAATCTACGGTTTGAGCAACATCATTACCTATGTTTGCAGAAATAAAACAATACCCCGAATTCTGAGCATATAGGCTGTTTTCACTCCAGCAATAATTCCAACCTGTCCCATGAGGATTTTCAGCCGGGTCGCACTTGTCGCTTCCGTCAGGCTCGTAGTATAGCCCCATATAGGCAAAGTTGTTGCCACCACTATAATGGTTTTGGTTATGATCAGGCATAAGCAATGCAGAATTACCATTGGGGCAGATGATAGAGATATTAACATCTCCGATAAAGGAATGTTCAATATTGAGACGCACGCTCAAAATATCGGTTGGTTGTGTAATAGTGGCATTCGGAGAAAATGAGGCACAATTGATGGATGAGCTATAACAAGGTGTAGTACAATACGGTCCATCGGGGATAAAGACGACATCATCAACATAATAACTGAAACCATCATCAGTAGTTGGAGCATCCTGTGTTGTGGTGAAGCTCACCTCATTGCCGTACCCCGTACCCACGCTGTTTGTGGAGTATGCCCTTATATAATAGGTAGTGTTCGGCGTGAGCCCGGTGATGCTGCTGGTGAAACTGCCCGTGCCGCTTCCGTCGGCGGTGTGGCTGCCGGAAATCGTAGGATTCTGGCTCGTGCTCCAGCACACGCCGCGGGCGGTTACCGTGGCGCCGCCGTTGGAGGTCACATTTCCGCCGCAGGTGGCGGTAGCTTCCATGATATTGGAAACAGCAGAGGTGGTGACAGTGGGGAGCGTTGCCGCCGTAGTAAAACTCCTTTGCTCGCCGTACGCCGTGCCCGCGCTGTTGGTGGCGTAGGCGAGAACATAGTAGGTGGTGCCAGCAGTCAGCCCCGAGATGGAGCTGATTAAGCTGCCCGTGCCGCTGCCATCGGTGGTGTGGCTGCCGCTCACCGTGGGGTTCTGAGAGGTGCTCCAGCACACGCCGCGGGCCGTCACGTTTGCGCCGCCATCCGATACTACCTCCCCTCCTATGGACGCACTTGTATATGTAATGTCTGTTGCTTGTGAAGTTGTCACTATCGCCACTGTCTCTCGCCACAGCAAAGTCGAATCAAAAGTGAGCGACCATCCGAAAACATACCCATTGTCACTTCCCCAGGTATCACATATTTCAATCTGCCACAAACCATTAAGCGGACATCCGATGAGATTGCTGAATGATTGATAGGGCACATAATATTTTTCACCCATTACAAAGTCTGTAGTCCCTGGATAACCGTGTGCCAAATGCGAAGAATCAACAGTTTGACTACCATCGTGACCAATATTGTTGCTCTCATAACATTGTCCACAAAGGTGCGCGTACAGACTGTCCTCACTCCAGTAATAGTTCCAGCCGGTTCCAGGCACATTGTCACTCGCTGAGCAATAACTACCATCTGGCTCACAGGGACGCCCGAAATAATATGCGAAACTATTAGAATTATGGTCGGGCATAAGCAAGACCGAACGCCCATCAGGGCAAATAAGGGAGATATTGATATCGCCAATAAAGGAGTGTTCAATATTCAAGCCCACACTCATAAGGTCGGTATTTCTTGAAAATGCAGAACCCGAGGGGAATGAGCTAACAACGAAGGGCAGATCGATACACTGTGTCGCGCAGTTGGGTCCGTCAGGAACAAACACTACAGCTACCGAATCAAAAAGAATGGTTGTAAAACTCCTTTGCGCTCCATAGCTCGTGCCGGCGCTGTTGGTGGCGTAGGCGCGCACATAGTAGGTGGTGCCAGCGGCCAAGCCGGTGATGCTGCTGGTGAAACTGCCCGTGCCGCTGCCATCGGTGGTGTGGCTGTCGCTAACAGTGGGATTCTGTGAGGTGCTCCAGCACACGCCGCGCGCCGTCACGTTCGCACAGCCATCTGCGGTTACATTACCGCCACAAATGGCTGTGGTTCCCGTGATATTGGAAACGACTGCGGTGTTCACTCCAGGAGTATTGGTACAAGAAACGTGAAGTGCGAATCCATCATTTGTAACAATTACATCCGAGACAAATCGAATGGTAAGCGGACCAACCGTTGAGCCAATGGGTGTTGAAATGGAATCCGAGCCCGTTAAAGTGGCCAACAATGGTTCGTTCGTGCCCTCACCATCATATACATAAATCTTATCATAATTGTTTTCAACATTGTACGTCCCCTGATCAATGACAACTCTTGCAGAACCGCCAGGATAGATTGTTATAAATCCATCACTATTGTTAGAATAATCCGCAGAAGCTCCTCCACAATCATAAATCCATTCGTCGCACGTGGTAATGCTATACGAACCCGATGTAGGGAGAGTCACTGAACTTCCTTCTTCCTCGTCGCGCACACAGCGAACCGAACGACCGTAGGCCTTATCGCCGTAGCCGTCGCGGTACACTCCGGCGTTACGGTAGTACAGGGAGCGGTAGTACGCGTTGTCGCTACTGTACTCGGTAGCACTCCAAAAGGCGGCGTAGTCGCCGAAACCGTTGTAGATGCTGAAGTAGTCGCCAGCGGGTAGCGCACTAAAGCCGGTAGAATTGCGGTCGGGAGCGTTCAAATTGCCTGCGGCATTGGCGGTGGTTGATGAATTCCAGCCAGTGTTGCCACACAGTTTGGCGGCAATATTGCCACGCGAGCCGGTGTTGCCGGCATCGTCCTGACTCATACCCGCCGCCATCTCCATCCGCCTCCACTCAGCATCGCTCGGTACGTGCCAGCCCGTCGGGCAGATGCCTTGTACGCCGCTCGGGTTGCAGCTGATTGTAGTTGTATCGCGCATCACAGCTTTCCAGTTATACAGCAAACCGTAAGTTGCTTTATAGTATGAACTCTCGTTGGGGAAGTACCAATAAGCGATTGTAGTTGACATCTCATTACCGTGCGAGATAGGAGTGCCGTCTGCATACATTGTAGTCTTTAAATTCTCTCTCATCCAACACTGTGCACCAATCTGCACTGTGTTGTAGGTGTTGCCGTCCACATCGGTGAGGGTGGGTGTGCCAGAGCAGGGCAATCCGTCAATAGGATAGCCAATGCCCGCTGTGGTAAATTGCCTCGTTTCACCGTGGTGCGTGCCAGAAGCATTCGTCGCGTATGCCCGCACGTAGTAGGTGGTGCCGGCAGTCAGTTCAGAAAAAGTGAAAGAAAATTCGTTTTCCGTACAAGGCGAATCACAATCCACGTACAAACTGGCAGAGTCAACGATATAGGTTTGCACATCAAAGGAAAAGTCAAATGCAGTGCTTATTTGGAAACCACGTTCATCAATTTCCTCGTTCCAGCCATTAAACAGAATGTTTCCGTAAGCGATAGCAGACGATGAATCCTCTGATAATATTGAGGTGCTATCTGTCGTAACAAGTGGCGCATAATAAAGCAACTCGCCCGCATCAGTAAGCCGTGGAAATTGTGTGATAATGCCAGTCTCGCCAAGAAATTCAAGGCCATTATTCACTAACCCTATTTCTCCTGAAGGCGAAATGGCAGAATTCGGAAAGTAGTGTTCAGCGACATAGGTAACGCAAATAATATTATTAGACATATCTGGATCAACAGCGAGATCGGCAGGAGTAGCGCTCACACAAACTTGCAAAGGATAAGAGAGGTTGTATTCCTGAAATTGATCAATACCAATAACTGCAATGGGACTCATCCTAAACCCATAGTCCACTCTACAAGGATTTTCAGCGTTTACGCCCATAGATTTCTGTTCCCAATAATATACGTTTTCGCCATTATTGTCAACCACATATATGTCAACCAAAACATCGGAAGTGGCAATGTCATACCCCCTATTGTATAATGAAAAACAAACATAAATTGAATCAAGGGATTCGTCAACTACAACATAATCGTCAGCAGTTAAATCAGCAGGGTAAGCCTCATTATCAACGGGATCTTGAAGACTAATTGCCCAGTCGTTGATAACTTCATCTACACCACCAACATTTACCCAAACAGATAAAGTGAAGGGTGAACTCTTACACTGGGAATGTGTATCGTCTGAATAATATAAAGGAACATGGAGGTTCCAACCTGGATGACTTTCACTGGTGCTGTAGTAGTAATCCAAGAAGTTTCCCCAAGGAGTGTTGACATCGCAGTGTTCGTCAGCAAGGCCACCACAGGTGTAACCGCAGCAGTGAATACCCACCCAGATTTCACCTTCTTCACCAGTAACAGTGTATGGGGTAGTCAGAACAACCTCTTGAATTCCATCATACACATCAGCAGTATAGTGCTGCGAGTATACTTGAATGCCAAAGTTGCTGGAATCATTGGTATAGTATACAGCATTGCTGAGGTTGTCAACATTGCTTTCTTGAACGACCCAGTTAGCATTACCGCCAGTCCAAACAACAACGTCGAATTCGGGACTGAAGTTATTTTCAAAGGGGTACCAGTAAAATTTAACTTTGTCCAACGTATAGCCGGGCTGAAGGTTGGAAAACTGGTTCAAACGGATGAAATAGGTTTCATCTTCTTCCCATACGGTGTAGCTGTCAACTGTAAGTTCGCCTCGCCAGCCATTTCTCCCCCCTATTTCCCCTGATGCCGAAACTATACTGTCACTTTGGGCGTGCAACTCAAGGCCTGATGCCAGTATGCATACCAAAAATACAATTAAAATTCGTTTCATATCTATCCTTTTGAAAACACATTAATTAGTACCAATAGACAAAGGATACCTTATCGTTCGCTTTGATAGTATAATTACGATTGAAAGAGGCTGTATAATGTACTTGCTGTGGATTATTTTCGTCAATAGTAAGCAATCCACTTCTATCGCTACCAACCATTACACCATTGATATAACAACGAATAATGCAAGTGTTTTTTGGACTATGTTGCAAAGAGAATGTGGTCTGTCCCGCTGTTGCGATGATTAATTCTTGCTCCATCTGCACATTCAAAGCATTAACCAATTCCAACAGTTCATTAACCGCTTGACGCAATGCTTGAATGGAATCATTCGTGAGATAACCAGCGTCATTTGCGAAAGCGGAAACTTGAGTCGGGATATTGGCGGCTTCCTGAACCGTTGTTTGTGTCAAATATCCAGCGTCATTAGTAAATGCAGAAACATTCGTCGGAACAGTTGGAATGGTCGGCTGGTTGCTCAAGTCGTTATAGTCACCGCTGAATAAAGCGGGCTTGTTCATAATCTGAGCTGCGCCTTCCGTCGCGTTCCAGTCAGCATTCACCTGGGCGGGAACTTGTGCTGCGGTAATGTAGTTGGCATCATTGTTCAATTCGGAAACATTGGTCGGAACATCGGCTGAAGTGATGTAGCCGGCATCGTTGGTGAAGGCAGAAACCTGCGTGGGAATGTTCGCGGCTTCCTGAACGGTCGCTTGTGTTAAATAACCTGCGTCATTGGCGAACGCGCTTACATTGGTAGGAACAGTCGGAATTTCAGGTCTGTTATTCAAGTCGTTGTAGTCGCCACTGAAAAGTACGGGACGGTTGGAAAGACTGTTGTAATCGCCATCGAAACCAGCAGGCAGAATT
>JAZQOJ010000103.1:0-15821 GCA_045627805.1 Bacteroidales bacterium
ATTCTCATTGGACAAGTCATACAATATATATATGGCTCAACTTTCGCCGGAAGTTTTTTCAGTCAGGGGGCTCGCGACTTTTCAACTTGGGCTTGGAAATATGTTGGCAAATCCATTTCTCCCTGTTGTTCTCAAGTCCAAAGTCTCAAGTTATTTATAATCAATCACATTGCTAACCTGCAAAACTTAAAAAATATGAAAAACATTGTGGCCGTTTTAGCGGGTGGGGTAGGGAGCCGAGCAGCGGCTGGAAGGCCGAAGCAGTTCGTTGAGTTTGATGGCAAACTGCTGATTGAACGCACCTTAGAGGTTTTTGAGAGCCATCCGCGCATTGATGAAATCGTGGTGGTGTCACATCCCGACTTCGTGGGACAGATGGAGGAATTGCGGGCTGCCGGTGGCTATGCCAAATGGACGCGGGTTGTCCCCGGTGGCGCTGAACGCTACTTGTCGTCGTGTGCGGCCGTGCGCGCGTGTGCGGAGCAGGAGGGCAACATCCTGATTCACGATGCGGCCCGTCCGTTCGTTTCTCCCGATCTCATCAACCGATTGCTTGATGCATTGGCGACTTCCGATGGCGCGGTGCCGGTGCTTCCACTCAGCGATACGCTTCTGTTGGCTTCTGGTGATTGCGTTTTGCGGGCGGAAAAGCGCCAAAATTACCGTCTCGCCCAAACCCCGCAGGCATTTCACCTTCCCGTGGCCATAGCCGCATTTCAAGCCGCTGAAAAAGATTCAAATTGTTGTGTGACTGATGATTGCGGACTCGTATTGAACTATTTTCCACAAGCGCGAATTCAAATGGTGGAAGGGTCTGTTCATAATTTGAAACTAACTTATCATTCTGATATTAAGTATTTTAATAAAATTTTTCAAGAAAATGTCAAAAAGGGGTTGTAATGTCGGAAAAGTTTTGTATTTTTGCATCCCCAAATTGATAGAAACAATAAAAAATAGATAGAGATGTCAAGAGTTTGCCAAATCACTGGAAAGAAAGCAATCGTAGGAAACAATGTTTCCCATTCCAATATTAAGACCAAAAGAACGTTCAAGCCGAACTTGCATACTAAGAAGTTCTTCGTTCCCGAAATCGGTGAATACGTTGTTCTGAAGGTCTCTGCAAAAGCTATGCGCGATATGAACAAGAAAGGCGTGTGGAATTGCATTTTAGAAGCAGATAAAAAAGGGGTTTTATAAAATTTTTTGTTTGGGATTTTATGAAAAGACTGCCATCGCAAGGTGGCAGTTTTTTTTTATCGTGATACAATATTACGGACTTTTTTTCGTATTTATATCGCATTTTAATTAAGCCGAATTGAAAAGAAACCTTATCATATTTATTATATTGATAATGAATTGTTTGTGCGTCTGCGCGCAGCAATTGGTTCCTTTTAAGGGCGTGGTGCGCACGCAGCGTGGGCAACCCGTTGAGAGCGTGGTGGTGATTAGCGTGACCGATCACACGAACACCATTACGGATGCGAACGGCGCTTTTTCGCTGAGAATCCCTTCCAACCGGAATGTCAGCGTGCTGTTCCAGCACGTTTCCTACCGCGACACGGTGTTGAATGTGCGAATTCCGAAGAATGCCGACACCCTGTTCGTCATCACGCTGACCCCGTCGGGCACCGACTTGGAGGGAGTGAGCGTGAGCGAATCGTACAGCGATGCTTACACGCGCATTGATCCCAAGCTTTCGTTCACGATGCC
This sequence comes from Bacteroidales bacterium, assembly GCA_045627805.1. Classification (GTDB taxonomy): domain Bacteria; phylum Bacteroidota; class Bacteroidia; order Bacteroidales; family WCHB1-69; genus UBA1756. Next base: position 1,711 of record JAZQOJ010000103.1, read on the forward strand.
TTCGCCCACGGGCGGGGTCGAGTCTCTGATCAAGTCGATGCCGGGCACCTCTTCCACCAACGAGCTGAGCAGCCAGTACAGCGTGCGCGGCGGCAATTACGATGAGAACCTTATTTTTGTCAACGACATTCAGATTTACCGTCCTTTTTTGGTGCGAAGCGCCCAACAGGAAGGACTGAGTTTCGTGAACCTCGACCTCACGGAGTCGGTGAAGTTCTCTGCCGGTGGTTTTGAGGCGAAGTACGGCGACAAGATGTCGTCGGTGCTGGACGTTACATACAAGACCCCCACGAAGTTTGGCGCGGGCTTCTCGGCCAGTTTCCTCGGTGCATCGGCCCACGCGGAGGGAAATGTGAAAGACAAGTTTACTTATTTGGTTGGAATTCGTTATAAAACAAATAGTTATCTGCTGAAATCAATGGAAACGAAAGGGACTTACAAGCCCAATTTCTTTGATGCGCAGATGCTCCTGTCGTGGAAACTGGCACCGAAGTGGAAACTGGAATTGCTGGGTAACTTCTCCAGAAATCACTACAAGTACATTCCTGAGGACCGTGAGACCAAGTTCGGCAGTGTTCTCACGGCGAAGATGATTAAGATCTTTTTCGATGGGCAGGAGGTTGACCAGTACGAAAGTTATCTTGGCGGGCTCACGCTCTCGTACAAGCCCAACAAGCGCGATCTTTACCGCTTGATTTTTTCCTCGTATTATGCAAAGGAGACCGAAACCTTTGATATTCAAAGCCAGTACTGGCTTTACGATATCGAGTTGAACTACGGCAATGAGTCGATGTTTGACATTACCGACACGCGAGGTTACGGCACGTTCCTTGAGCACGTTCGCAACCGTCTGTCGGCGGTAGTGAGTGCGGTGGATTTCCGCGGACAGCACGTTTTCCCGTCGAACAAGGTGGAATGGGGCTTGAAGGCGCAGAACGAAGTCATCCGCGATCGCATCAAGGAGTGGGAAATGTACGATTCGAGCGGCTACACGCTGCCCTATCTTTCGCCCGCACCCGGTGAGTTGGTGCCTTGGGACGATGTGTCGCGCGTGCTCGATTTCGGACACTATTTCGTCGCCGACAACCGCTTGAATACCTATCGGTTCAATGCTTTCGTGCAGTCGGAGTGGACCATTGACCCGAAGGAGGAATTCGTGCTCAACAGCGGCTTGCGCGCGCACTATTGGACTTTCAACAACGAGTTCACCCTTTCGCCTCGCTTTGTTTTGTCGTACACGCCTCACTGGAAGCGCGTTTGGGTTTTCCGCCTGAAGGCGGGCAGCTATTACCAGCCACCGTTTTACCGTGAGATGCGCCGCCCCGATGGCACGCTCAACGAGAACATCCGGTCGCAGCATTCCTACCAGCTGGCGCTTTCCGCCGACTATTGCTTCAAAATGTGGAACCGCCCGTTCAAGTTCAGCTCGGAAGTCTATTATAAATATATGACCGACTTGATTTCGTATAGTGTTGACAATGTGCAGATTATCTATTCCGGCGAAAATGATGCGAAGGGCTATGCTACCGGTATCGACCTGAAGTTGAGTGGCGAGTTCATTCACGGCATTGAGTCGTGGATTTCTTTGTCGTTGATGAAAACGGCGGAAGACATTTTCAACGACGCTCACTACAATTCGAAGGGAGAGTATGTGGAGCCGGGGTATATTCCGCGGCCCACCGACCAGCGTTTCGCCGTCAACATTTTCTTCCAAGACCACGTTCCTTTCTACACGCCGCTTCGTGTGCACCTTAACTTCGTGTTTTCCAGTGGTTTGCCGTATGGCGCGCCCAATTCGCAGCGTTATCAGCAGACGCTCCGCTCCTCGTGGTACCGCCGCGTGGATGTCGGTTTTTCCTATATGTTTTTGGAGGAAACGCGCGACAGAATGCGCCACAAGAGTGCTTTTCTGCGTTCCATCAAGAACGCAGGACTCTTCTTGGAAGTGTTCAATGTGCTGGGAATCAACAATGTATCGTCGTATCTTTGGATTACCGATATCACGAATGTGATGACAGCGGTCCCGAATTACCTGACACCGCGACTGATCAATTTGAAATTGGTGGTAGATTTTGATTGAGTCTTATGAGAATCGGTATCATTGGCGCAGGTCTTGGAGGATTGGAGTGTGGTTATCTTTTGGCTCAAAAGGGCTTTGAGGTTTTCATTTTGGAAAAAAACGCCCAGATAGGTGGCAGTTTGCAGTCGTTTGTCCGCAATGGTCTTCGTTTTGACACGGGTTTTCACTATGTGGGCGGTTTGGCGGAAGGCGAACTCCTCAACCAGTTGTTTGCACAGTTTGATTTGCTGAAACTCCCTTGGCATCAGCTTGATACGGATTGTTTCGATGAGGTTTTCTGGAATGGAAAGTCGTATGGATTTGCCAACGGCTATGAGAATTTTGCGGAAAACTTGTCGGAGAAATTTCCTGGCCAGCGCGATGCATTGCGCAAATATGTCGATTTTTTGCAGAAATCGCAGACTTCGTTGTCGGATTTGAGTTCCGATGGGAGCAAAGTCGCTGAGTTGATGGCTCGTCCGGCCTATCCATATTTGCAGGAGGTTTTTGCTGATGAGTTGCTGCGCGATGTGGTGGCGGGCACTTCGCTCAAGATGGAATTGCGAGCTGAGTCGCTGCCGCTATACATTTATTCGCAAATCAATGGGTCGTTCATTCAAAGTGCGTGGCGCTTGAAAGGTGGAGGGCAGCAGATTGCGGATTCGCTGGCTCGTGACATACAAAGTTTTGGCGGACAAGTGCTTACCAAAAAGCAGGTGACGGGTTTCACGGAGCGTGATGGTTCGTTAGTGGGGATTGATTGCGCCGACGGCGAGCATTTCGAGTGCGATGCCGTCATTTCCGACATTCATCCAACGGCGCTGCTTGCTATGCTTCCGGAGGGGATTGTGCGTAATCATTACAAGCAGAGAATCAGTGGTTTGGCCAACAGTTTTGGCGTGTTCACGGTGAATCTTTCGTTGAAGGAAGGCGCGGTCGCGTATCGGAACCGCAATCTTTTTGTTCACGAGAATGCCGACCTGTGGGGATTGCGTGCGGCGGACGACAGGATTCAGTCGGTGGGCGTGCACTTTGCGGTTCCGGAGTCCGGGAGATTCGCGTCGAATATCGACCTTTTCTTTCCGATGCAGTGGAGCGAAGTGGCGCGCTGGGCGGGCTCTTCTGTGGGCAGGAGAGGGGACGACTACGAACGCTTCAAACAGCGGAAGGCAGAAGAAGCCATTCGTTTTGTACTTCCTTATATTCCTGATTTGCAGGGAAATATATTGAAAATTCACACCTCTTCGCCCCTTACTTATCGCGATTATACCGCCACCAGCGAGGGCAGCGCTTACGGCATCCGCAAGGATTGCGAGCATCTTGCCGTCACAATGATTCCGACGCGCACGCCCGTGCCGAACCTCTTCTTTACGGGGCAGAATGTCAACTTTCACGGCGTGTTGGGCGTCACCATCACATCGTTGCTCACCGTGCGGCAATTCCTGTCGGCGATACAATAACTGTGCTTTACTATGACGTATCCGTTCCGCAAGTCAGCGTTGTGATTATAAAAGACTTGGAACGTCGAGAACAACGAGAATGTCGAGAGGGGCATCATATTTCCAATCTTCATTGGCTTTCGCTCATACAATAAAAGCGGCGGGTCATCGTTAACAAATGGCGCAAATTCCGCACTCAACACCTCAACACCTCAACAATTCAACAACTCAACAATTCAACAACTCAACAAAACAGACTGTTATGGCAAGCGAGAACTTCATTGATTATGTGAAAATATTCTGTCGGTCGGGAAACGGCGGGGCGGGTTCTCCGCATTTGGCCCGCACTGCCCAGGATCCGAAAGCGGGTCCCGATGGCGGCGATGGCGGCAAGGGCGGCGACGTGATTCTCCGCGGCAACCGCAACCTCTGGACGCTACTACATCTGCGTTATACCAAGCACATTTTTGCTGAAGACGGCGGCAACGGTTCCGCTAACCTTTGCTTTGGCAAAAATGGGAAGAATGCCATCATAGAGGTTCCGCTCGGAACGATTGCCAAGGATACGGAGACCGACGAGATTATGGGCGAGGTGATGGAGGATGGCCAGGAGGTCGTCATTATGAAGGGCGGCCGTGGCGGACAGGGAAACGTTCACTTCAAGAGCGCCACGCACCAGACACCGCGCTTCGCTCAGCCGGGCGAGGAGGGCTACGAGCAGTGGGTCACCATTGAGTTGAAAGTGCTCGCCGATGTCGGACTCGTGGGCTTCCCGAATGCGGGAAAGTCAACGCTGATCTCCGTCCTCTCCAATGCGAAGCCCAAAATCGCCGACTATCCGTTCACTACGCTCAAACCCAACCTCGGAATGGTGGATTATCGTGGCTATCAGTCGTTTGTGATTGCCGACATCCCCGGAATCATAGAGGGTGCCTCCGAAGGCAAGGGCATCGGTTTGCGCTTCCTCCGTCATATCGAGCGCAACTCCATCCTGCTCTTCCTCATCCCCGTCATTTCTGAAAATATCAAAAAGGAATACTCCATTTTACTGAACGAGTTGAAGGCATACAATCCGGAACTGATTGATAAAAAGCAGATTGTGGCCGTCACCAAGTGCGATTTGATGCCCGATGACGAGATTGAGAAAGTGAAAAAGAAACTCAAACTGCCCGTTCCCACTATTTTCATCTCATCGCACGCACAGAAAAACCTTGTACAGTTGAAGGATATGTTGTGGTCTGCGCTCAATGAGGAAGAAAAATAAGATGTGTTTCGCAAAAAAATTGTATTTTTGCCGACTTTTTACAAAATCAAAATGAAACTGCGCTATTTTTTCATCCTGTGCATTCTCGCTGTCACTTTTTCAGCTTGCCATTCGAAAGAATCGCACGACACCACCACCATTGTGCCGTTGTCGATGCAGTCCACTGCTCAAACTGATAATATTTTGGGCCAGGTGAAGTGCACGATTGAGAAAAAGTATATGAACATTGGCTTTATGGATTCAACCGTTCTTTATGCTATTCATTACCAATATTTTACAAAGGACGGCTGGCTGACTGACGATGTGATTTTGAACGATGTGGAAGATACTGTTTACCACACGCACGTCACATACAATGACGCTGGGAAAATGGTGCGCAGCGACACATACGACTCCACTGGCACGCTCACCGAACACGTGATTTACGAAGTGGATGCTCACGGATATCGTACAAAAGAATCTGTGTATCAGGGGGATTCGTTGGTCCGTGAGCTGCTTTATCAGAATGATGCCTATGGCAATGCGTTGAAAACGACGGTGCGAACGGCGTACGATATTGTGATGACGTACAGTTACGATTCGTCGCTTCCGGGCTTGCCTGTGCGAATTGACGAGGCCGGTCCTGACGGAACGACTTTTATGTACATCACGATGGATTACAATGAGCGAGGAAACGTTGTCAATCGCCGTGCTTTCAGCGGTGGTGGCGCGGAAGCCGAGAGCAGCCATACTCAGTATGGTAATAAGGGTGAACTGCTGAAGGAGACGCACCAGGTCACGCTCAAGAATTTACAAAAACAGGACGTTTCCACTTATGAGGGACACGACAAGTTCGGCAACTGGACGAAGCAGTCCACCAAGCGCCAGGGCGTTCCCTATTTTGTTATCGAAAGAACCATCCAATACTATTAATTATCAATAAATCAAGAAAATGGACTTAAGTAAGATTTTATCTATTACAGGAAAAGGCGGTCTTTTCAAATTGGTTGCGCAGGCTCGCAACAGCTTTATCGTAGAATCACTCACAGATGGGAAGCGTTTTCCCGCCTATTCGCAAGACGGTGTTGCTAATCTGGAAAATATATCCATCTTTACTGATGGCGACGATGTTACGTTGCAATCGGTTTTCCAATCGATGTACAAGCACGAGAACGGTGCCAAGGCAACGGTGAGTTTGACCGACGGAGCCAAGTTGAAGGAATATTTCGGCATCATTCTTCCCAATTACGACCGCGAGCGTGTTTACGTTTCAAATATGAAGAAGGTCGTTTCCTGGTATAATCTTTTGATTGACCATAAGTTAATTGATTTGGAAGAGAAGAAGGCAGAAGAAGGCAAGGCAGATGAGCAGGCCGAATAGTTTTGCCATTCATACGTTGGGCTGCAAGCTCAACTTCAGTGAGTCGTCGGAGATTGCGCGCCAATTGGAAAATGTTGGCTTCGTCCGCTCCGACGACCCTCGTTTTATTATTGTCAACAGTTGCGCTGTGACGGCGGTAGCGGAGAAGAAGGCGCGCAACCTCGTGGCTCATCTGCACCGTTTGTTCCCGGAGGCGAAGGTGGTGGTGTTGGGGTGCTACGCCGCGCTGCGTCCGCAGGAAATCCGGCAGTGGCCGGGCGTTGTCGCCACTTTCGGCAACGAAGACAAGATGAGCGTGGTTCCGTTCCTTCAGGGGGCGGAGTTGCCCGAAAAGCCGCTGTTCTACTCTTCCTTTTCCGCCAACGACCGCACTCGCTCCTTCCTCAAAATCCAGGATGGCTGCGATTATGCCTGCTCTTACTGCACGGTGTGGAAGGCGCGCGGAACGAGCCGCAGCGACACCATTGACCACGTTTTACAACAAATTGAACAAATCAACTCGCTGAATATCAAGGAAGTGAATCTTACTGGCGTAAATCTCGGCACTTTTGGTATGCAGAATGGAAGCAGCTTCTACGACCTGCTTTGCGCCATTGAGGAGCGCCAGTTCCCGATCCGATTCCGCATTTCGTCGATAGAGCCGAATCTGCTGACGGATGAGATTATCGACCTTGCGGCGCGTTCGTCGGTGATGATGCCGCACTTCCACATCCCGATACAGTCGGCCAACAACCGCGTGTTAGGGCTGATGCGCCGACGTTACCAGCGGGAGCTTTTCGCGGAGAAAGTGCTGCGTGTGAAGGAGAAAATGCCGCACGCCTGCATCGCGATGGACATCATCGCTGGTTTCCCGACCGAGACCGAGGCGGAATTCGCTGAGTCTTTGGAATTTATTAACTCGCTACCTATCAGTTATTTCCACGTTTTCACTTACTCGCGTCGCCCCGGAACGGATGCGGCTTCAATGAAAGGACAGGTGCCACCGCAGGAAAAAAAGTCGCGCACCAATCGCTTGATTGCTCTGTCGGAACAAAAGAAGTCGGAGTTTTACCGGAAGCACGTCGGCCAAGAGCGCCCTGTTTTGTGGGAAGCCGCTGCCAAGAATGGCGAAATGTACGGATTCACAGATAATTACATCAAACTCCGGACACCATTCCGCAAGGAACTCGTCAACACGGTGCAGTCGGTACTGGTGACGGAGGAGATGCTTGAGTTTGCATAGGGGGGGCGTTTTCCATTTCGCAAAATAAATTTTGGCAAAATGACGATGGATTGAAAAAAATATTGTAAATTTGCCAACTTTTATCTAAATAAATAAAATCATAATAATCAAATAATTAACGAATAACAATGAAAGTTTATCAGACTAAAGACATCAGAAACATTGCCATCATCGGTGGTAACCGCACGGGTAAGACCACATTAGGCGAAACGATGGCCTTCCACGGCGGCGTCATCACCAGACGTGGTACCGTTGAAGACAAGAACACCCTCTCCGATTACCGCGAAGTGGAACTGGAAAGACAGCAGTCCATCCAATCATCTTTGCTCTACGCAGAATTCGAGAATGCCAAGATCAATATGATTGACTGCCCTGGTTTTGACGATTTCGTTGGCGAAGTAATTGGTGCCTTGAGAGTTGCTGATACGGCTATGATGGTTATCAATGCTCAGAACGGCGTTGACGTAGGCGCTGAAACCCAGTGGCGTTGGACCAAGAAAATGAACAAGCCCGTTGTTTTCGTTGTCAACCAGCTCGACCACGAGAAGGCCAACTTCGACGAGACGCTCCGCGAGCTCAAACACAACTTCGGCGGCAGCGTTATCCCGTTGCAGTACCCTGTTAATGCTGGTGTCGGCTTCGATTCCGTTATCGACCTTCTCCAGATGAAGATGCTCAAGTTCCCCGTCGGCGGCGGCAAGATGGTTGTGGAAGATATTCCCGCTTCAGAAGCTGGCAAAGCCGAAGAGATGCACGCTGCATTGGTTGAGGCCGCAGCTGAAAACGATGAGACCTTGATGGACAAGTTCTTCGAGGAAGGCAGTCTTTCAGAAGAAGAAATGATGCGCGGTTTGAAACTCGGTGTCATCAACCGCGGCACTTTCCCGGTTGTGTGCATCGCTGCCAAGACCGACCAGGGTGTTGACCGCTTGATGCAGATCATCAACGGCAACTGCCCCAATCCGGCAGAACCCGCTCCGGTGAAGACCACCAATGGCGAAGACGTTGTTTGCGACAGCACTGGCAACACGATGGCTTATGTATGGAAGACCGCTGTTGATAAGTTCGGCGACGTGGCTTACTTGAAGATTTATTCTGGCGAAATGACCGAGGCAATGGACCTCCTCAACACCAATACTTCCACTAAGGAAAGAGTTTCCCAGATTCTTTGCTTCGCAGGCCAGAAGCGTGAGAACGTGGAGAAAGCTTGCGCTGGCGATATCGTTGCCACCATCAAGCTGAAAGGCACTGGCGCTTCCCAGACCCTCGTAAAGAACGGCGACGCTCAGATTGAAAAGACCGCCTATCCGGATCCGAAGTTCCGTACCGCTGTCCGCGCAAAGAATGCTTCCGACGAGGAAAAACTCGGTGCCATCCTCAACACGATGCGTAAGAGCGACCTCACTTTCCTGATGGAACAGTCGAAGGAATTAAAGCAGACCATCATCTCCGGTCAGGGCGAGCAACACCTCAACATCGTGAAATGGATGATCGAGAAACTGAACAAGATTGAAGTTGAATACTATGCTCCGAAGATTCCTTATCGCGAAACCATCACCAAGTCTTCCGAATCAATGTATCGCCACAAAAAGCAGTCTGGCGGTAGCGGTCAGTTCGGCGAAGTTCATATGCTCATCGAACCCTATTTCGATGGTATGCCTAACCAGACCAAATATCCTATCCGCGATACGCAGAGCTACGACCTCGCTTGGGGCGGAAAGCTCATCTATAACAACTGTATCGTGGGTGGTGCCATCGACGCACGCTTTATGCCCGCTATTTTGAAGGGTATTATGGAAAAGATGGAAGAAGGCCCGCTTACTGGTTCATACGCTCGCGACATCGTGGTGAACATTTACGATGGTAAAATGCACCCCGTTGACTCTAACGAATTGGCATTCAAGTTGGCTGGCCGTAACGCTTTCAAGGATGCTTTCAAGAAAGCCAATCCGAAGATCCTCGAACCCATCTACGATGTGGAAGTTTTCGTTCCGTCAGACAGAATGGGTGATGTGATGACCGACCTTCAGGGCCGCCGTGGTGTGGTGATGGGTATGGACAGCGAAGGCGAATTCCAGAAAATCCGCGCCAAAGTTCCGCTCGCAGAAATGAACAAGTATTCCACCACTTTGAGCTCCATTACTTCTGGTCGTGCTTCATACGAAATGAAATTCGCTGAATATCAGCAGGTTCCTGCCGACGTACAGGCCGCTGTTATCCAGAAGTACGAAGAGGAAAACAAAGACGAAGAATAGTCTTACCTTATATAGTGATGGGTCGGTGCGCCTGACCTATCACTATCTTTTTTATAAATTATTTTCAAAACTTAAACCAATTAAAAATGAAATCAGTATCTATTAGCGGTTCTCTCAGAGAGAACGTAGGGAAAAAAGATGCAAAAGCTCAGCGCGCTCAGGGTTTGATTCCTTGCGTGCTCTATGGCGGCGAAAAACAGTATCAGTTTGTAGTTGAGGAAACTCAATTCAGAAACTTAATATACACTCCCGAAGTACGTTACGCTCTCGTCAGCATCGATGGAAAAGAAATCCCCGCTATCCTGCAGGCCAGCCAGTTCCATCCGATTACCGACAAGTTGCTCCACGTTGACTTCCTCGAAGTGGTTGATGGCAAGCCGATCACCATCGGTCTTCCTATCCGCATCGCTGGCACCTCTCCTGGTGTTCTCCGTGGCGGTAAGCTCGTGAAGAAAGTCCGCAAATTGAAAGTTCGCGGCGAATTGAAGGATATTCCGGAAGAAATCGAGGTTAACATCTCCGGTTTGGATATCGACAACAGCGTTAAGGTTGGCGAATTGAGCATTCCGAATGTTACTTTCGTTGAAAACCAGAACGCAGTTGTGGTTGCTGTTCTTTCCACCCGTAACGTGGAAGAAGCTCCCGCTGAAGAATAATTCACGCTATTGCTTCATAAAAAAGAGTGTCGAAAGGCACTCTTTTTTTATTTCAGAATGTTCCCTTTATGGGTTGAAAGCTTTCTTGTCTCCGCCGTCAGGCGGCGTTCATCCATTTTACCGTTTCATCCAATTCCCCAATTAACCGGTTAACCGTTGCAGGAACTATCTTGTGCAACAGAAGAGATTTATCTTAGGAAATTCAATTTTGGCAGGTCGGGCACGAACTACTCTGTCATATTCACGAGGAAAGTGAAGTTCAATTTCCCGTACTTCCTGTGCTGGAAGAATTGGGGATGCTGCGAGAAATCGTGGGCTTTGTTGTGTTCAATGATGAGCCAGCCGTCGGGTTTCAGCAGGTTGCGTTCAAACACGATGTCGGCCAACTTTTCCACGCCTTCCATATCGTACGGCGGGTCGGCGAAGATGATGTCAACGGGCTGGTGCAGCCGTTCCAAGAACTGGAATGCGTCGGCATTCACGGTGGTCAGGTTGCTGTATTCCAGTTGTGTGGCCATTTTCTTGATGAAATCAACGCAGGGCTTGTGCAGGTCAACGGAAGTGACGGAAATGGCTCCGCGGGAGGCGAATTCCAAGCTCACGTTGCCGGTGCCGGCGAACAGGTCGATGACCGTTACCGCGTCAAAGAAAAAGTAGTTGTTGAGAATGTTGAACAGACTTTCCTTGCCCAGGTCCGTGGTGGGGCGGACGGGCAGATTGTTCGGCGCCGTGATCTTACGGCCTTTGTTTTTCCCACTGATGATTCTCATTATTCAAAATTGTGTTTATGGCTTCAGGTTCAATCCGGTAGTCTTATATAATTGGTTTGAAATCAGGAAGATATGGTTTGAAAAACTTTTCAATTTTTTTCTCATCGGTAGTAGTCGTCCAATAACGGAAGGCGCATTTTTCCAAAGGAATCTCAAATTGTTGCAGCAGGTTCAGGGCGTAATAGAGAATGTCTTCCAAGGTAGTGTAATGATGGGAGCAGATGATTTGTAATTCCTTTTCTTTCAGCAAGATGAATTCAATCTTATCGTTTTCGATGCGGAAACCGAGCTGGCATTCGCGGTTGCATTCCTCCACTTGCAGGAGCTGCCAGACGAAGCTGTCGGAGTGGTGGAAGGCGAGTGGGTGTCCTACTGATTTTCGCATTTGAGCAATCTTGTTGATAGGGTAGGGGAAGATGAGTCGGTAGGGGGCGATTGGGTCTTCGAAAACGGTGTCGTTGTCGGAGAGGTTGTATTGCAGTTTCAGCAGGTCGGTTGCGGGCGGGGTGACCATTATGTTGGGCACGACGAGCGGGGTGAGGGCGTCAACGTACACGGTGATTTCGGTTTCCAGCGGGAGGTCCGCAAAGAAAATGCCGCATTCCCTTTCCAGAGTCGGGAATGAGGCATTCTTATGGTTTTCGCAGACAAATGATTTCTCGGATTGTCTTTTGAGGAGGGAGAAACCGTTGGAATAATAATGGATTGCGTTTTGCGGCAAATTATTCGGGTTTAACTCCATAATCCTTGATGTCTAAAGAGGTAGAAACGGTGTCGCCGAGTTGCAGGCCCACGCATTTTTTGCTTTCGCGTCTGTCTTGAGCCAGATTCTTGAATAACAATTTCTTGAACAGGTTTGCTTTGCCTTCGGTGTAGATGGACTGGTCGAAGTTGTTCATCATTGTTTCAACGGGCACGTAGATGGCGAACTTGGAGATCTTGTTGGTGTCGGCGCGGTCGGCGTCGCAAACTTCGATTTTGTACTTCACGTTGTCGGAGAAGGGGATGTACTGGAAGTTTTCCATCACGATGCGGTCTTCGGGATTGCGCTTGTCGTTCAGGGAGGCGAGGATGTCAGCCATTTGGCTCTTGATGGCGATCTTGTTTTCGGTGACGACATTCAGGTTGCGTTCTTCGCGTTCCTCCATTGACATATTCTGCACGTCGGCCACGGTGAGCCCGTCGGGAAGATTGTCGGTGCGGTAGGAGGTGTTGCGGATGGTGATGAATCCGTTCTCATAGAAATCCACCAGCGAGTCGATGTCGCTGCAATATTGGCCGTGGTCTTTTTTATACAGTTTCTGGAGTTCAACGACGGCTGTCAGGCGGTTGGTGTTGAGTTCGCGGCGCTGAGTGTACACTTCTTCGTATTTGCTGGGGCGAAGGATCGCTCTCAGATTCAGGAAGACAAGTAATAAGACAATCAGTCCTAAGAATGTGGTCAAAGCAATTCTACTTTTCATTTTTTTGATTTTTATTTCTTGATTTTTATATTATTTTCCTACTTATAAAACGGATTGCAAAAATACAAAAAAAAATCATTTCAGGATATGCTGTTTTTGCCGTTTTTGTAAAATTTTTAATGTAAGTTTGCAGCTTAATTTTACAAGATGTTCTATATACTTCAAAAGCGTCCGATTCTGCAGTTTGTCATTGTGCTGGCACTTTGTGTCTTTGTGGGAATCCGTTTGTTTTCAGCGCCCATTTCCTATGATTTTTTCTCTACTTCGCTGCCCTTCTCATCGCCGTTGGCGGGGGCTGTGTCGCTGCACAATGAGCTTTTCTGTGGCTTGATACTGATGGTCATAGCGATAGAGTGCCTGCTGCTCTATTCCTTTTTCAAAAAGGGTAAATTCACCGACAACCATACTTTTTTTCCGGTTGTATGGCTGCTTTTTTTCTATGCTTTTGGCAGTTTTCTGCTCCCGTTCACGCCCATTTTCATCACCAATATGGCCGTCGTGCTTTTGGTGATGCTCAATAGTGTTTCGCAAAACTCCAAGGTCGCCGTGTTGATGTCGGGTGTCGTGGTCGGGTTGGCCTCCCTTTACGATATTGCTGCCGTGCTGTTGCTGATTTATGTTTTTATCTCATTGATAATAAGTAAGTTGAATTGGATAAGAGACATCGTTGTCGCTCTGGTTGGCTTTGTGTTGCCCTACATTTATGTGGCGGCGGGGTTCTTTTTCCACGGCACTTTCGGCTATCTGCTTTCATCAATGCAGCAGATCGTCATTCATCCGTATTTGTTTTCTTCACCGCATTTCTCTCCCATTTCCTTGCTTTGTCTTGCCGTTTTCGTACTCTTCTTGCCTTATGCTTTTATACAGCTCAAGTTGTTGGCTGATAATAAGTTGGTGGTTATTCGGAATCGTTATATCTCATTGAATTTCCTGATGCTTGTGCTGTTCTTTATGGCACTCTTCTCTCCGATTCCGCTTCCTTATTCCCTGTCATATCTTGCCGTTCCGTTGGCACTTTATCTGTCGGCGTTGATTCCGGAAAAGCGTTTCTCCATCTTCAAAGAGCTTACGATCTCCTTGTTTGTGGCGGCCGTGGTGCTGCTCAATCTGGGGCTGTAAGTTTAAGACTGCGGTCTGCCAAACATTTTTCTTCACAAAAACGGATTGTTTTCTGCGAATAGCAGGGTTTGAACATTTTCATTTCGGCCACGATATGTATTTTCGGTCAAGAAAACTGCAAAATATGCGCGGAAAAATGCTATTTTTGCAAGTTGAAAAATTTTTACATAGCATCTTTTTTATGATGAACATTAATAAAAAAGACCTGAAGGAACAAGAAATTCGCACGATGTTTATCACTCCGGCCTTGAATGATAAAGGGTGGAAAGTGGGTGATAATATGCGTGAGGAATACTATTTCACTGATGGTCGCGTGTTGGTGGCCGGCAACCAGCACTCCGTTGCAGATGGCAAAAAAGCCGATTATCTGCTCTATCATAACGGAAAACCGATTGCCGTTTTGGAAGCCAAGGACAACAAACACGCCGTTGGCGGCGGCATCCAGCAAGCCATCGACTATGCTCAAATCCTGGATTTGAAATTTGCATACTCCAGCAATGGCGA
>JAZQOJ010000104.1:0-3034 GCA_045627805.1 Bacteroidales bacterium
ACAGTTCACAGTTCACAGATTCCCAAGCTTGATAAAAGAGTCGCGGGGGCGATTGTGACAGAAGAAGGCGGGGGCGAAAGTGGGTATTGAAAATACGAATCGGCTAAGAGCGGACAATAGCCTCGAAGAGGGAAACGCCGATGGGGAGCAGCGCGTCGGGGAAGTCGAAATAGGGATTATGAAGCGACGGCTGGTTGTCGCCGGAACCGAGGCCGAACAGCGCACCATCGAAATGCTGCGTGAGCAGGCCGAAATCCTCGCCCCACGAGAAGGGAAATTCCTTTTCTGTGTATGCAAGTCCGCACTTTTGCGCCGCCGCGCGCACCTGACGCACAGCGCCGGGCTGGTTTTTTGACGCGGCGAAATACTCTTTCCACGCGACTTCGCTGCTCAGTCCGTCAATTTTTGCAACTTCCACCTCCACAATGCGAAGCAAATCGGCCTTTGTTTTTTGCAGCACCCGGTCGTCTTTGGCCCGCAAAGTGAAACGCAGCACACCGTTGCCGGCAGTGACGCCATAAGCGCATTCCCCAACCGAGAACTCAACCAGCGTCAGCAGGCAGAAATCCGCCCGCGACATATCATATCGGTTCATCGACAGCAGTTGGTCGGCGATGCACTTGGCCGCATTGTAAGGGCAGACCGCCTTCAAGGGTTCGGCAGCGTGAGAGGTGCGCCCGCGCAACACGATGTCGCAACTCACTACCGAGCAGGTGAAACTCTCCTCACGGCAGGTAACCGTTCCCAACGGAAGCCCGGGGATGTTGTGCAGGGCGAAAACCTGGTCGGGACGGTAGTGGTCAAGAATGCCCGTTGCAAGCAGCTGGCCTGCTCCCGCGCCCGTTTCCTCGGCCGCCTGAAAGAAAAGCAGGACCTTGCCCGCCGCGACCGGATGCTGACTCAATTTTTGTGCCACACCCAGCAGAATGGCCGCGTGCCCGTCGTGACCGCACTTGTGGGAAACGCCTTCCGTGCGTGATGCGTAAGGAAGGTCAAGCGTCTCGGCCACGCAAACCGCGTCGAAGTCGCCACGGAGCAGAACGACAGGGCCAGCAATTCCAGAATCGAACACCGCCAGCAGATTCTTACTGTTTGTAAAAGTATGAATCTCAGTGGGATGCAATGAACTAAGTTGTTGCAGCAAAAACTGTTGCGTCAATATTTCAGCGCCAGAAGGTTCCGCCAGCTGGTGCAATTGATGACGAATGGCGGCTAATTCCATATTGAACAAGCGTTAAAAATAAGGGAACTACAGTTTCACGACCTTGCGCACGCCCAGCACCTGACTTCCGCTTTGAATGCGAACCAGATAGACACCACCACGCAAGTTCGCCATATTGATTTCGGCCACGCCATCAACGAGCTGCGCCGACAGGACTTGCTGGCCAGCAACGCTCATCAATACGACTTCGGCATCAGCGATGGAGGCATCCATTGCAACATTCAGCACGTCGGAAACAGGATTCGGATAGATACAAACAGAATTCAAAGTGAACTGAGAAATAGCGTCATTGTATTGAATATGAACGCTATACGTTTTCACGAGGTTGCCGCAAGTAACCTCAACAGTGCCCAACATAGTTTCCGTAGTGGGCTGCGTAATCACGACTTGCGCATATTCGGAAGCGGCAACAGCCGTAATCGTCGGCATCGGCAAATTGGAGTACATTCTATAAATATAGTCAACCGTATCGGGATTGAAATCACTGATTGTCACCTCATTGAGCAGCAGGTCAGCAAGATCCGCATTGGCTTCCTCCACGATGAAATGCACGGTGTAAACCTTGCTCAGACCGTTGCAAGAAACCAGAACGGTAGCGTCGGGTTGCTCGGCGGTGGCCTGCGTGATGGCAGCGATGCCGTCGGCGGAGCGCGGAGTAGCCGTCACTTCCGGAAATTCTTCGGAGAAAACGACGACGTTGTAACTGGTGACAGCGGGATCGAAGTTGCTGATGGTGACCCCATCAATGCGCAGGTCGCTAAGGTCGGCGGTCTGCTCAGCCGCGAACTCGAAGGTAATGCTGTAGGTGGAAGCCGAGTCGCCGCAAGTGATGTTCAGCACGGTGACTGTGTCCACGATGATGGGTCCGACAACAGCGATGGGAGAAATCGGGACGGCGGAAACCGTCACATTGGCCAGACTGTAGCCGAAGGGCAGTTCGTAGGTATAATCGTAAACGTTGGAGTTGAAATCGGGGATTTGCGCGCCGTTCACGTTGAGGGCGAGCAGCTGCGGGCAGAAGAGACTTGCGATGGTGAACTGCACGGTATAGGTTTTGGAGAGCGGACCACAAACGACTTCAACGGTGGCGACGGGTGCATCCTGAGTGGCTTGGGTGACGGTAACGACGGCATCCGGAGACAGGGCGACAGCCGAAACGGTAGGAATCGGTGCGCCGAAAGTAAGCATCTGGCTATAATCGGTAATGTCGGGGTCGAAACCGGCGATAGTGACGCCATCGAGCAGCAAATCCGACAGTTCGGCAGTATTTTCAGGTGCGATGGCGAAATTGAGCGTGTAGGTTTTGGCGAGAGCGCCGCAGGTCACGGCCAGCGTTGCGACAGGGCTTTCCTCGGTGGGCTGGGTGATGGTGAGTTGAGCGGTAGGCACGTCGAGAGTGGCGGTCACCACGGGATAAGTGGAGCCGAACGGCAAACGCACATTGTACACCAGCGTGTTGGGACTGAAAGGCACATTCACATTGTAGTTATCCAAAGAGATGCTGTCAAGCTGAATGTCAAGCAAATCAGCGCTTTCGCGAGCGGCGAACGTGTAAGAAATGGTATAGGTCGTGGTAGAAGGTCCCTGCGTCACCACAATGGTAGCCGTGGGATTGGCAACGGTGGGCTGCGTGATGCTCACAACGCCGTTCACGGAAGTGGCGGTAGCCGTAACGTTCGGCATACTCGAGCCGTAAGGGAGTTCAATGCTGTAATTCAGCGTGTTGGCACTGAAATTCGGGACGCTCGCGCCGTTGCTTTTCAAGCTGCTCAAAGTGGAAATGTAAACGAATTCGATATCATCGATGAAAAG
>JAZQOJ010000105.1:0-12410 GCA_045627805.1 Bacteroidales bacterium
GTGATTCACCGCAATTTACGATTGTTTCGCCATTCGGCGTAATGCTGCCGCCAATGCCTGCCGAGGCCGCAATCGTGTACTGGTTCTGAGCGAAGGTGGCGGTCAGCGTGCTGTCGCCGCGCACATTCTGGAAGGAGTAACTGTCAACCGCGCCCACGTTCACGCCGTTCACCCAAATGCTTTCAATATGGTAGCAATCAGCGGCGGCGATGTTCACCGTAACGTCCTGTCCGTAAGTTACATTGCTCACAGCCGGAGAAACGTTTCCGCCATCTTGAGCGATAGCTGTCACCACATAGTCAAATGGCTTGAAAGTGACGTGAATGTTGCTGTCGGCGCGCACATTCAGGAACTGGTATTCGGCCATATTTCCAACGTAAACGTCGTTCACCCAAACGGAATCGATGGCGTAGCCCTCGTTGGGAGTAAAAGTGTAACTTTGAGAGTTTCCGCACGGCACCTGGGTTGCCCCTACGGGAGATACTTGTCCGCCCACGCTTCCGGAAGCAGTAAGTGTGTATGAATCAGGCATAAAAGTAGCCATAATAGAACTGTCGGCGAGCAGTCCGTGGAAAGTGTAATGGCTGATGGCGCCCTGATTGACTCCGTTCACATATACATATTCAATATGGTAGCAATCATCGGGAATGATGGTGGCTGTCACATTTTCGCCGCAAGTCACAGAATTGGTGTCCAACACGATGTGGCCGCCATTGCTTACCGCCGCATTCACTTCAAACAAATCGGGAGCGAAAGCTGCGTGGATGGTCTGGTTGGCGGTAACGTTTTGGAACTCATACTGCTGGCTGGCTGGCAATCTGACGCCGTTCACTTCAATATAATCAATATGGTAACAATCGTCAGGCGTGATTGAATAACTTTGATTTTGGCCGCTGATAACCGAGGTGATGCCCAACGGAGAAATGTGGCCGCCAATGCCTTGCGTAGCCGTAATCGTGTACTCATTCATCACGAAATTGGCCACGATAGTGCAATCGCCCGCAATATTTTCAAAAGTATAAGTTGCCGCAGCTGGCATTTCGATTCCATTAACAATCAGATTTTCAATGGAATGCGATAAGTCCGGTGTGATATGGAACGTCATATTGCTGCCGCAAATCGCCGTGCTTACGCCAACGGGCGAAATGGAGCCGCCCTCGTTTGCGGATGCCGTCACCTGGTAGGTCTTCTTCACGAAAGTTGCGCGCAGCGTGCTGTCGCCACGCACATTCTGGAATGTGTAGTGGAAGGTTTCGCTATGTTCGGGGATTTCGGCAAAAATGCCATTGATTTGAATGGAAGCAATTTCATAACAATCGTCAGATGTGATATTTATCGTGCGATTTTCGCCGCAATTCACGGGATTGGTTCCGCTCATACTGACAGTTCCGCCCATTCCGGCAAGCGTATTCACCGAATACTGTTTCTGAATGAATGAGGCAGAAATGCTGCCGTCGGCCGTCACATTTTCGAATGTATAGGAATAGTTGCTCAGTGAGTTAGCGATTGCGATCGGTGCGCCGTTCACCAGAATGCTTTCAATAAAATGGCATTCATCAGCCGTGACGACAAAATCCTGATCGTCACCACAAAGCACTGTGCTCTCACCGTTGGGCGAAATGGTGCCGCCCACCCCTGTGGATGCCGAAATCGTGAAGGGTTTACGAACAAAAGTGGCGGAAATATGGTTGTCGGCCGACACGTTTTCAAAAACGTAGGTGAAAGTCTCTTCCGGATTGTCAACCGTCACGGCGGAGTCATTCACGAGAACCGTTCCAATCAAGTAACAATCGTCGGGAGTGATTTCGTAATTTTTTGATTCTCCACAAGTTACAGTCGTTAAGCCGACGGAAGAAATCGTTCCGCCCATTCCAGCCACGGCATTCATTTCGTATTGAAGCGGAGCAAAAGTGACCTCGATGCTACTGTCGCCGCGCACATTCTCGAAGGTGTAGCTGTCAACCGCGCCCACGTTCACGCCGTTCACCCAGACGGACTGAATGGTGTAACAATCATCGGGGGTAATGGTCACGGTGCGGCTGTCGGCGCACAGCACTTCCGCGTCGCCATCCCATTGCAAATGGCCACCATCGCCGCAAGATGCCGCCAACAGGTAGGCATTTCGCACAAAAGTGGCGCTCAGCGTGCTGTCGCCGCGAACATCGGCCAACGTATATTGATAACTTTCATTCGGAGCAAATTCCAGCCCCAGCGAAATACCGTTAACATACACATTTTCAATGGAATAACAATTGTCTGGTGTGATGGTGGCAGTGGTTTCCGCGCCGCAAGCCACTTGTGAATCGGCGAAATCAATCCGCCCGCCCTCGCCCGCGTCAGCGACCATCGTGTATTGATTGCGAGAATAAATCGCCCGCACCGTCTGATTCTGCATCACATTTTGCAATACCAATCGGTCGGTCAGCGCAACGGGCTCGCCATTCACCAGAAGCTGGGTGAGCGTATGGCAATCGTAATCCAGCAAAATGACAGCACTGTCGCCACAGTTTGTTTCAAATATTTGATTATCAAATATATGGGATTCATCTTCGCGAATTACAGTGATTGAATATGGCGTATGCGGCGTACTTTCTAAACGAAGCAGCACATCGCTGCTAATTCCGGTAATGGTATAGGAAAGCGTGTCAGCCAACAAAGGATTCACATTGGGCGTATGTGTCAACAAATGGGTGATGTTGTTATTGTTAACATACACATTATCAATGGTTTCGCATTGGTCAGGGATAATGGTGAAAGCGATGTCGCCAGAGCAGTCGAGGCCGTCCTGAGAAACTTCGACGAGGGCCGCGCCATCATTCTCAATATCAAACTGATAAAGGATTCCGGTATAATGCACTTGGATGTTATGGTCTTGTCGCACATCGGTCAGTGTGTAGGATGCGGTGCGATCCTGGAAAGTGAAATCCGATAGCGGCACGTTCTGCCCGTCAATCCACACTGAATCAATCTGATAGCATTCGAGCGGGTCGATGGTGAAACTGAAGTCGGAGCCGCACAAAGGCATTGCGAACATCGGCGAGATGGAGCCGCCGTAATTGGAGTTGGCGGAAATGGCGTAACGGATTTCGCTAAAGCCCACCTGCACCTGATGATTGGCCTCCACATCGTGAAGAATCAGCTGCGAATGTCCGTCCTCGGTTTGCACATCGGCATTGCGCCAAACGCCGTCCACAAAAATGTTGGCGAACTGGTAGCAATCGTCTGGGAAAATGTTGATAATGAAGTCCTCTCCGCAAAGCACTTCGTTGGAAGCCGCGCACGAAACGTGTCCGTGAGCGCCCGTCACCACGGTAATCGTGTCGTGACTCATCCGGGTTGTGAGCACAAGATGGTGGTCGTTGGTCACATTCGAGAAGGTGTGCGAAGTGATGGAGCCGAAGTCCACGCCGTCAATCGTCACACTCGCCACTTCGTAGCAATCGTCGGCGAGGAAGTTGTAAGTGATGTCTTCGCCAAAGTTCACGCTGGTGGTAGAGGGCGAAACGATGCCGTGCTCGTCGTGATCCGCCACAATCGTAAAGGAAAACGGAAGCACGATGGGCGCAACGACGTGATTTTCACGCACATTTTCAAGAATGGTCACACCGAGAAGCGTGTCTCCATCCACAATCCAGCCAGAGAGGTAATAGCCCTCGTCGGGAGTAATGCCCAACGGATACGAAGCGCCGCAAAGCACTGGGCTGGGATTCTGAAGTGGTTCTGCGCAATGCGCATAATTCTGATATTCAATTTGATATACAATTTCATTCATAAAAATATCAATTTGCGTATCTGTATGAATATCGGAAAGCAGAATTTCATTTTGAACAGGAGTTGAAACGCCATTTACCTGAATGGAATCCACGGAATAGCAATCCAAAACGGGCATCACAATCGTAGTGTCGTTTCCACACGTTATGGTTGTAATATTTTGATAATCAGTAGATAATGTTCCAGATTTCCAAACGTTGCAGACCATTTGCAGGTGGCGCGGCACGCACGTCACCTGAATGGAGTGCGGCGCGCGGATGTCGGCAAATTGATACACGATGTCGTTGCCGTCAATGAAATGGCCTGCCGTGGTGACCACTCCGTCTAAGCGGAGTTCCGAAAATGCGTAGCAGTCGGTAGGCGTGATGCGCAATTCGTAGGTTGTGCCGCATAGCACCTGCGATTGCAGCGGCTGACTCAAAATCATTTCGCCGATGGTTTCAATTTCCATAAGATATTCATTCTTAGCGAAATGTGCCGTCAATGTGTGCGGATTGGAGATGGAATCCAGCATCAAGCAAAGGGTATCGTTCAACAAAACCAAATGGTCGGTAACGAGTTCTCCATCCAGCCAAATGGAATCCAGACGGGCACAGTTGTCTGGCAAAAAACGATACAGCAGATCGGTGCCGCACACGACATCTCCATCGGGGCCTTCAATTCTTCCTAAATCATTGGATTCCAATGTTATAGAATAATTTATTGGAGCAAAAAAGAATTCCAGATGGGTATTTTGCTCAAAAGAATTGATGACAAAAACTTCTTCATTTTCAATCTCTTGCTCAACTCCATTGAGCAAAATCCGGCTCAATTGGCAGCAGTTATCGGGTTGAATGCGGAAATCCAGCTGGCTGCCGCAAGTCACCTCGCTGCCATTCGCATAATCAACGTATCCGTGCTCCGAGAAATCCACGGTCAGGTTGTAAGTGATTTCGGAGACGAAGACGGCCAGTGTGTGTGCGCTCGCAAACGGTTGGAAGGTCAGTTGAAGCTGGTCGTTTTGATGGGAAATCGTTCCAAGAGAAGTGTAACTTTCTATGCTGTAATTAATTCCATCGACGAGGATGGAATCTACCTGCTGGCAATGCGACAATGGGATTGCGCAGTTCAAAGTCTGTCCGCAATCCAAAACCGTGTCGGTGAAATGGAGAGGGAGGCCGCCCGCCACCTGGATTTCAATTGGATTGATGGAAATGGCGGCGGAAACTTGCAGGTTTTCGTGCACATTGGTAGCGGTGAAATAGTAAGCATCTTCCGCCCCAGAAAGCTCGTCAGTTTGAATCCAGTTTTGATTAACCAGCACAGAGTCAATGTGATAGCAATCATCGGCCAAAAATCCCACCACCACATCGGTGCCGCAGGAGATTTGGGGATTCACGAAAGTGATTTCGCCGTGCTGCGGTTGTGTCACGCTGAGGGTGTAATGGTTTTGCGAAAAGACAACGCCCAACGAAATTCGCTCATACACAGCGGGAATTGTATAGGTTGCCACTCCGTTTTCGTCTATTTCATAATCGTGGAGAAGGGCTCCATTGTTGTAAATTCGGTCAACCGAACTGCAATCGTCGGGAGTGAACGTAAAGGTCTCACTTTCGCCACACGCCACCATAGCGGTCGGCGCCGAACAGGCCACCGTGCCGTTGCCAATCGACTGTGCGGAAACCAGATAGCGAATGGGAGAAAAGACAACACGAACAGAATGGTCGTTTTGAATGTCGTTGAAAAGATAAACAACAGTGTCGCCCGTATTTTCCTGTTGCGAAGGCAGATAAGTCACGAGATTGTTGGCGAGGGCGCCATCAATCCAAACGGAGTCAACCTGATGGCAGCCATCTGGAACGGCCACCAATCGGTAAGTGTCGCCGCACGATAAAATGCTGTCGCCCACGAAGTTGAGATCTCCATTTCCAGTCATTTCCACCTGCATAGAGAGTTGTCGTACGCCAAATTCAGCACGCAGCGTGTGCGATGCTCTCACGTCGGTGAAATGATAAACGCCACGTTCGCCCAGCATTTCCAGCTGGTCGGTAGCCAAAACGCCGTCCACAAACACGTTCACGATTTCGTTGCAGGCGTCAGGCGTGATCACCACATTCTGGCTGCCACCGCAAATCAGTTCGGTTGTGCCGAGTGGGGAAACGGTTCCTCCCTCGGTGCCATCCGTCACGATTTGATGACTTAACTGACTGAATGATACTGAGATATAATAATTTTGAGCAATATTTTCCAAATCAAACATCGCCGTATCGCCCGAAAGCCCAGTCAGGCAAGGATGCCAGGTGAGAGCGTCGCGGATGTCAGTGCCATTGCTGGTCAGCGCAGAAAGTTGGTAGCAGGCATCCGGAACGATAACGAAATGGAGGTCGGTTCCGCAAGTGTAGGTTGCTGTTCCCTGGTGGCTGATGGTTCCGTGACCGCCATTTTCCACTGACACTTGCTGCTCGTTTTGCTCAAAATCGGCCGCGATGAGGTGGTCGGCGTTCACATCAAGCAGGCGTGCCGACATCGTGCCAAAAATATTCTGCAACAATTCATCGTGCTGTTCTCCATCAATGTAAAGGTGGGACACGCTGTAGCACGGATCTGGAGCGAAAGTCAGGGTCAGTACGCCATCGCAAGGCACTTCCGCATCGCCGAGGATGACACCGTGCGCCGCTGGCTGGTAGGTCATTTGGTGCGCAATCTCGCTGAAATAGGCATCCACCCGGTGTGTTCCCGACATTTGCGATAGCGTCAAAGTGGAAGAAAGCGGCTGCAAAACGCCATCCAACGAAATGGAATCCAAGCGTGCGCAATAACTCGGCGCGAAGTTCAGAACGGTCTCGTCGAAATAATTCACATTGGAAGCATCGGTTGGTGAAACGCTGCCCATTCCGTGGCTGAACGTGTGCACCGTATATTTCTGCTGGTCAAAAACAGCGTGTACGAGATGATTTGCGGTCACCGATGTCAGCGAATAGGGATTGCTCGTCGTCACGGCATTCCCATCCAGCCAGACAGAGGCGAGCAGGTAGCCTTCGTCGGGCGTGAAGTCGATGGAGACGTTATCGCCATACCACACACGCACGCTGTCTTGTCCGACGGACGTTCCGCCATTGACGGAAATCGTTCCGCCGGCAGTGTGAGTAGCCGCCACAATAAACGATTGGCGGACGAAACTTACTGATATACTGTGACTTCCTATTACATTATGAAAATAATAGGAGTAGCCCATTGGGGAGAAGCCGAAAAACGGTTCCCCATCAATCCAGATGGAATCAATGAGGTAACCCGTTTGCGGAGTGATGACGAAGGGATAGGTATTCCCTTGAGTTACATCCACTTCGCCAGATGGCTGAATGGTACCGCCCGCACCTGCTGCTGCGGTAATCGTGTACTGGTTCACGTCAAAACTGACGCGCAGGGTGTGATTTTGGGTGACATTGTAAAACGTGTACTCCGAAATGCCGCTGCCGTGCCAGCCGTTGTCAACGGCCACGTCGCTCACGTGGTAGCCGGCCGCCGGATAGAAGTGGAAGGTGGTGTCGCTGCCCCAGGGAACCATCACATTGTGCATTGAGCCGCCGTCAGGGACAACCGTTCCGTGGTCGCCCACATTCACATAAATGGAGCACTCGATGCGCGCGAAGGTGACCTCAATCTGGTGGCCGTCCATCACATTATGAATCGTGTAGGTAAAGCTGGAGGCGTTGGCAGCTCCCGACAGGGATGCGCCGTCCAACCGGACCGACACGATACGGTAGCCCTCATCGGGCGTGACCGTAAAGGTGAAATCCTCTCCTTCGCTCACAGTGGTGGAGCCGGGAGACACGGTTCCGCCCGCATTCGCATTCACCGTGACGGGAAACACGATGTCATTATTGTCGGTGCGAATCATCACATTATCCACGAAAAGCATACATTGGTAATCAGTCACATTGTAATGAATGACCACATACTGTGTTTCGGCGGGCATATTGACAACGAATTGTTGCCAATCGGAAGACGAAGTGCTGATGGTGCCCGTTCTCCAGACTACGTTCCCCAAATCATAAGTTCCTGATGTGCAATATCCTACGCGGAAAGATTCCACATTCCCGTAGTTGTTTTCGGCTGCATAAACGAAACGCAGCTGCACCGAATCGGAAGAAGTGTTCAAAAATCGGGGCGAGACGAGATACTGGTTGTAGTCGTCGGCCATCGCGAAAGAGCAGAAAGCGAAGCAGTTGGAAGGCGAATAGGGCATCACGGAGCCGAACGGTGACTGCACTCCAGCCCAAAAGGAATTTTCGGAATCGCTGCCATTGAAGACCCATCCTGACGGTAGGGTTGAAGAGGCGTCGAAATTGCACGAAATAGGCAAGATTTGCTGAGCCCAGGCGGACATTTGCGCCAGCATAAGCGCCAAAACGAAATATAATTTTCTCATTTTCAATGCTTTAATCTTTTAACAAAAGGGTATAGATATCCCGTGGCTTTTCTACGCAAAAAATAAAAAAAGGTTGCAAAATTTTGCGTAACTTTGCCCCGTAAAAATTTTTATGAATCAAATACAGTAATATTATGACTGCTAACGAATTAAATTACAAAATCGCAGACATCAATCTGGCGGATTGGGGACGCAAGGAAATCCAAGTTTCGGAAAAGGAAATGCCTGGTTTAATGGCATTAAGAGAAAAATATGGTGACAGCAAGCCGTTGAAAGGGGCTCGCATTATGGGCTCGTTGCATATGACGATTCAAACGGCCTGTCTGATTGAGACGTTGGTAACGCTTGGCGCCGAAGTACGCTGGTGCAGCTGCAACATCTTTTCCACGCAGGTCCCCGCCGCCGCCGCCATCGCCGCCGCGGGCGTTCCGGTGTTCGCTTGGAAGGGTGAGTCACTGGAAGACTATTGGTGGTGTACTGCCCAAGCTCTCGCTTTTTCGGGAGGCAAAGGACCGAACCTCATCGTTGACGATGGAGGTGATGCCACCTTGCTGATACACAAGGGATACGCCGCCGAAAACGACGCGTCAGTCCTTGACAAGAAGCCCTCTTCACACGAAGAAGAGTGCATTTTGAACACTTTGAAGAAAATCCTGGCCGAAGACCCGCAGCGCTGGCACCGCACGGTAGCTGAATTGCGTGGTGTATCGGAAGAGACCACGACGGGCGTTCACCGCTTGTACCAGATGATGGAGGCGGGCGAGCTGCTTTTCCCCGCCATCAATGTCAACGACTCTGTTACCAAATCAAAATTTGACAATTTGTATGGCTGCCGCGAGTCGCTCGCCGACGGCATCAAGCGCGCCACCGACGTGATGATTGCGGGCAAGGTGGTGGTGGTTTGCGGCTATGGCGACGTGGGCAAGGGCTGCGCCAAGTCGATGCGCTCCTACGGCGCACGCGTCATCGTCACTGAAATCGATCCCATCTGCGCTCTCCAAGCCGCAATGGAAGGTTTCGAGGTGAAAACCGTGGAAGACACCCTCGGCGAGGGCAACATCTACGTGACCTGCACCGGCAACTGCGACATCATCACTGCGGAACACCTCACCAAGATGGCCGACCAAGCCATCGTGTGCAACATCGGACACTTCGACAATGAAATCCAGGTCGCCGAGTTCGAGAAAATCCCGGGCATCACCAAGCGCAACATCAAGCCGCAAGTTGACGAGTACATCTTCGCCGATGGTCACTCCATCTTCATTCTGGCGGAAGGCCGTCTGGTGAACCTCGGCTGCGCGACCGGCCACGCCTCCTTCGTG
Source organism: Bacteroidales bacterium (assembly GCA_045627805.1). Lineage (GTDB taxonomy): Bacteria > Bacteroidota > Bacteroidia > Bacteroidales > WCHB1-69 > UBA1756. Next base: position 9,502 of record JAZQOJ010000105.1, read on the forward strand.
ATGAGCAACTCCTTCACCAACCAGACTTTAGCGCAACTTGAGCTCTGGCAGCACGACTATAAGTTGGGCGTTTACTGTCTGCCCAAGCACCTTGATGAAGAAGTTGCCCGCTTGCACTTGGGCAAGATTGGTGTGAAACTCACCCACCTCACCCAAAAGCAGGCCGATTACATTGGCGTGCCCAAGGAAGGTCCTTTCAAAGCTGACTTTTACAGATATTAAAAAAACAATTTATGCCCCGACAACTGCCCCCAACCGTTACCGCCGAGGAAGCTGTCAGCATCGTCCGGTCGGGCGATCGGCTGCATTGGCCCTGCGTGGCTGCCGCTCCTGAATTATTAATCCAGGCACTGGTGAAAAGAGCGACCGAGTTGCGCAATGTACATATAACACACTTGTATACAGAGGGTTATGCTGATTATGTCCTACCCCAGTATGCGGAGAGTTTCCATCTGGACTCCTTCTTCATTGGGGGAAACGTGCGCAAGGCGACGCAGGCGGGTCTGGCCGACTACATTCCGTGCTCTCTGTCAGACACGGCACGCATCATCCGCGACGGCTACCAGCCCGTGGACGGTGTTTTCGTGACGGTGAGCGAGCCCGACGAGAACGGGAACGTTTCCTTGGGCACTTCTGTTGACTGCACGCTGGCGGCCATTGAGCGGGCGCGGTATGTCATTGCGCAAGTGAACCGCTTTATGCCGTTCTGCCACGGCGATGCCGTGATTCCGCTTTCCAAAATCACGAAAATGGTGCGACACGACGTGCCCTTGCTGGAAGCCGAATTCCCGCCGCTCACTGAACAGGACATCGCCATCGGGAAGAATGCCGCTGAGCTCATCCCCGATGGCGCTACCCTGCAAATCGGTATCGGCAACATCCCGAATGCCGTGCTCGCGCAACTTTCGGGCCACCGCAACCTCGGCATCCACTCCGAGATGTTTTCCGACGGCGTGCTGCCGCTCATTGAGAGCGGCGTTATCAACGGAAGCCAGAAGAAAATCGACGTGGGCAAGCACGTTGCCACCTTTTTGAAGGGGACGCAAACGCTGTACGACTTCGTACACCACAACCCCTCGGTGCTGATGAACGATGTGGCGTACACCAACCATCCCGCCATCATTGCGAAGAATCCGAAAGTGGTGGCGCTCAACTCGGCCATCCAGATTGACCTGACCGGGCAAGTGTGTGCCGACTCCATCGGGACGAAGATGTTCAGCGGGTCGGGCGGGCAGCTTGACTTTATGCTTGGCGCCGCAGCCAGCGAGGGCGGCATTCCCATTGTGGCGATGCCCTCCATCACGGCGAAAGGGGTGAGCAAGATCGTGCCCACGCTGACCGAGGGTGCCGGCGTGGTAACGCCGCGAACCGTCGTGCACTGGGTCATCACCGAGTTCGGAGCGGTAAACCTGTTTGGCAAGCCCATCCGGGAACGCGCGCGGCTGCTCACCAGCATTGCGCACCCCAGCGTGCGCGAAGAGTTGGAACGCGCCATCCTCAATCGATAAACAACCTGAGTTCCGCAAGTCTGGTTCTTGATTTCAATTGACTTAAGACTTAGGATTGAGAAATGAAAACAACGAGAATGAATGGATTTTCCATTGTATTTTCAGTCTTGACGTAAAAAGTCGCAAGTCGCAATGACAGCTAAGAGATTGACTTGCAAACTTAAATAAATAATTGTTAGCAAACAAGTTGCATTATGAGAAAACGGGTTGTGTTCATTCTGAACCCCATTTCCGGGACAAGGCACCGCGATGACGTGGAGAAAATCGCGCTTGAGACACTCTGTCCCGACCAGTTCGAGTGCGACTTCCAATACACGCAGTACAAAGGCCACGGCTCCGAACTGGCGCGCGCGGCTGTTGAAGGCGGCGCCGACATCGTGGCGGCAGTCGGTGGTGACGGCACCATCAATGAGGTGGCTTCGCAATTGGTGAACACCGACACCGTGCTCGCCGTGATCCCGCACGGCAGCGGCAACGGCCTCGCTTACCATTTGCACATTCCCATCGACCTGGCCAAATCGATGCAGGTAATCAAACAGATGCACGAGGAACGGGTGGACACCTGCCAGATCAACGGGCGATATTTCTTCAGCATCGCCGGCATCGGATTTGATGCGAAAGTGGCTTTCGACTTCAATCAGGACACGCACCGCGGGTTCGCCTTCTACCTGAAACACATTCTGAAAAACTATTTCCATTATCAGCCGGGCTCTTACAAGATAGAATACGATGGTGAGCGGCGCGAGGATTCCGCCTTTTTCATCACGTTTGCCAACTCTTCGCAATGGGGCTACAACGTGAAAATCGCGCCGATGGCATCCATTCAGGACGGCTTCGTGGAGGCCTGCATCGTGAAACGTCCCAAACTGCTGCTCAAAATGCTCAACGTGGACCTTCCCCTGCTGCTCAGCAGCAACTTCAACCACTCGAACATCGTGCAGTACATCAGCTGCAAGCATCTGAAAATTGAAGCCAAAGATGGTTCAGCCATCTACCTGCACATTGACGGCGATGCTGCGGGAATTGTGGAAAACGTTGAGGTTCAAGTGGTTCCAAAATCATTGAGAATCCTGGTGCCGACTTTTATTTAGGATGGACGAAGGGATTTTCGGTTAAACGGTTAACGGCGTGGAAACGGTTAATTTGGACGAAGGGGTGAATGGATGAATGGACGAATGGGTGAATGGACGAAGGGTGAATGGACGAAGGGATTTTCGGTTAAGCGGTTAAATTCGGTTAAGCGGTTAAATTCGGTTAAGCGGTTAATGGCGTGGAAACGGTTAATTTGGATGAAAGGACGAAGGGGTGAATGGACCGGCTGGCGCACCGCAGCGTTAGGGATTGAAGCACATTTACGAGCGGATTTTGGAAGAAGGGACGAATGGAAGAAATGAGGGAGGG
>JAZQOJ010000106.1:0-3143 GCA_045627805.1 Bacteroidales bacterium
TAAGAATCCAGCAGACTGGAAGTGAACGTGCTGGAGGTGTCCCATTGAACCAAATAACTGGTACTTCCTGTAGAATTATACCAACTCAATTGAGTAGATGAAACACTCATTCCAATGGAAGTGTTGGCAGGACTTCTCAGCACAACGTGATCGGTGGTGTGGAATTGCCAAGTGTCGGACCAGCCGGAGGTATCCACGGCGTTAATGGAACAAACACGCCAGTAGTAAGTCGTCCCGTATCGCATGTCATTCACTATATATGAAAAATATGTGTCCGTATTGCTTTGGGAATTGGTTGAAGTGAAACTACGAAGGATAAGAGAATTGAACTCCTGCGTAGTGTCTAATTGAAGGATATATCCACTTGATCCTCGTGAATTATACCATTGGAATTGTTGTCTCGTATATTTGCTGTCCGTTCCTGTTGTGTTGTTTGAAGGGGAATTCAAGACAACGCAGTCCGTTGTGTGGAACTGCCAAGTGTCGGACCAGCCGGAGGTATCCACGGTATTTTTTGCACAAACACGCCAGTAGTAAGTCGTCCCGTATCGCATGTCATTCACTATATATGAAAAATATGTGTCCGTATTGCTTTGGGAATTGGTTGAAGTGAAACTACGGAGAATGGGCGAGTTGAAGTCAGGAGTGGTGTCCAATTGAAGGATGTATGAACTTGAACCTTGAGAATTTCTCCATTGGAATACCTGTCGTGTGTACCAACTACCCGTGCTGCTGGTGTCGTTGGACGGTGAATTCAAGATGACTCGATCGGTTGTGTGGAACTGCCAGGTGTCGGACCAGCCGGAGGTATCCACGGCGTTAATGGAACAAACCCGCCAGTAGTAAGTCGTGCCATAGCGCATATCATTTACCACGTATGACACGTAGGTGTCTGTATGGGAATTGGTTTTAGTGAAACTGCGGAGAACGGACGAGTTGAAGTCAGGAGTGGTATCCAATTGAAGGATGTAAGAACTTGAACCTTGAGAATTTCTCCATTGGAATACCTGTCGTGTGTACCAACTACCCGTGCTGCTGGTGTCGTTGGACGGTGAATCCAAGACAACGCGGTCGGTCGTAAGTAATTGCCTGATGGTTGACCAGGCCGATGTATCTGTCGCATTGTATGCCCGCACCCGCCAGTAGTATGTTGTGCCATAGCGCATATTATTATGAATTCGAGACTGATAGGTGCTGGATGTGGAACTTTGGGTGGCTTCGTATAAAAGGGGTGAATCGAAGGACGCCGTGGTGTCAATCTGGAATGTATAACCGGTGGCATTCGTCACCTTGGTCCACTGAAAATCTTGACGGGTCCAAGCGCCCGTCAGGTTGTCGGCTGGAGAGTAAAGCGTTGGCGCTGCCAACTGAGCTGTTGCGATAAAGCAGGTCAAAGTCAATACCAATGAAAATAGTGTTTTCTTCATATATATGATTTATTATTAAGTGTCAAAGAAATTGAAAAATTTTTTAAAACATACGGAAAGAATCCGTCTTTTGAACCATATTTTAATAAACTGAGGCGCGAAAATACAAAAATTTGATTATTGAAAAAGATCGTCCATAGTAACCTGCGATTGTATCAAGCCGCTATATTTTCCCTGTTTTACTCCGTATGTAGTAATCATAGTCAAATGCAGTGCTTTTTTCGTTTTGGTTTCCTCTCTGAATCTTTCAATTTTATTACGCAAAACTTTGTCATAGTCGTTGGTTATTTCAAAAGTAAAGAAAGGCTGTTGTTTTTTACTTTCAGAAAAAAAGATTTGGAAAATCTTCTGCATCTTGATTTCACAACCTCACCTTCCCAATTTCCGAAAGTTGAACAAAAGCCACTTCCCCGTTCTTGTTTTTCTTATCCTGAAGAAAGTAAGGACTCAGTTGGCGTTCCAATGCTTCGTCATAGGCCGGAACTTCAAAATGACGTCGGATGAGTTTTTCTACCAGCAGAAAATCCTCCATTGGAAAATTTCCTTTCTGGGCCGCCTTCTGACATTCGAAAAGTATTCCGATGGCGACGGCAATGCCGTGCGGAATCGGTTCGCCTTGGGCGGCGCACAGACTCTCTATCGCGTGACCATACGTGTGTCCGAAGTTCAGGACGTGGCGCTCTTTAATATCATCGGGGTCAATGGCCACAATCTTATTCTTGTATTCAACGCAAGTGCTAATCCATTCAGGACGAAGGCATTCGGCGGACAATTTGTCAATGTGCAGCAATTCGTCAAAGAGCGGACGGGAGGCGATGAGGGCGTACTTGACAAGCTCGCCGAAACCGCTGAGCAGTTCGTTTTCGGGAAGGGTGCGCAATAGTGCGAGGTCGGCGGGCACCACGAAGTCGGGTTGGCGGATGAGTCCCACGCAGTTTTTGATGTGGTCGAGGTTGACGGCCGTCTTGCCGCCGATGGCCGCGTCAATCATCGCCAAGAGCGTGGTCGGGAAGTTCACGCAGCGCACGCCGCGCTTGTAGGTGGCAGCCACAAAGCCGCCGAGGTCGCAAATCATCCCGCCACCGAAGTTGACGATGACGAGGTTCTTGTCGTACTGCTTCTCCAGCAACTGCTGCCAAATGGCCGTCGCCTGCTCAATGCTCTTGTGCCGCTCGCCCGCGGGCACCACGATTTTCTCTACGGAAAAATGCTGTGCCAAGACATCCAGATAGTGCGGATAGAGCGCATCGAGGTTGCAGTCGGTCAGCACCACAACTTGCCGCGCGTACTGTTCCTGCAAGAAGTTCAGCAGGGCATTGATGGCGTTATTCGTTGTATATTTTTCCATTCCAAAGGTCGTTTAAAAATTCGCGTACAGGGATTATTTCTATTTTGTCGTGGCGACGGCGATTTTTGTCCAAGGAAACCATAATCAATCTGGCTTCGGGATAATCTGTTGCAAAGGAACGTAAGCCACCGAGTTGGGTGTTTCTGACTTCCTGACTGGATTTGATTTCTATGGCGACTTGTGCATTGCCCAACACGGCATCAACTTCTATGCCTGAACCCGTTCTGCAATATGAAAGGGCATTGTCGTACTGCATATAACCCATATACGCAATCAATTCAAGCATAACAAATTGTTCAAATGAATGACCATATTCGGGAGAACCTTGTTTTAAATGCGAGCGATGAAGCAGATAGTTGGTTATGCCT
>JAZQOJ010000107.1:0-2289 GCA_045627805.1 Bacteroidales bacterium
GTACCATTTATATTTCAACGCGGCGGCTGCTTTGATGTTTTTTTCAAATCACCAGAAATCGTTCCTTATTTAGTTGATGCTGTAAAACTTAATCATCGCGTTCATCAGTTCGTTGGTCAGCTCGTCGTTGTCTGCCAAATCAAGGTGCAGGGAGGCGTATTTGTCGCTGACGGAGAGCAGTTTACATTTTCTCACAGATAGTTGTCGGAAAGTCGTTTGAAGAACAACAGTGAAAGGATGTATGATTTGTAATCTTCCACCTTGTCGCGTAGAATGTCGGCCATGCCGAAAAGCGTGTTGCCTAAAGCCTGTTTGGTAATCATATATTGTAAATAGCTGGATTACAAAAAAAATAAAACTTTTGCACATTTTTTAGCAAAAAACGTACAAAAGTAACAAAAAAACGCAACTCAGCAATGCGAATATGCAAATAATCAAAACTTGAATTTCCACCTCTTGTGGCTCCAGAGCCAGAACGGCGGGTTTCGGCGGATGTCATTTTCCAACAGTTCCACATAGCGCTGGGTGATGGCGTATTCAGGCATTTCGTTTGGTCTTTCAGCGATAATCTGAACCTCGACGCGGTATTTTCCCAAACGCTCCTTTACAACATTATAATATAATACCGGAATGTCATACTTGCGGGCAAAATGTTCAGCACCGTAGATAACGCCGGTCTGCTGGTTCAAGAACTGCGTGACGTAGCATCGTTTCTTGCTGTTCGGATTCTGGTCACTGAGCATCATATAAGCCACCGGCGTGTGCGTGGTCTCGTAATGTTCGAATGTTTCGCGCACAGTGTCAGCAAACACCACTTCCGTGCCATAGCGAGTGCGCGCGCGGTTGATGAGCCTCTCGAAAACCTTGTCTGAATTGGCCTTGCCCACGCCCACGCCGTGGTGGAGGAACATCTCGTCCAACGCCAAAATCATCCACTCCCAGTTATTGTAGTGCGATGACATCAGAATCACACTCCTACCCTCTTCGTAAAAACGATTCACTAACTCAGGGTTGGCGCAGCGATAGCGATAACGCAGCACGCAGCGCGGCAGTAACAGCATCTTAATCATTTCCACAGCAATCTGCGACAGATGCCAATAGTACTGGTCGCGCAACTTTCGCAATTCCTTCGCGGATTTTTCAGGGAAAGAGTTTCTCAAATTCTCTTCTATTACTTTGCGACGATAGCGTACCAGGTATTTCAGCACCAGGCTCAGCACTCCCGCCAACACATACAGCACGCATAGCGGCAGCAACGCGAGAATATAACAGAAGAAGAAGAGAATATAAGTGGCAAACATTAATAATGAATAATGAACATCGAATAATTTTGAAAGTAAGATGTTTCTGAAGGAAATCCTTAAACTTCAAGCCTTAAACCTTTAACTACTTCCTGCGCAAGCTCAAAGAGCGAGTCGTAGTGCAGTGGGGTGATCTTTTGGATTTCTTCAAATTCGGGGTGGCGGATGGCGCCGACGTGGACGGCACGGATACCCGCATTCTGGGCGAATTGGATGTCAGTCAATGAGTCTCCGACCATAACGGAGTGGGAGAAATCAATATCGGGGAAGTCCCGTTGTGCTTGGAGAGCCATGCCTGGCTGGGGTTTGCGGCAGTCGCAGCCCACGGCCGCGAGATGGGGACAGCAGTAAATACGGTCGAAAGCGATGTTGCGAGCAGCGAGCTGTTGTTGCATCCATTCGTGCACACGGTCTATCTTATCCATTGAGCAGAGGCCCTTGCCCACGCATTGCTGGTTGGTCACTAAGAGGACTCTGTCAAAATGCTGGTGCAGGATTTCCAATGCTTCGAACACACCGTTGTGGAAGACAAACTGTTCCGTATCCATCACATAACCGCCAATGATCTGTTCATTGACGACTCCGTCGCGGTCCATAAAGAGTGTCCAGCCTTTTTCCATAGCACACTTTTTTTTTGTAAATCCATCATTTTTTATCGGGCGGCAAAATTACGCATTTCATTGGAAAGCCAAGAGTATTTTGGAAGGAAAAAAATAGGGAACTATATATCTGTTGACCCGAGCTCTTGAAATAAAAAGGAAGATTGATAAGTGTTGGCAGAAAAAAAGATCTAATATAATCATCTTGTTATCACCCACACTCAATTAGCGCAAAAGCAAATTTTGCGCCATCACCAATTCCCCTTCCTGTGGAAGGGGAATGAGCGCCTCCGTTGGGCAGGCCCAACGGTAATATTAACGTGTTGAGAAGGATTGTGAAGAAATCATTGCCTATAGAACACGTGACAATTTGTTCCAACAATATATTT
>JAZQOJ010000108.1:0-3470 GCA_045627805.1 Bacteroidales bacterium
ACGCTCGGAAATTTACAATTGACAATGAACAATTTACAATTGAAAGGGGAAGTGCGTGTTTATGATGCAAACGGGAAATATCTGTTTATGAAGAAGATAGAGAACGAAACAACATTTTTTGATTTGTCGGATTATGCTCCGAGCATATACTATTTAAATGTTTACAGCGACAAACAGATGCTGAAGAGTTTCAAGGTGGTGAAGATGGGGAGGTAATTCGAGAAAGACGAGAACAACGAGAAATACGAGAAAAAAGTGGAATGTTAGTCTTTGTTGAGCTGTTGTAGTTGATGTTTTCGCATCCCATTCAGCATCAGAGAGATAGAATCAATAAGATTTTTTATATCCGTCAAATTCTCTTCATCAATATATTTCAAATCGCAAGCCAGAATCAATTGACAATAGATTTCCATTAAAGAACCGTAAGAATATTCAAAGAAATGCAATTTCTCTTTCGCACCGAACCTTCCGCTTCCTTCTGCGATATTGGAAGGAACCGAGATGACCGCTCTACGGAGTTGGTCGGCAAGCCCATATTTTTCCATCGACGGAAAAGATTGAAGCAGGCGGTAGACAGATGTTACCAATTTTCTTGAAACTTTCCAAACATCCAAATTCTCAAAAGCATAATGTAGCATAATTGTTAGTTTTAATGAGTTTTAATATTGCAAAGATACACTAATCCCCCCCCAATATGCAACCTTTTTATCTTAAAAAATCATAAAAATTGTTCTTGAAAAGAATCTACCAATCTCATCATCATTCTCGTCATTCTCGTTTTTCTCGAATATGTTCTCGAAAATATTAATGTTCAATAAAAAATAATCACTATGAAAAAATCGCTACTAACTATCGTGCTGTTACTCAGCGTAATGGTGTCGGTCTTCGCCCAGGCGCCGCAGAAATTTTCCTATCAGGCAGTTGTGCGTGACGCAGGCAACAACCTCGTGGCTGCTCGCTCTGTGGGCGTGCAGATTTCCATCCTGCAAGGAACTGCTACCGGAGCCGCCGTGTATGTGGAAACTCAAAATGTGACCACCAATGCCAACGGTCTGATGACGCTCGAAATCGGAGCCGGAACTGCCGTAAGCGGAGATTTTTCCACAATAGATTGGGCTGACGGTCCCTATTTTCTCAAAACCGAGACCGATCCCGACGGCGGCACGAACTACACCATTGAGGGAACGCAGCAGCTGTTGAGTGTGCCGTACGCGCTTTACGCAGGGAATGCCGCCAACGGCTTCAGCGGCAGTTACAACGATCTGACCGACCAACCGACAATCCCGACCGTTCCCACCAATGTGAGTGCGTTTACCAACGATGCTGGCTACATCACTTCTGCCGATATTCCCGCCTATCAGGTGCTGTCAATCAGCAACGACACCATCTACTTGACCAATGGCGGATATGTAGTCCTTCCTGCAGGTTTCAGCGGCAATTATAATGATTTGACGAACCAACCGACAATCCCGACCGTTCCCACCAATGTGAGTGCGTTTACCAACGATGCTGGCTACATCACAATGGACTCTGTGCCCGAAATCCCATCGGTACCGACCAACGTGAGTGCTTTTGAAAACGATGCGCACTACATCACCGACATTCAGTTGCAGCAGATTTTGAACACCATCACCGATATGCAGAACAGCATCGACAGTTTGAACCAAGTGATTGAGAATCTGGACAGTCAGGTCAGCCAGTTGCAGCCCACACTCGGAACGGTGGTTACAGGCGCTGTGGGCGACATCACCTCCACCTCCGCAACCGCCGGCGGCCAAGTTACCGCTAACGGTCACGATGAGATTGTGGCGCGCGGCGTGTGCTGGGGAACTAACAATCCGCCCACCATCGCCGACAGCCATACCACCGACGGCGTGGGCCTTGGCGAATTCGTTTCCACCGTCAGCGGACTCACGCCCAACACCACCTATTACCTTTGCGCCTACGTTACCAACGTGCAGGGAACGGCTTACGGTGAGGTGGTTACATTCACCACTTTGTGCAACAATGTCACGGTAACCATCAGTGGCTCAACGGATATCGCACTCGGACAGAGCACCACGCTGACGGCTGCTGGCGCCAGCACCTATGTGTGGAATACGGGCGATACGTTGGCCGCAATCACGGTGGCACCGACCGACGAAACCACCTATTCCGTCGTTGGCACCAACCAGTACGGCTGCACCAGCACGGCCAGCGCAACGGTGAATGTTTCCCAGCCGGGAGGCCAGCCGTGTCCGGGAGCCGCCACCATTACCGATGCCGATGGCAATACCTACGGCACCGTGCAGATTGGCGAGCAGTGCTGGATGAAGGAAAACCTGCGCACGACCCGTTATTCCGACAACACGCCCATTGCGCAAGGCAGCGATACATCTTCTACCGTCGGTTTTTGGTACTATCCGAGCAACAACAGCGCCAACGCAACTACACTTGGTCTTTTGTACAATTGGGCGGCATTGATGCGTGGTGCGGTTTCCAGCGATGAGAATCCGAGTGATGTGCAGGGCATCTGTCCTGCAGGATGGCACGTTCCCAGCGATGCGGAATGGACGGAACTCACTGATTTTGTGGGCAGTCAGAGCGATTACACTTGCGGTGGTTACAGCGGCAACATCGCCAAGGCGCTGGCCAGCAAGACGGGCTGGATGAATTTTTCAAGCAATTGCACGGTGGGGAACAATTCAGCCGACAACGACGCCACCGGTTTCGGAATGGTGCCTGCTGGCTATTACAGCGGCAGCTTCAACGCTTCCACCACTGCCTACTGCGCAAGTGCCACGGAGTATAGCGAGAATTATGTTTACAATCGGAACATCGGCTTTTTCTCCCCCACTGTCACGCGCGGCAATTTCAGCAAGTTCACGGCGGTATCCGTTCGTTGCTTGCGCAATATAGCAGAAGAAGCCACCGACCCTTGCGCACCCACCTCTTCCACCCACAACATTGAGATCACCACGGCTGAGTTGCCTTACGCGTTTGGCGACACCACATTTCTTGCGGGCACTGCAACCGGCACCTACGTTTTAGTGCGTGCCAATGCCGCTGGCTGCGACAGCACTATCACCATCAACCTTACGGTTAATGAACCGGCAGAGGACTTCATCTGCGGAACATCTACCATTACTGATGCAGACAATAACACCTACAACACCGTGCAGATTGGCGAGCAGTGCTGGATGAAGGAGAACCTTCGCACCACGAAGAAACCCAACGGCACCACCATTTCCTCTGGCATTTGGGCACCCGGCAGCAATTCTGTCACCACATACGGACGTCTCTATTCCTGGACCACCGTAATGAACGGAGCAACTTCCAGCAACGCCACACCGAGCGGCGTACAGGGCATTTGTCCTACTGGCTGGCACGTGCCGAGCGACAACGAATGGAAACAGATGGAGATGGCGGTGGGTATGAGCCAAAACGGTGCTGACGACGATGGCGAATAAGTCGGATCGTAGCCATGTCGT